>QXXE01000040.1 GCA_009911355.1 Clostridiaceae bacterium | reverse complement strand
AGCTTTGGCAACAATGCGGAAAAAGACACGGTTGGCTGCCGTGCCTCTCACCGTAATTCTTATTGTAATAGGAGGGGGAAATTATGACTGCCTGGTGGGAAAGCCTGTCCGCAACGCTCCGCATCCTTTATTGCATCGCCGCGCCCTCGACGCTCATCCTTGTGATCCAAACCCTCATGTCGCTGCTCGGCGGCCTGGACGGCGGCGCAGGCGCGAACCCCAGTGATACCTCGGGGCTCGACCTCGACCTGCCGGAGGGCGGCGCGGATTTTGACGCGCCCGACCTCAGCGACCTCGACTATACCGACGGCAGCAGCCACTCGGACGGCGCGCTATTCCGCGTGTTCACCCTGCAAGGCATCGTCGCGTTCCTGACCGTGTTCAGCTGGTCGACCATCGGCGCGATCTCATCGGGCGCGCCGCCAACCGGCAGCATCGCCGTCGGCATTGCGCTCGGGGCCGCAGCCATGCTCGCAATCGCCAAGCTGGTGCAGGCCACCTCGCGGCTGACCGAAAACGGCACGATTGACCTGAAAAACGGCATCGGCGAACGCGGCCAGGTATATATTGTCATACCGGCAAACGGCGGCGGCGCGGGCAAGGTCATGCTCAAGGTGCAAAGCAGCCTGGTCGAGTGCGCCGCGGTCACCCGCTCCGCCGAGCCGCTGGAAACCGGCGCGCCCGTCCGCGTGATCGACGTAATCGGCGATACGCTGGTCGTCGAACGCGACGAAGGCTGACCGCCCGGCTCCCTGATAGCTCCCGCGCAAGCGGACTATATATGGAAAAAACATCATAAAAAAGTGGAGGAGAAACGGTATGTTTGAGATTCAAATCTTAATCGGTATCTGCGTCGGCGCGGTCGTGCTGCTCGCGGCGCTCATCACAATCCTGTCCCGCTACCGCAAATGCCCTGCCGACAAGGTGCTCGTCATTTATGGCAAGGTCGGTTCCGACGCGAGCGGCAAGACCCGCTCGGCAAAATGCATCCATGGCGGCGCGGCATTCATCGTCCCCGTCCTGCAAGCCTACCAGTACATGGACCTGACCCCCATCTCGATCAGCGTAGACCTGAAAAACGCGCTTTCCAAGCAGAATATCCGTATCGACGTGCCCTCGCGCTTCACGGTCGGCATCTCCACCGAGCCCGGCGTAATGCAGAACGCTGCCGAGCGCCTGCTCGGGCTCAAGCTGTCCGAAATCCAGGAGCTCGCGAAGGACATCATCTTCGGCCAGCTGCGCCTGGTCATCGCGACGATGGACATTGAGGAAATCAACACCGACCGCGACAAATTCCTCGTTGCGGTATCGAACAATGTCGAAATCGAGCTGAAAAAGATCGGCTTACGGCTCATCAACGTCAACGTGACCGATATCAACGACGAATCGGGCTACATTGACGCGCTGGGCAAGGAAGCCGCTGCAAAGGCGATCAACGACGCGAAAAAGAGCGTCGCCGAGAAAAACCGCGACGGTGAGATCGGGCAGGCCAACGCCCACCGCGACCAGCGTATCAACGTAGCCGCCGCCGATGCAAGCGCCATCAACGGCGAGAACACCGCGAAAATCGAAATTGCGCAGTCGGAAGCTATCCGCCGCGAGAAGCAGGCTGAATCGCTGCGCATCGCGACCGCGGCCGAAGCCGTGCAGGCGGCAAAGGCCAAGCAGGAAGCCTATATCGCCCAGCAGGAAGCCGAAGAGACCCGTGCCCAGCTGGAAACCGCGACCCAGAAAGCGGATATCATTGTAAAGGCGCAGATTGCGAAGGAGCAGGCTGAAATCCAGGCGGAAGCCGAAGCCGAGGTACTCCGCCGCCGTGCCCGTGGCGAAGCAGACGCCATCTTTGCGAAGATGGAAGCGGAAGCACGCGGCGCGCGCGAGCAGCTGGAACAGCAGGCGCAGGGCATCCGCAGCCTGGTCACGGCGGCGGGCAACGACCCTGACGCTGCGGTCAAGCTGATGATCGCCGACAAGCTGGAAACGCTGACCCGCATCCAGGTCGAAGCGATCAAGAACATCAAGATCGACAAGGTCACGGTATGGGACGCGGGCAAGAATGCCGACGGCAGGACTGGCACCGCAGATTTCCTGTCCGGAATGCTGCGCTCGGTGCCGCCGATGGGCGAGCTGTTTGAGCAGGCCGGGCTTCAGCTGCCCGAGCTGCTCGCCAAAAAGCAGGAAGAGCCCGCCGCTGCGCCCGCCGCACCTGCGCCGGAAGCGTAACGGCCCCGATGGGCGCGCCCCGGTTTTGAGGGGCAAACCGATTTGAAACAGGTAAAAAGGGAGGAACTAATTTATGAGACAGGTATATTCCGCAATCCAGCAGTTTTTTATCGCCATTGCGCTTGCCGCGATCGGCTCGGTGATCTCGAATATTCAGTCGCTGTCCGGGCTTGGCAGCCTGCTGACCATCGTGGGGAGCGTTATGAGCATCATTTCGGTATACCGCCTGCGGCACGAAAACCGGCACTTTGCAAAAGCGTTCAAGTATTTCTGGATTTACGTCGGGCTGACGGTTGTGCTGACGATCTTGGCGGTTGCGGTGCTGGTTTCGGCGCTGGCGAGCGCCGGTTCTTCGTCAGACGCGCTGATTGCCTCTGTGCTGGGCGGCAGCATGCTGTTCTCTGTGGTGATGGTGATTATGGCGATTGTAATCCTCGTGCTTGCGCTCATGGTGCAGTACCAGACCTACGCGGGCTTTGAGGAGCTGCGCGAGCTGCGGGAGCTCAATTACCCGCCCAAGCGCATCCTCTGGTGCTTCTACATCTCGATCATCAGCATGGTCATCACCTTTGCGGCGGTTGCGGGCTCGGTGTTCCTGATGATTGGGGCGCTGACTGGCGGCGACGCGGCGCTGTACGCGGCGATTGACACGCTGGACATGGCTGCAAACGTCATGCTGGTTGTCGGCGTTGTGATTGAAGCCGTGCAGCTGTGGCTGGTGTTCACCTATATGCAGGCTGCAAAGGCCGCGGTCGACGCAGAAAGGCCGGAAAACTGGGGCTAAATCTTTTCTGCTCCGCCCCTGCGCCTACGCGGCGAGCGGCGGGGCTCTGCCCCTGCACCCCGCGCCTACGCGGCGAGCGCCAAAGGGGCTAGCCCCTTTGGAATCCCTTTATCCGCTGCGGCGGGGATAGGTGCGCTATTACCGAAAACGCGTACTCTTCACCCATAAAAAATGTGCAGATGGGTGAAAACGTAAGGTTATTTTGCCGGGCAGGAGAAATAAAAAACTAAGAGAAGCTAAAAAAAGTCGCTGGTGTCATAATGCCAGCGACTTTTTGTGCGTTTTGAGCGTTAAGTGGGAAACCACCAATCAAATAACCTACACCGACCAGCCCGCCGCCGTTCTGGCGGGCTGGGTCACGGAGCGTGAAGGGCGGGCAGAAGTCCCCGTCCCGCCCGCAGGCGACATAGAGATGCGACAGCATCTCGGGGTCTGGGGCGTAAGCCCCAGCGGGTGCAGGGCAGCGCCCTGCTGGGAGTCCAGAGGGCAGAGCCCTCTGGTGCCCGCCGCACAGGCGAGAGGGGCAGTCACGGTTTCCGGACAAACGGCGTCCGCTTCCAGCGCGCACCCGCCGTCCGCTGCCCCGCTGCGGGCGCAGCCAGCGCATACAGTGCGTCGGCGAGCGCGTCGCACCGCAGGGCGGACTGCAATCCCTCCGGGAGCCCCCGCTCAGCAGCAGGCTTTACAATCACCGGAAGACGCGCCTGCCGCAGCACCTCCGCGCCGCGCGGGGAAAGCGCAAGCACGCGGATATACTGCGCCCCGACCGGCAGCGCTTCCGGTAAGCCAAGGTACGCGCGCAGCAGCGTCCGCCGCACCCGTGCCAGCGGGTACCGCCTGGTCTGGGCGGCAGCGCAGGTCTCCTCAAAAGTGTTGCCCTTCTGGATGGCGTGCAGCAAACGGTTGCAAAAACCGTCTGAGGAGGCGGCGAATTCGCGCAGGCCGTCAGGCCCCAGCCGCCGCAGCTGGGAAAGCAGCGCAGTATCACAGTGCGCAGCAAGCATGGGCGCGCGCCCCTCGCGGACCGCCTGGGAAAGCCGTCCGGCAGCGTGCTCCGGCAGATACGCACGCCATTCGGGGTCGCATGGGGCGTTCTCTTTGGGAAACGCTTCCGTCATGCGCGCGCGCAGGTAAGAGGCCGACGCAAACCCATCCTGCGCAGCCTCACTGTCATGCCCCGCGCCAGTACGCGGCACAGCCATCGGGCGGATGCCCGTCCCCCGGATCGCCGCGCAATAGGCAATGCCGAGCGTATTGTTCGGTTCAGAAAGCAGCGCAGCGGCCTGCGGGTCGAGCTGCGCTGCGGCGTGCTGGACGGCGGCAGGGTAGCTCATCCCCTCGCGCAGCGCAGCGGCAACCAGCGGCTGGAAGCCCTCCTGCGCCATCAGCCCTGCCGCCCGCTGCAAAAGCTGCACCTCCCCGATTCCGCGCCAAAGGACAGCAAGCCGCAGCCAAGCGCAGCAAGCAAGCTTACACCGCCCGCGGCGAAGCCCTCGGCGGAAGAAAGCGCAGCAGGCAGCGGCAGCTCTGCAACGAGGTCTGCGCCGCCCTCAGCAGCCATCGCCGCGCGCTCATATTTGTCCACGATCGCGAAGTCCCCGCGCTGGACAAAATTGCCGCTCATTGCGCACACCAGCGCAGCGTCCCCGCCAAGCCTGCGCCGGGTCTCGGCAAGGTGGTAGGCGTGCCCGAGATGGAACGGGTTATATTCCGCAATGATCCCGCAAATCGTCATATTTTTACCCTCCGGGCTGTATTTTCGTGTTTTTTCCTGTGTATATTATGGTAAATTATTGTGCAGGTTATGGGTGTCCCGCCGCCTCGAAACACCGCCCGCCGCAGGCAGGCGGGCACCCAATCAAAGCGGGCAAGCTGCAAATTCTGGTAATTCCTCCAAAAAAACTTGGGAATTGGTTGCATTATTTGCCGAAGCCGTGTATAATGGGAAACAGGATATACCTATTATACCCTCTTTCGGTATGGAATGCAAATAGGTGCGCGGCAGCACCGCCGCAGAAAATGAAAAAGGAGATAAATTACATGAAGGTTCTGGTTATCAATGCTGGCAGTTCATCGCTGAAATACCAGCTGATTGACACAGTCGACGGGAAGGTTATGGCAAAGGGCCTGTGCGAGCGCATTGGGATTGATGGTGTGCTGGTGCATACGGGCAGCAAGGACAAGACGACGATCAAAACGCCGATGCCGACCCATGCGGAAGCGATTTCGGCGGTTATCAACATCCTGCTCGACCCGGAGCAGGGCGTCATTTCTTCTATGAAGGAGATCGACGCGGTCGGGCACCGTGTGGTACACGGCGGTGAATTCTTCTCGGATTCGGTGCTGATTACGGAGGCGGTGATCAAGGCGATTGAGGACTGCGTGCCGCTTGCGCCGCTGCACAACCCGCCCAACCTGATTGGCATCCGGGCGTGCCAGGAGGTCATGGGCAAGGATGTGCCCATGGTCGCGGTATTCGACACGGCGTTCCACCAGTCCATGCCGCAGACCAGTTATATGTATGCAATCCCGTATGAATACTATGAAAAGTATAAGATCAGAAGGTACGGCTTCCACGGCACGTCGCACAAGTATGTTGCGCAGCAGGCGGCGGAGATGCTGGGGCGTGACCTGGACGAGCTGAAGCTGATCACGTGCCATTTGGGCAACGGGTCGTCGATTGCGGCGATCAAGAATGGCAAATCGTTTGATACGTCGATGGGCTTTACGCCGCTGGACGGACTGCCGATGGGCACGCGCGCGGGCAATATTGACCCGGCGATCATTGAGTTCCTGGCGGAGAACGAAGGGCTTTCGGCGAAGGAAGTTATCAATATTTTGAATAAAAAGTCGGGTATGCTGGGCATTTCGGGCGTATCGTCGGACTTCCGCGACCTGGACGCGGCGAACGAAGAGGGCAACGCGCGTGCGAAGCTTGCGAAGGACATGTTTGACAACTCGGTCAAGAAGATCATTGGCTCTTACATTGCGGAGATGGGCGGTGTAGATGCGATTATCTTCACGGCTGGCGTAGGTGAAAACGACCGTTCGGTGCGCTGGGACGTATGCTCGCACATGGAGTACCTGGGCATTAAGATTGACCCGGAGAAGAACAAGTTCCGCGGGCGGCAGATGGATATCAGCATTGACTGGGCGCGGGTGCGCGTGCTGGTAATCCCGACGAACGAGGAGCTGATGATTGCGCAGGACACCGAGCGCCTGGTCAAGCAGTCCCAGCTGGACGCTTAAGGGGTTCCGTCGGCTGCGCGGCGCGCACACGGCAGGGCTCTGCCCTGCACCCGGCCCTGCGCGGGCAGCGCCAAAGGGGCTAGCCCCTTTGGAATCCCTTCCGTCGCCTGCGGGCGGGACGGCAGGGCTCTGCCCTGCACCCGGCCCTACGCGGGCGGCACCAAAGGGGCTAGCCCCTTTGGAATCCCTTCCGTCGCCTGCGGGCGGGACAGGGGTTTTAGGGTGTTGCCCCTCCTTCGTGCCCTGTGACGCAACCCGCCAGAACGGCGGCGGGCTGCGTCGGTGCAGGGCAAAAGATGAGAGATCTCTATTATCAATATTAAACGGATTAAAGTTATTTAATATTGCCGTAATTTCGAAACATGAATTGTTTGCCGAACTTGCAAAAATTTCCATACCGTTTAAATTGCTGACCTTATTGCCAAACAATTAAAGGAGTGAATTTACTTTATGGAGCATATGGGCATAACACTTAGAAAAAGGAAGTATTCATTCAACCTTATAAGAGAAGAATTTGCATTAATCAACACAAAGCCATCGCTGCCAAAATTTCAATCCCTTATTGCGAAAAATGCGTATACAGATGATGGTAGCGAATACAATATGGATTGGTGCGAAAAATACCGTAAACTCTGTTTACAAAATTATGATTTAAATATGATTTACTTCAGCCAACTAAAATATGATGATTTTGATTCTGTTATTAAAAAGTTCACAAAACAGCATCGTTTCTTTGAAATAAAAAATTTATCAGAATGTGATGGAGTATCTGGATATTACATAATGATTTTAGATAAATATAAGCAAGCGTATATTGGAAAATCAAAGGATATTAAAAGGCGAATTTTGAGTCATTGGTCTTCTACTCTACCGTTCGATCGAACATTATTTCCCATGTATGCGGTGGAAACTTCAACCTTTTCAATCGATTTTTTCCGTGCGCTGGATACGGCTAGGGTATTCATATTAAAAAGGCATCAATGTGATAATTTTGAAGAAAAGCTGATAGCTGAATTTCCGAATAAATTGTATCTTACCAATCGTATAGGTGGAGATATCGAAAAATTGAGGGGGCCTGAACAACTGTTAAAAGTATTTGAAACTATAAATCAAAGAAATCTGCTTGAATCTAAAGCAGATTTGGGTTATTTGTAAATTTCTGCAAACAAAAAGCCATTTGATCATGAATCAATTACTGGACTTTTAAAATTTTCCATAGCTCGTAAGTTAACGAAAGTAGAGGATCGCCCCCCCCAATTACTGCTCAAACGCACAAAAAGCCGCTGGCATGATAACGCCAGCGGCTTTTCTTTGCTTACTTTCAGTTTCGCTCTGCTTCCGCTTCCCTTACGAAAACCCTTTCAGCGACGGCAACATGCCTTTGCAACCGGTTCCCGCCGCTGCGGCGCGGAGACTGCAATCCCAGATCACAGGTCGTCTTTACGGCTTAACCGTCCGATTCCTCCTCTGAGCCTTCGTCAGACTCTTCCTCAGATTCCTCCTCTTCCTCTGCAACCTCTATCAGCAGGAGCGCCCCCGAGGGCATCTCAAAAATCTCAGACGGCCCCAGATACCGGAAATACGCACGAAGCTTTACGCTCTCCGCCAGCTTTTCCCACTCTTCCACCGGCGTATAAGTACGGGAAAGCAGTGCAAATGAACCGTCCTCCGTCGTAATCTCGCAGCAATCCTGCCCGGACAGACGTAAAATCGTCCCCGCCTCGCCGTCTATGTACAGGTTTTGCCCAACCAGGTTCGTACTGTCCTCCGGGTTTTCAAAAATTGCCGCCGGCGCTTGCGTGCTGATCTCAGTCAGCGAAGGCTCCTTCGGCTGGTTCGCCCTCCCGCGGAACAGCAGGAATGCCGCTGCCGCCGCCGCCAACACAACCACTACGGCCACGATCAGCAGCAGAATCCGAAGCTTGCCTTTCTTTTTTAATTCTGCGCCGCAGCTCGGGCATGTTTTCGCACGCTTCGGCAGTTCACTGCCGCACTCCGGGCACAGTTTGGGTGATTTTTTGCCTTTTTTTGCCTTTTTTTCTTTTGCCATGTGCAATTCCTCCCTTTAGCCATATCCTATCACAAATCCATGCAAAACGCAAGCAATTCCGAAATCCGGTCAAGTCAATTGCACCAGTCCACAAATTGCAATCCGTTTCCGGAAACGAATAATCGTCCGTTTTGCCCGTCAGCCGGTTCCCGCTTCGCCTGGCAGCGCAAACGCTCCCTTACAGGGCGTCGTCAGGCCAGGCCGTGGACAGCCTGTCAGTCCTTGACCTCAATGCCGCTGTCACGGAGCGGCGCAAGCAGCGCGGGCTCACACATGGAAGTCCAATCTACCGACCGCAAATTCCGCAGCCGCTCCACCCCCGCAAGGCTCCTCACGTCGAAAATCTCCAGCTCCCCGTCCCAGTCCGGCTTGAGCAGGAAGTAAATATCGCTGCCGCCGTCGAACACCAGATGGGTACACTGCGCCAAGTCTTCCTCTGTCAGCGTCAGTTCCGCGAAAAATTCCGCCATTTCCGGGATTATTTCGTCGTTTTTGTACCATTCATAGGGTTCCACATACCGCTTTTTCCTTTCCGCCAGGGACGCTTCAAAGCTGGGCTGCTTGTCTAGTATGCTGTTGATCACGACAAGCTTGAAATTAAAATCAGCAAACATCCCGGATTTGTCCTGATACTGCATAAAACCGTCCTTTCCGGCCAAAATAATTCATCAAACTGCTTCGCCAGAAGCAATCGTGGCATGCGAAAAGCTATCCACCCAGCCGCATATATAAAAGCGGATATGGATTTCCCTGCTCGTCGCGCTCCGTCCTCCGATAAGCACGGAATCCCATGTGCGCATAAAAGCCTTTTGCAAGGGGGTTTTGTTCATTAACCGCTAAGTCACGTACCGAATATCTGTCTATCCCGTATGCAAGCAGTTCTTTGCCGATTCCTTTCCCCCGCTCCTCCGCAGCGATAAAGAGCATCTCAAGATGCTGCCCCGCAATGCCCATAAAACCAACCGGAATTTGATTTTCATCTTCCGCAATCACCAAACAGGGGATTTCTTTTAAAGCCCGCGGGACGTATTTTTTAATGTCTGCCATTTCGTCCTCTGACAGAAAACTGTGCGTTGCCTTTACCGGGCTTTCCCACACCTTCAATAATTGTTCTTCCAGCCGCGCGGTCCTGTCCTCTACCGCAATGATTGTCACGTTCCTATTCTCTATCATTTCGCACTGGCCACCCGCGTTTTCACAGAAACCATAATATCAGCATACTGATATAGCTCGTTTGAACCTTTTTCCCCGAAGCATAAAAGGGGGCCGCGTAGATAAACGCCCTGCATGCAGATACAATGCCATCCGCAAGCCCATGCCACAAGATATGCGGTAATCCCCACAGCAAAAACAGCGCAAACGCTCCCCACTGAAGGGCTTCTTTGATAAAAACCTCCCCCGCTTTCTGTGAACAAATCAGAAGCTCCAACATCAGCAATACTTCCAGCGGGTAATAAATGATATTTCGGATATTATACAATGGATAACCCGTCAAAAGCTCTCTGACAAACAGCGGCTTGAGCCCCGCATATAAAAAATTGCCGAGGGCCATTGCGGCGCCGCACGCAATGGCAAAGAAAAGAATCATCGCATCTGCACGGGAAAAAGCAACACTGCTATAAAGCGCACTTTCTAAGTTTTTCTTTTTCAGCTTGATCCAGATAACAGCTGCACCTGCACCCCAGACAACCAGCGTACTTCCCATAGATAAGATCTGGTTTGATATGACAGAAGCAGCTGCATCGAATTGAATGATCAGGAAAACAGCAATTACCATGCCGAATAGCCAAATGCTCTTTTTAGGCTGGGTTTTCCCTGCATCCACGTACTGTCCCATTTGCATCCTTCCTCACAAATCACTTACTTGAACCGGTTCCAGGTATCGCAGGAACCGCTCGGTATCCCTTTTTCAGCTTCATTTCCCGCTTTCGGCATCTGCTCCCAGGCTGTTGTCGCCCGGCGCTGCGCCCCCTCCGCGCACCCAAGGGGGCTTCAGTCCCAATCGATCCGATCGCCCTCTTCACAAAGGAACCGATAGATTTCATTCTCGTTTTCAAGCAGCTTTGTTACGGTTTCAACAAATTTTTCAGCTTTTTTCCTGTTTTCGGCGGTCATTTCATAGTGCCCGACATACGACCCCGCCTCGGGGTCAGGGTCAAGCCCTTCCAGAAGATCGGGCGCGTGCAGGCGAAAATAATGCGTTAAAAACGCGTCCCAGTTATAGCCATTCATATAGGCTTCTGGGTTAATTTCCTCCATCTTCGCACCAATTTCCATCATTTCAGGCTCTTCAACATTCAAGCAGACAATGATTTCATCTTCATATTTGTAGCTGTCGACCAGCATAGCAGCCTCCTTTTCTTCCTTTACAGGCATACACGGCCCGCAGCGTCTCGCCGAGCACTGCCGGGCGCAGTCTTTTAACCCTATCTGAAATCCGCTTTTGATATCCCGGCGGCTTTCTCAACACATCTGCATTCATCGGCAGGCGTGCACGCCCCGCAGCGCCTCACCGGGCGCTGCGGGACGCAGTCTTTCGGCCTCTATGTTAATCGGCTTGCGGCACGTCAGCAGCTTCGGTCAGCGCCGCTGCATCTTCTACAGCAGCGGTTTCCCCGGATGCTGCAACTTCTTCGGGCTCCATAGCCGTTTCCGCGGGCGCTGCAACCGCTTCGGGCTCCAAAGCCGTTTCCGCGGACGCTGCACCTGCTTCGGGTTCCGTAGCCGTTTCTGCGGGCGCTGCAACCGCTTCGGGCTCCATAGCCGCGTCATCGGCTTGCCCGCCGTCCTCCCAAAGCGGCAGCGTGTCGCCGTTCACGCTGGCTGTCTCGCCGTCCTCCATCGGGATAACCAGGCAGCGCTTCCCGTCAATGACTGCTGCGCGCACAGATTCCCGCCGCGCGCCTGGCAAACGCAGTTCGAGCTTCTTCCTGGGCGCTACGGCAGCGCCTTCGGCGCTGTTTTCCAGGGGCTCCGCAGGCTCTGCGTCTGCTGTGGTGAGCCCGCGCGCTTCGTCCAGCTGTTCCTCGAGCGCGGTGATCTTCCTTTGCAGGGTCAGGATCTGTGCGCGGCGCTCGCCCTCCGCAGCCAGCTTCGCGTCCACAAGGTGGCTCGCCGACGGCAGATCCCCGCCGAACATCTCGGCGCAGCCCTCTATAATGGACTCGCGCACAAGGTCGGGCATTTCGATATCCGCGATCACATCGGCAACATCCTCTGCCGTCAGCGCGAAATCGCCGCTGCCCTCCTCGGTGTCCTCGCGGATGGCAACCAGCCCGTCAAGGTTGCGCTGGATGAACAGGTATGTATTTTCCGCCTGCTCCTGCATATCCCCAAACGCGTCATTGATAACGTCTTCAAACATCAGCTTTTCCTCAGCGGCGGTGCGGCATGCGCCGCAGGCAAGCAGCCCCTCAATAAGCTCCGGGTGGGAGTCGCTCTTGGCGTAATACATGACGGCGTTCACGTCCGCGCCCCGGTCAATGAACGCAGGATAAACAAAGCCGACCTCGGGCATCCCGACCACCCAGTCGCGCTCACGCGCGCCGATGCGGTTTTCCTCCTCGCGGTAGCCAAGCGCGGGCTTGGACAGGTCAACCGGGCACAGCGCGCAGACAATATACTCGTAAACCTCTTCCGAGTCATCCAGCTTCTGGCGGTCCTTGGTACGCACAGGCACGTCATAAATATCATGGAACAGCAGCGCAAGATAACTGCCCTCGGCATGGTAATGCTCCATAATCAGATCGTAAAAATGATCGATGAGCTCGTCCGTGCAGTCCTTATCCGAGCGCAGCGTGCGCAGGAATTCCTGCTGTGCGCGCCCCTCGTCGGTATCCGAAAAGCTGAGCTCGAGCAGGTTTTTACCGGGCGTGCCGGAAAAGACCTTTTTCGCGATTTCCAGATACTTAAAAAATTCCTCCTCCGGAAGATTCGCAAAGGATTCGCTGAACCTCAGCACAACCTCCCTGCCGCTGTTAATATAAAAGCCAGTGACCCGGTCAAAGGTGCAGCCTTTTTTGGTCAGGCGTTTGCGAAGCTCCTGCACGTCGCGCTTTGTAATTCTCATCATGATGTCCCTTTCCCCGAGCATGCACCCGGTAAGCGTGTTTTTCTATAGTATACCAAATCCTGCCGTATCCGGGCAAGCGTTTTTTCGGCCTTTTCAGTATATACCCCGAAAGCCTGTCTGTAAAGGGGAGGCCGGAACTGGCAGCAGCCAGACTCCCCCCGCGCATCCACCGCCCCCTCGTCCCGCCCGCAGGCGATGGAAGGGATTCCAAAGGGGCCAGCCCCTTTGGCGCTGCCCGCGGAGGGCCGGGTGCAGGGCGGCGCCCTGCCGCCCCCGCGCAGACGGACGCAGAAAAAATTGCCGCGCCTGTCAGAATTTCGCGGGATAACCGCACAAAAATCCGCGCAACCTATCCAAAACAGGCGGAAAGGAGCGGCAAAATGCGGCTGGAAAACAAAGTAGTGATCGTAACCGCGTCAACGCGCGGAATCGGCTGGGAGGTTGTACAAGCCTGCGCCCGTGAAGGCGCAATCGTGTATATGGCCGTGCGCGACCAGCAGCGCGGAGGCGAACAAGCACAAATACTCACCAGCAAGGGCATGTGGGTCAAGTCCGTATATATGGACGCAAAACGGGAGGAAACCCTTTCGGCAATGGCCGAGCTGGTTGCCACCGAGGAAGGGCGCATCGACGTGCTGGTCAACAACTTCGGCGTGAGCGACCCCGCGCGCGACCGCGACCTCGAACACACGCCCTTCGAGGATTTTATGGGGATTGTGCGCCGTAACCTGGCAAGCGTCTACCTGACCTCCCAGGCCGTCATCGGCCCCATGCGCGCCGCGGGCGGCGGCAGCATCGTTAACATCTCCTCAGTCGGCGGGCGCTATCCCGACCTGCTGCGGGTCGGCTACGGCGTGTCCAAAGCTGCCGTCAACTTCCTAACAAAAGACATCGCCGTGCAGTGCGCGCGCAGCCGCATCCGCTGCAACGCCATACTCCCCGGCATGACCGACACCGAAGCGGTGCGCAGCAACCTTACGCAAGAATACAGCAGGCTGTTCCTGCGGCACACCCCCCTCGGGCGCATGGGCACCCCCCAGGAAATCGCAGCAGCAGTCGTCTACCTCGCAAGCGACGAATCGGCCTATACCACCGGGCAACTGCTCGAGGTCGGCGGCGGCTTCGGGCTCCCCAACCCCAGCTATGGCGACCTCGCCGCGCAGCTGGACGGGACGTAAAAACCGGGCGCAGGGCGCGTCTGTACGGCGCGGGCACTGCCATACCGAACCGTCCCCCCCCCCCCAAAACCCACAAAGAACCCCTTGCAGAAAACCATCTGCGGCTAACAACACCAGCGCCGCACAGGCAGCCCCACGATGCAGATAAACTGCAAAGCCGCAGCCAAAAAACTGAACAGAAGCAAAGAAAAGCCGCTGGTGTCATCATGCCAGCGGCTTTTTGTGCGGGAGAGCAGTAAGCGGGCGCCCACCAATTAGCGCCTACACCGACCAGCCCGCTGCCGTTCTGGCGGGCTGTGTCATAGCGCATGAAGGATGGGAAGAACACCCAAGCCCCCGTCCCGCCCGCAGGCGAGGAGAGATGCGGCAGCATCTCGGGGCCTGGGGTGAAACCCCAGCGGGTGCAGGGCAGAGCCCTGCCGCCCGCCGCGCAGGCGCGGGGTGCAGGGGCAGAGCCCCGCCGCCCGCTGCGGAGGCGAACCAGCAGTCACGCGAAATAATCGCGGGTCTGCTGCACGTTTTTTGCGATCGCCGCCTTCAGCTCCTCAACCGACCCAAACGCGCGCTCCGGCCGGAGGAATTTGTGCAGCTCCACATGGATGCGCTTGCCATAAAGATCGCCGTCGAAATCAAGCAGATGCGGCTCGATCGTCGGCGCGCCCGGATCGGAAAACGTCGGCTTTTCCCCGATGTTGGTCGCCGCCGGATAGCTTTTCCCATCAAAACGCACCCGCGCCACGTACACCCCATAGGGCGGCAACGCCATTTCCCGCGGGAGCGGCAGGTTTACCGTCGGGATGCCCATCTTGTGCCCGACCGAACGCCCATGCTCCACATGCCCCGTAATCGTATACGGATGCCCCAGGAACCTTGCAGCGCGCTCCATGTCGCCCTCCGCGATCAGCCCCCGGATATACGTCGAAGAAACCGTCGTGCCATCAATGCGCACATCACCAATGCAGTCGCAGCCGACCCCCAGCTTCGCGCATTCCTCCGCCAGCCCCTCCGGCGTGCCCAGGCCCTTGTACCCGAACCGGTTGTTAAAGCCTGTAATGATCCAGCGCGCGCCGAACTCGCCAACCAGCAGCTCATGGATAAAATCACGCCAGTCCACCGTCCGAAGCCGCTCGAACTGCCCGAAAATCACTTCGTCCACCCCGCCCAGCAGCTTGATCTCCTCGGCGCGGTATTCGGCGGCGGTCAGCAGCGGCACGGGCCGGCCAGTCATGAAGCTGCTCGGATGCACATCAAAGGTGAACACCGACGCAATGCCGCCGATCTCCCGCGCCCGCTGCACCGCCCGCTCCATAAGCGCATAGTGCCCCCGGTGTACGCCGTCAAAATAACCCAGCGCAATCGCGCGGGGGCGCGTATTATCTATCATGCCTGAACCCTCCCAGAAGGAAAATATTGCAGCCAAATCGCCATAAAAACACTGCTTCCAGCACGCTTTACGCCGTCAGAAAAAGTTTTTGTGTACAAACAGCGCCAGCCCGCCCTTCTCGAGCGCATCGACCCGCCCGAGCAGGCGGAACACGCCGTCATAATAGACGCGGCAGAGCGCCCCGCGCTCCTGCGGGCAACCGCCCGCATGCGAAAAACCGATAAACGCGCCGTTCTGCGCCCGTTTCCAACCATAATCATCGAGCGTGACCGCCGGATATTCCAGAAAGAGCGAATCGGTGGGCCGCAGGAGCGCCCCAAGCCGCCCCTCGTCCGCCGCCCGCTGCACGGCTTCGAGCGTGTACGCTTCTGAAAGCGGGTACTGCCCCGCGCGGGTACGCTGCAAGCTGTGCATCGCCGCAAGCGTCCCCAGCCGCACGCCCAGATCATGCACGAGCGTGCGCACATACGTGCCTTTCGAGCATGTAACCGAAAAGCTGCCCTTCTGCGTGCCCTCGTCAAACGATTCCAGCTGAATCTGCTGAATAAAAATTTCCCGCTCGGGACGCGCTACCTCGACGCCCTTTCGCGCGAGCTCATACAGGCGCTGCCCGCCGACCTGCACCGCGGAGTACATCGGCGGCAGCTGCATCTGCCTGCCCTCGAACGCACGCAGCGCCGACTCGACCGCCGGGGCGGCGGCAGACCTGCCGGACACCTCGGTCACTGTGCCAGTCGTGTCCTGCGTATCCGTCGCGCAGCCCAGCGTAAACCCCGCGAGGTAGGACTTATCCTGCGCCGCCGCAAAGTCCGCCGCCTTGGTCGCGCCGCCGACAAACACCGGCAGCACGCCGGTCGCCATCGGGTCGAGCGTGCCCCCGTGCCCAATGCGCCGCGTCCTGAACATGCCGCGCAGCTTGGCAACCACGTCATGCGAGGTAAACCCGGCGGGCTTGTCCACAATCAGGACGCCGTGATACTCAGAGGCCGCTTTCACGATAAGCTTCCTCCGTTGCGGCAAGCGCGCGGCGCTTGGCTTCCTCCATGCCAACCCCCGCCGGGAAGGAGGCGCCGCCCGCGCGCAGGTGGCCGCCGCCGCCCAGCTTCCGGCAGACCGACGAGGCGTCGACCTCCTTGGTCGAGCGCACCGACAGGCGCACCGAGCCGTCCTTGTTTTCGGTCAGCGTCAGCCCTGCCTGTACGCCCTCGACCTGGCGGGGCAGGCCGGAGATCGAGTCGAGGTCGTCGGTTGTCGCGCCGACGCGGTCAAGGTCGGCGCGGCGCAGCTGGGCAACCGCAATGCAGCCGTCGTGATAAAACTCCATCGTCTCAACCATAATGCGCTCCATCTGGAAGCGCTGCCAGCGCTTGACCTCGAACAGCCTGCGGTTGAGCTCGCCGCAGTCCAGGCCGGTTGCAAGGCAAGCCGCCGCCACTTCATGGGTGTGGACGGTCGTATTCGAGAATTTGAAGCAGCCGGTATCGGTCGAAACGCCGACATAAAGGGGTTCGGCCAGCTCGGGCGTAAGCGCAACGCCAAGCGCCGCCAGAATATCATAAATGACTTCGCAGCAGCCGCCCGCCTCCGGGCGGACCAGGTTCAGCCTGCCGAAGCCGGGGTTGGAACGGTGATGGTCGATCACGAGGTCGACCTTGCCCGCATAACCTTCCGCGCCCGCCGGGAGCATATTCGTATCCGCAACGTCGGTTGAAACGACATAGCCCGGCACAAAGCCCTCGGGCGCGGCGAGGGGCTCGAGCAGCCATCCGTAGCGCGGGGTCAGGTCAGGGTTTGGGAGCACAAACGCAGTCTTGCCGAGCGCCCGCAGCCCCCGGCACAGCGCCCCGGCGCAGCCGGTCGTATCGCCGTCCGGCCTTTTGTGAGTCAAAATCAAAAAATCCCCGGCTTCGCGGAGCGCGTCCGCAGCCTGCTGTACGGTAACGTTCATTCTTCCTCCTTGCTCCCGCTGAGCCTGCCTTCGCGGTCCAGCCGGTCCAGCACCTCGGAGATGTGCGCGCCGTGGGTGATCGAATGGTCGAGGGTAAACACGAGTTCTGGCGCGTAGCGCAGCTGGACACGGCTGCCAACCTCGCGGCGCAGCCAGCCGGAAGCCGATTTCAGCCCTTTCATTACCTCTTTTGCGTCGGCCTCGCTGCCGAGCACTGAAATATAAACCTTTGCATAGCGCAGGTCACCGGTTACCTCGCAGCGGGTGATGGAGACGAGCCCGTTTTGCAGGCGCGGGTCCTTCACCGAGCGGATGGACTCGGCGAGAGCGCGCATAACCTCTTCGGAAATGCGCTGGGTTCGATTATTTGCCATAAAAACTCCTTTAATAGATTCGTCACGTCCCGCTATCGCGGGATGTCCTCCGCGGACAGGGCGGCAGGTGGCTCTGCCCCCTGCACCCCCGCGCCTACGCGGCGGGCGCCAAAGGGACTCGTCCCTTTGGAAACCCATGATCCGCTGCGGCGGGGAATGCGTGCGCAGTGATTGCGAATATAACTACTTCATCTACGCAAAAAGCGGTTGGGTAAATCAATAAAATGTTCGCGTATAGTTTGCCATTTTTACACCAATTCATGAGCGGGTTTGGGCAACCATATCTGTCAATCCGCAGGCACAGCCCCCGTCCCGCCCGCAGGCGGAGAAAGGGATTCCAAAGGGACAAGTCCCTTTGGCGCCCGCCGCGCAGGCGCGGGGTCCAGGGGCAGCGCCCCTGGCGGAGGCGGCGGAAAGAAGGAAGGGAAACAGGGCGGGCATCGGCGCCGCCCTGTTTTTCCTCGCTGTTACGGTTTGACTTCTTCCATGACGAACGCCTCGAATACGTCCCCGTCCTTGATGTCGTTGAAGTTCTCAACGCCGCAGCCACACTCATAGCCCGACATGACCTCCTTGACATCGTCCTTGAAACGCTTGAGCGACGCCAGCATCCCTTCGTGGATGACTACGTTGTCACGCAGCACACGCAGCTGCGCCGAACGCTGGATCTTGCCGTCCTGCACATAGCAGCCCGCAATCGTGCCAACCCCCGATACCCGGAAGGTCGTGCGCACCTCCGCATGCCCCAGCACAACCTCCTTGTACTTGGGCGCAAGCATGCCCTTCATCGCCTGCTCCATCTCTTCAATGCAGTCATAAATAATCCGGTACATCCGAATATCTACGCCCTGGATCTGCGCCGACTCCGCTGCCGCACGCTCCGGACGCACATTGAAACCAACAATAATCGCATGCGACGCGCTCGCCAGCATTACGTCCGACTCGCTGATCGCGCCAACCGCACCATGGATCACCCGTACCCGTACCTCGTCGCAGGTCAGCTTCTCCAAAGAAGAAGTAACCGCTTCCACCGAGCCCTGTACGTCAGCCTTCACAATAATGCCAAGCTCCTTGATCTGCCCCTCCTGGATGGAGTCGAACAGGTTGTCGAGCGTGACCTTGTGGAAACGCTTGTTGCGCTCTTCCTTCTCCTTGTCCTTGCGCTGCTCAACCAGCGTGCGCGCCATGCGCTCGTCATCGACCGCATAGAAGATATCGCCCGCGCCGGGCACCTCCGCAAGGCCGATGATCTCCACCGGCACAGACGGCCCCGCCGACTGGATCTTCCGCCCGTCGTCGTTGGTCATCGCACGCACACGGCCAACCGCCGTGCCCGCAATGATAACGTCGCCCGCGCGCAGCGTGCCGTTCTGGATCAGCACCGTCGCCACCGGGCCGCGCCCCTTGTCGAGCTTCGCCTCGATGACCGTGCCCTTCGCCTGACGGTTGGGGTTGGCGCGCAGCTCCTGCACCTCCGCGGTCAGCAGCACCATTTCCAGCAGGTTTTCAATGCCCTTGCCAAACTTCGCCGAAATCTGGCAGACGATGGTGTCGCCGCCCCATTCCTCGGGCACCAGCTCGTACTCGGTCAGCTGCTGGAGGATCCGGTCGGGGTTTGCGCCCTCCTTGTCGATCTTATTGACCGCCACGATGATCGGCACATCCGCCGCTTTCGCATGATTGATCGCTTCGATCGTCTGCGGCATGATGCCGTCGTCCGCGGCTACGACCAGGATCGCAATATCCGTGACCTGCGCGCCGCGCGCACGCATGGAAGTAAACGCCGCATGGCCCGGGGTGTCAAGGAAGGTGATCGGCTTGTCGCCCACCTGCACACGGTACGCGCCGATGTGCTGGGTGATGCCGCCCGCCTCGCCCTCGGTGACCTTCGTCTTGCGGATCGCGTCCAGCAGCGAGGTCTTGCCGTGGTCGACGTGGCCCATGACCACGACAACCGGGTCGCGCGGGACGAGGTCGGCTTCCTGGTCCTCCGATTCGTCAAACAGCCGCTCCTCAATGGTCACATGCACTTCCTTCTCGACCTTCGCGCCCATCTCCTCCGCAACCAGCGCCGCGGTGTCAAAGTCCACGCTCTCCGAAATGGAAGCCATCACGCCCAGCTTCATCAGCTCCTTGATCACGTCCGCCGCCGTGCGCTTTAAGCGCTGGGCGAGCTCGCCGACGTTGATCTCCTCGGGGATGAGCACCTTCAGCTGCACCTTTTTCGCCGCCGCCATCTGCTGCTGGCGCTGCAAACGGCGCATCTTTTCCTGCTCCTCGGCACGGCGCTTGCTCGATACCTGCTGCTTGCCGCGCTGCTCGCTGCGCTTGGTCAGCTTCTGCTTGCCCGCGCCCATCTTATTGGCTTTCTCGGGCACCAGGGAGTCGATGCGCTCGTCGTATTTCGCGAGGTTCACATCGCCGCTGCCGCGCGTGTCAATGCGGTGTACCTGCTTGACCTTGCTCGGGCGCGGGGCTTCGCCGGCCGCCTGCTGCGGCTGAGGCTGCTGCCTTGGCGGCTGCTGCTGTTTGGCCGCAGGCTGCGCCTTCGCGGGCTGTGCCTGCGGCTTCCCCGGCTGCGCTTTTGCGGGCTGCTGCTTGGCCGCAGCCTGCTGCCTTGCGGGCTGCTGCTTCTGCTGCTGGCGGCCGCCGCGCCCGGAACGCTCGCCGCGCGGGGCTTCCTTCTCCTTCGGCTTGGCCGCAGGCTGCTGCGCTTGCTGCTTCGCAGCTTTCTCGCGCGCCGCCGCAAGCTGCTTCTCCCGCTGCTCCTGCTGCTCGTGCAGCACCGACTCAATGTCGGCGACCTGATGGTTCTGGGTCATGACCTCGAAGATCATGGACAGGTCCAGGTCGTCGAGCACCTGCATATGGTTTTTGGGTGCTTTGGTGTATTCGGTCAGGATGTCGGTGATTTCTTTCGTACTCCGGTTGAAGTCCTTTGCAACTTCGTGTACCCTGTATTTGTTATCTATCGCCATGGGCGCTCACCTCCGTAATTTCCGTGGTTGCTCTATTGCCGCAGCCCTCCGCTTACGCGGGGCGGGGCGTTTATCAGCTGAAAGCTGGCTGTTGTCCGCTGGCTTCCGGGAAACCCCGGCTGCGCTGCGCACCCGGCTTTTCTGGAATTTCCCGCCGTCCCGGCGCTTCTGCGGCGCCGCGCCGCTGCGCGGGCGGGACGGTTTGTCAGCTGCGCGCGGCCTGCCCGCCGCACGGGGCGCGGGCTGCGCTTGGGCAGCGTCCGGCGCGCGATGCTTCTTGATCCCGCGCCGGGACTGGATCCGCGCGTGCTTTTCCGCGAGCGCCTTGGCGGCTTCCGCGAACGAGGGGTCGGCCGCCGCCAGCTTTTCCGCCGCCTTCGCCGCGAAGCCGCTGTCGCTGAGCGCACACAGCGCGCACGCGTTGCGCCCGAGCGCCCCGCCGAGCTCGGCTTTCGTCACAGGGAGCGTCAGCAGCGGCACGCCCTCCTTCCCGGCGGTGAACGCCGCCTGCCGCGAGGAGGCCGCGCCTGCGTCGCTCGCGAGGAACACCGCGCGGATCACCCCGTCCTGCGCAAGCTCGCGCACCGGGTCGTCGCCCGCCGCAAGCTTGCCCGCGCGTTTTGCAAGCCCCAAAAGGCTTAAAATGCCGTTATCCGTCATTTCCCGCCTCCTCCAGCTGTTTTTCCAATGCGTCATAGACCTCGGGCGGCACAGGGCAGCCAAACGCGCGCTCAACCGCTTTCGATTTGCGCGCTTTTTTCAGGCATTCCGGCTTGCCGCACAGGTACGCGCCGCGCCCGGGGGCCTTGCCCTTGAAGTCCAGCGAGATGCCGCCGCCCTCCGGGGCGCGCACCACGCGGATCAGCTCCCGCTTGGGCAGCATTTCCCGGCAGCCCAGGCACTGGCGCATGGGGGTCTTTCGTTTGGTTTGCATCGTTTCTCTTATCCCCCTTCCCAAAAAGGTCAGTCGGTTTCGGAAGGCGCCTGCGCAGCGTCCTCATCGTCGCTTTGTGCGGCTTCCTCAGGCTCCGCAGTTCCGGTGGCTTCCGGCAGCGCCGCACCGGTGTTCAGCCCGGCTTCAGGCGCTTCCTCCGCTTCTGTAAGCTCTGCCGCTTCCGCACCGTCTTCCAGCATTTCCTCAGGTTCAGGCTCGGGCTCCGGCTCGGGGATGGGCGGGAGGGAATCGGCCTGCGAGGCGGGCGCAATATCAATCTTGCAGCCGGTCAGCTTCGCCGCAAGGCGGGCGTTCTGGCCCTCCTTGCCGATGGCAAGGCTCAGCTGGTCGTCGGGGACGATCACGCGGCAGCTTTTGCCGTCAGGCAGGACGGTCGCCGAAACCACGTCGGCCGGGGCGAGCGCCGCCGAAACGAACGCCGCGGTATCCTCCGACCACTTGATGATGTCGATCTTTTCGCCGCCCAGCTCGTTGACGATGTTGCCAACGCGCGCGCCGCGGGTGCCCACGCACGCGCCAATCGGGTCGACGTTCGCGTCGGTCGAGCAGACCGCGATCTTGGTGCGGTTGCCTGCTTCGCGGGCGATGGACTTGACTTCGACGGTGCCGTCGTGGATTTCAGGGACTTCCAGCTCAAATAGCCGCTTGACCAGGCCGGGGTGGGTGCGGGAGATCATGACCTGCGGGCCGCGGGTGCCCTTGCGCACCTCGATCACGTAGACCTTGACGTGGTCGCCTTCCTCGTAGCGCTCGCCGGCAACCTGCTCGCTGGGGGTGAGGACGGCTTCGGTCTTTTCGCCCTGTGAGACCATTTCGAGGATGATGCTGCCCGAGCGCGGGTCGATGCGGGAAACAAGGGCGGTCAGGATCTCGTGCTCCTTGGACTCGAATTCGGAGAGCACCATGCCGCGCTCGGCTTCGCGGATGCCCTGGATGATGACCTGTTTTGCGGTCTGGGCGGCGATGCGGCTGAAGGAGCGGGTGGGCACGTCGATGTCGATGATGTCGCCGAGCATCGCGCCGGGTTTATATTCGCGGGCTTCCTCGAGGGAGAGCTCCTCGTAGGGCTCGTAGACGTCGTCCACAACCGTCTTGCGGACAAACATGCGGATGGTGTTTTGTTCGCGGTCGGGGACGACGTAGATGTTGTCGGTCATGCCGTCGTTCTCGCGCTTGTATGCGGTGATAAGCGCCTGGCCGACGCGGTCGAGCATGTAGTCGACCGGGATGCCCTTGACCTTTTCGAGCTGGTCGAGGGCGAGGAAAAATTCCTTATTTTCAAAGATACTCTTCGGCGCTTCTTTTTCGGCCTTCTTTTTTCTAGCCATTTTTTCCAAATCACTCCTAAAACTGGCGTTTTTTGCGTTGCCCTCCGCAGGCGGTGCCAAAGGGCTCCGCCCTCTGGACTCCCGGCCAAAGGGCCCCGCCCTCTGGACTCCCGCGATTTTTTTGTAAAAAAATCGAGTAAAAACTTCATTCCGCCTGCGGGCGGGACGGAGAGGCATAACTTCTGGGGGATAGTCGTTAAATGTCGGCGACAAGGCGGCAGACCGCGATGTCCTGTGGTTCGTATACCCGGCGCGCGCCGTCGAGGTCGACCGTCACGCTGCCGCCGTCGTATCCTGCAAGGATGCCCTGGACGGCTTTCGCGCCGTCAATCGGGCGGTAAAAACGCACCTCAACCTTTGCGCCGAGGAATTTTTGGTAGTGCTCGGGCTTTTTCAGCTTGCGTTCCAGCCCGGCTGACGAGACGCACAGCGTATAGGACGGCAGCGAGTCGAACTCCTTTGCATCGAGCATCGGGTCGATCGCGCGCGAAACCGCTTCGCACTGGTTGATGTCCACGCCTCCGTCGCGGTCAACGGTGATGGTAAGCAGCTGTACGCCGCCTTCTTTTTCAAATTCTACGTCCCAAAGCGACAGGCCATTCTGCTTGCACAGCGGCAGCGCCATTTCTTCCACGCGGCGGATGAGTTCCTTTGCCTGCATAGCTTCCCTCCCAAAGTGGTGGTACCGCAATAAGAAAGAGTGGGTCGCCCCACTCCTTTCATTGACTATTCTTAACTAACAGATATAGTATAGCACGTTATTTTCCACATTGCAAGCGGATTTTCCAAAATTTATTCAAAAAATTCGCGGGAGACGGCAGGAAATGCCTCAGGCGGCGTTCAGTTCGGCGGCCAGGAAGCCCCCAAACAGCTCAATGGAGCGCAGCGCCTGCGTCAGCGTATTGCCCGACGCGCCGCATTCGATGATCATGGAACCGGGCCGCAGGTGCTGGTTGAAGCGCTGCTTGCGCAGGTTGACCGCGCGCATCAGGCCGGGGTAGGCCGCGTCCAGCTTCGCTTGCAGGTTGACCGCCCAGTTGAGGTTCTGCTCCCAGTTTTCGTGGGTAAGGCCGCTTTCGCCGCTGCCGATCACGAACATCATACGGGCGTACTCCTCGCCGTCCTGCTCCCAGTCAAGCGACATCTTGCCGCCTCCTTCCAGCGAAATATCGTCGCGGTGCAGGTCGATTACGACCTGTATGGACGGGTTCGCGTCAAGCTGCGCCTTGATCTCTTCCAGCGAGCGCCCATATGAACCGTTGTAGGACGGGTGGTCGAACATGCTCCGGCAATGGATGGTCTGGATGCCGTGGCTTTCAAGCACTTCGGTCAGGCGGTCGCCTACCGCTACAACGTTGTATTGGGTATCGGTCGTGCGGAAGTTTTCTTCGGAGGTGTAGCTGTAATTTTCGTCGTTCGTATAGGCTTCCGTACCGTGGGTGTGTACGATCAATACCTGCGGGCCGTCGGTTTTGCGCAGCTCAAGCGGGTTTGCAAGCATCTCCTCTACGTCAAAGCTGAGCCCCGTCGTGCCGGAGACCTCTACCGTAGCGGCTTTTTCCGAAAACGCGCCCGCGGGAATTTCCGGCGCGGCAAATGCGCTTTCGTTCGCGGGCTCGGGGGGCGCGGGAGCCTTGTCCGGTTCCGGCGGCTGGGAAAGCCCGCTGCCAGCCGTGGCCGGGGTATGTACCACCGGGCGGCCGCCTGCGCCAAGCTCAAGCGCAAGCGCGCCCGACACAAAGCCCTCGTTGGTTGCAAGGCGGGTCAGAAGGGCCTCGAAGGCCGGTTCGCCGCCCAGGCAGTGCAGCCCCAGCAGCAGCACCGCAAGCATGATACATAAGAACGCGGGCAGCGCAATCGGGTTTCCGCGCCTCCGGACGGGTCGTTTCTTCATGCTGCACCGCCTGCCTTTCCTGCATTTCATACCGCCGTGGGCGGCTGTTGTTTCTATCTTATGTGGGAAAGCGGGCGGGTATGACATGCGCTGTGATTTCTGTCCAGCGGACGGGATGCCGCTATGAAGGAAGCACTGCAAATGGTTCTGTATTCGCAATCGCGGCGCGCCTGTCCCCCGCCGCAGCGGAGAACGGGTTTCCAAAAGGGCAAGCCCCTTTGGCGCTGTCCGCGCAGGACGCCCGCCCGGCGAGGGCAAGCCCCCGTCCTGCCCGCCGCGGCAGCCCGGCGTCAGGACAGGTACAGGTCAACGTCCTCCACGGTAAGGTGCGGATGCAGCGCCAGGTTGACCGCATAACCAATCACCCGCGCAACGTCGCTGACTTCGCGGTCGATGTCTCGGGTGGTCACCAGCACCGGCTGGGCGAGGTCGTCCAACGCTTCACAGCCAGTTACCCCTGCCTGTGTGCAGATTTCGTGCGCGATGGTTGCGCCGTCGACAACCGTCGGCACGCCCACCGCGACAACCGGCACGCCGAGCGTTTTCCCGGACAGCTCGCCGCGGGCGTTGCCGACCCCGGAGCCCGGGTTGATGCCCGTATTGGTGACCTGTATGGTGCGCATCAGGTTGGACAGCCGCCCGGTCGCGAGCGCGTCGACAGCAATCACCGCCGCAGGCTTGACCGCGTCGCGCAGGCCGTGCAGCAGCTCGCCGGTCTCAACGCCGGTCTGCCCGAGCACGCCGGGCGCAACTGCCGACACGGCGCGCCAGCCCGCGAAATGCTCGGGGACGTGGGAGACGAGATGCCGGGTAGCGATCACATGCCCGGCGGCAATGGGGCCGACCGCGTCAGGGGTGATCGAGCGGTTGCCGAGGCCGACAACCAGGACCGCACCGTCCCCGCTGCCCGCGAGCAGCTCCCGCAGAAGGCCGGCGAGCGCGTGGCAGGCGCGGGGGAACGCGTCCTCCTCGCGGCGGATGAGCGCGCCGAGATCGAGCGTTGCATACGTGCCCTTGGGTTTTTCGAGCGCCTGCGCGACCTCGTCCGTGTGGATGACCAGCCGGGTCACTGAAAACCCTTCGCTTTCCTCCTGCGTGCGGGAAAAGCCGCGCAGGGCCTTTGCCGCCTTCTTGCCCTCGTCAAAGTCCAATGCTTCGACCGCAAGGTCTGTCCGATATGCCATACCGTTCCTCCTTTTGGGTTTGTTCCGCGCCAAACTGCGCCGCAAGCGGGCGCTGGCGCAGGCTTCAGCACCCGTATCCGCACCTCCGCTTCTGCACGCCCCCTGCGCCGCCATGCGCTGCCGGTTGCCCTTGAAGCCGTCAGCCCCCCTGCGGAGAACCGCCCCCGCCGGACAGCACCAGCCCGCGCAGCCACGGCCGGACGCTCACCGGCCTGTGCGGAAACGATCCGCCTGCCCCCGCTGCCCGGGCTGGCCCAAGGATACAAATCCTACAAAGATACAGACGCTAAAAAACGCGGAAACCGCTTCTTGCCCCTAGTTTCCGCGAATTTCCGGGCGATATGCAAAAAAGTGAAAAAAAGTCTTGCAATTTACCTGCCGGGGTGGTAGAATACTAATTACTGATGAGTTTGTCTGCGAAGGAGGTGTAACAATATGCCAAACATTAAATCTGCGAAGAAGCGCGTAAAGGTAATCAAGGTGAAAACCCTTCAGAACCAGATGGCGAAGTCCGCGCTGAAAACGACCCTGAAAAAGTTTGACGCTGCTGTTGCAAGCGGCGATAAGGCTGCCGCACAGGCTGCGTACAAGGCTGCTGTCAAGGCGGTCGACAAGGCTGCCGCAAAGCATCTCATGCACAAGAACAAGGCTGCCCATCGCAAGAGCGCGATGACCCTGAAGCTGAATGCGGCTGGCTGATAGAACATGCCAAAGAAAGAACCTGTTCCGTTTGGATAGGTTCTTTTTATTTGCGCGGCTGACCGGCAGGAATGCGGGCGGGCCTCCATAGCCTCCCCAACCGGGGGAGCGCCGCGTGGAAAAACCGAAGAATAAACGAGAAGCCGCTGACGTTACCATGCCAGCGGCTTTTGTGCGTCTGCGCCATATTGCATGCAGGCGTGACGATACCAGCCGCCGAAACTACATTTTTTGCGGTTGGACGGACGGTATTATTGGCCTGCGGATAACGTCTGCATGAGTGCAAAGAAATGCTGGGCTTCGCCCGTGCTGAAATATGCATACCACGCTTCTAATGTATCGGGCTGAAAAACGTTCAGCCGTTCAATAATCTGCTTTGCCCACAGCAGGGCCCCGGCAGAGCCTGCTGTAATCAGGTTGTGATCTGCGGCAGACGGCTGGTCAACATAGAAATCCTGCCCCTTGTAGCCGGGCGAAACCATTTCAAGATAACCTACCCCATTGCTGGTGTGCATCCTGTTATCCAGCAGCCCAGCATTGGCCAGCGCAGCAGTTGCGCCGCAGATGGCGCATACCACAGCACCTGCGGAAAGGAATTCGCCTGCTTTTTGGATGATTGCGCCATGTTCGGGACGATCCCAGGTATTTGCTCCCGGCAGCAGCAGAACGCTTTCCCCGTCCACCGCAAGCTCGTCAAGAACGCAATCGGGGACGATGCTCAGCCCACCCATGGTTTTGAGCGGCTCCTTTGAAATACCGACCGTTTTGACGGATACCCCTGGCGCATCTTTTTTAAAAAAGCGCCTGGAATTTAATTCCGCTGTAACATACCCCAGTTCCCAGTCTGCCAGGGTATCCAGAACATACACATAAACCTTGAACATCATAATAGCCCCCATTTTCTTTCCGGCGCGGTTTGCCTACACCCCTATCATATCATAACCGCCCACCTGTTGGCAATCACAAATAACCGGGTTCGTCCATCTTTACCGGCCAGCCCGCCGCCGTTCTGGCGGGCTGGCCGGTGAGCGGTAAGGGTAAGCCCATCCCCCGTCCCGCCCGCAGGCGAGGGGGAGATGCGCAAGCATCTCGGGGGTCTGGGGCGGAAGCCCCAGCGGGTGCAGGGCAGAGCCCTGCCGCCCGCCGCGCAGGCGGCCCGTCCGGCGAGGACACGGAAAGGCATCAGAGCAGAAGATACGCCAGCGTCGCGACCAGGCCGACACAAGCCAGTAGCAGCCCAAAGGACAAGCTTGCCGTAATCAGCCGCCCCGCCGCCACCGCCTCGCGCTCCTTCTCTGCAAAAGTGTAAACGTAAGAACGGTGCTCCTTCGGGTTTTTGCGGCGTACCGTGTGGTTTAAAAGCCAGTGTACCCTGTCACAGAAACGCCCCAGCGTGTCCGTCGCCTTCACACCCGCAACCTCGCGCTTCGGTTTGCCCAAGCTCACCAGCAGCGTCTTGCGCAGCAGTACGATCGCGCCGTCAAGAGAACAGTCCACCAGACGGCTCAGCAAGCCGAACAGGTTCGGCAGCAGCCGCAGAAGCACCGGACGGTATACGTTCCGCTCCAAGTCGCACCACGCAGGGACCACATTCCGGTGCCCCCCGTCCCGCATTAGGAGCTTCCGCACAACAACCAAATATACAAGCACGCCGATCGCCAGCGAAATGCACGCGCCGCTCAGGTTCGTACCCGAGAAATATTGCAGCCGGTGTTCCAACCGCGCATCTGTCAGCATCCCCTGCGACATGTCAAGCAGCGGATCGGTAACCTGGTGCGGCAGCAGCCCCAGCACCCACAGCACCGCCGACGGGATGACCAGCGCCGCCGCCGTCAGCGGCCCCATGCGGAGCGCTTTCCCCGTTGTTTTCCCTTCCGGGCGCTCAAGAAACAGCGTGATGAACAGCTTCAGCATATACGCCAGCGTCAGCCCGCCCGAAATCAGGAACAGCCACTCCACAACCTTCAGCTGCGTCACAATATGCATGCCCGATTCCCGCGCCAGCTCCGTATACTCCACAACCGCTTCATGCAGCATGGTCTTGCTCAGATACCCGCTGCCCCCCGGCACGCCCGCTACCGCGTACGCCCCTGTCAGGAACACCAGCATCAGCGGGAGGTTGCCCCTCCCCGCCCCGCGCAGCTTGTTCAGATCGAGCGTCCCCCAGTTCATCGCAAACACGCCCGCCGCCAGGAACAGCACCAGCTTAATCAGCGTATGGTTCATCATATGAAGAACCGTACCGCGTACGGCTAACACGTCCTCCAGCCCGAGCAGGCTCATCAGCCCCACGCCGACCGTGATAAACCCGATCTGCGACGCCGACGAGTACGCCAGCACCCGCTTGAGATCCACCGAGCACAGCGCCAGCACCGCCCCCAGCAGCATCGTCACAACCCCCAGCGCGAGCACGACCTCGCCCCAGCGGAAGTCCCACCGGAACAGCGTCGCCGAAAGCAGCAGCATCCCCAGCACGCCGCATTTGCTCAGCACGCCAGAAAGCAGCGCGCTCGCGGGCGCAGGCGCCGCAGGATACGCCAGCGGCATCCAGAAATGCAGCGGGAAGACCCCCGCCTTTGCGGCAAAGCCGAACAGCATCAGCCCCCCCGCCAGATACAGCAGCCCCCGCGGGGCCGCGCCGTAATCCCACAGGAACCGGATGTCAAGGAAATCCATCGGGCAGCCCAGCAGATTCAGCGTGAACAGCCCCATCAGCAGCACCAGACCGCCGAGCACCGCCACACCTAAATAGGTGCCGGCGGCGTATTTCGCACCCGGGGTCTCCTCGTGGAGCACCCACAGCCACGACGACAGGCTCATCAGCTCAAAGCAGACAAAAAAGGTAAACAGGTCGGCCGAGAGGAACACGCCGAGCGTCCCCGCCAGCGCCAGCAGCGTCGCCGCCTGGTAACGCGCGCGCGCATGGCTGTGCGCAAGGTACTCCGGGCACATGAGCCCGCTCATCGTAAACGCAAAGCAGATCAGCACCGCCCAAAGCTGCCGGAAGCCGTCCCCGGCAAACCGCAGCCCGCAGCCCACAAGCCCCAGCTCACACGCATCCAGCCCGCAGCCCGCCAGAAGAAGCGGGGCCGCCGCCAGCGCCAGCGCCGCCAGCTCTGCCGCCAGCGCAATATAATCCGCCGTTTTGCCATATTTTCTCCCGCACAGCGCAGCACAGGCCGCGCCGCCAAGCGGCACCAGCAGGATCCAAGGTATCAGATTCATCTCCAGCCCTCCTTACAGCGTCCCGGCGGCAATCCTGCCGAACAGCCCGAACAGCGGCTGCGAGCAGAAGCCCAGCACAACCACCGCCGCCGCCAACAGCCCGATCGGCAGGATCATCTTCCAGCCCGGGTCATGCACGCCCTCCAGCTGCCCTGCCGGGAGCGGCTGGAACGCACGGACAACCACCGTCAGCATATAGACCGCCGACATGAACGCCGCGTACATCAGGCTCGCAAGCCCCAGCCAGCCGAGCAGCGTGTCCGGCATGGTGAGCAGCGCCTTGGCAATCGACCACTTGCTGAGGAACCCACACAGCGGCGGGATGCCCGCCAGCGACAGCGACGCTACCGTAAAGCAGGTGAACACCACCGGCATTTTGCGCCCGATGCCGTCCAGCTCATAAATATAATGCCTGTCAGCCTGGTGCATCACCGCGCCCGCGCAGAAGAACGCGCAGCACTTCATCACCGCGTGGAACACCATATGCGCAAGCGCCGCCTCGAGCCCCAGCCCGGTCATCACAGACGCCGCCAGCAGGATATACGACAGGTTGGACGCCGTCGAATAGGCCAGCCGCCGTTTGAAATGCACCGCCTTGACCGCCATCGTCGACGCAAACACAACGGTCACCATCGCCGCCGCCATGACGGCCTTCTGCGCGGCGGTCCCGGCCAGGAACACCGTGCCATAGCTGAAATAAGTCACGCGCAGGATCGCAAACGCGCCCGATTTGACAACCGCCACCGCGTGCAGCAGCGCGGTCACCGGGGTCGGCGCAACCGAGGCCGTCGGCAGCCAGCCGTGGAACGGGAACATTGCCGCCTTGACGCTGAACCCAAAGAAGGTCAGCACATACACAACCGTCATCATATCGCGGTGCGACAGCATCATGCCGCTGTTGACCGCCGCCGCATAGCCTGTAAAATCCAGCGTCGCGCCATAATACGCGAGGAACACGATGCCCATGAACGCGAACGCCGCGCCGCCCAGCGAATAATACAGGTACTTGCGCGCGGCACGCAGCGCCTCCGGCGTAAGGTCGTGCATGACCAGCGGCACGGTCGCCAGCGTCAGCAGCTCGTAAAACAGGTACAGCGTCAGCAGGTTGCCCGCAAAGGCAATGCCGAGCGTCACCGAATAAGTCAGCGTATAGCAGGTCAGGAACACGCCCACGCGCCTGTCATGCTCCATATAAGCGTAGGTATACAGCGTGGCGAGGGGCCACAGCGCCGAAACCAGCCCCGCGAACACCGAGCCCATGCCGTCCAGCCGCAGCGTGACCGAAAGGCCCTGCGTAAACCGGAACAGCTCCAGCCCATCCGCCGGGCGGTTGAGCAGCAGCGCCCAAACAAGCGCCGAATTCACCAGCACCGCCGCCATGAGCCCCACCTGCATGGCCCGGCCCTCCGGGCGCGCCAGCCGCAGCCATACCGCCGCCGCCAGCGGCAGCAGGATGGGGACAATCAAAAATATCGGATTCATATTTCCCCCTCCTTACAGGACCGTCCCGGCGATCTCCGCCAGGCAGGCCAGCAGCGGCTGCGCAAACAGCCCAAGCCCCAGCGCCAGCGCCGCCAGCACCACAAGCGGCAGCGCCATCACCGCGGGCGCTTCCTTCACGCCCGCCTTTGCCGGGGCGAAGAACCCGCGCACCGGCAGCGGGAACAGGTAGCCCGCCGTCAGCAGCGCGCTGACGAGCAGCACCGCGGGCCCGATGAGGGCAAACAGCCCAACGCCCGCGCCCTCGACGCCGGTCGCGAGGTACCACTTGCTCACAAAGCCCGAAAACGGCGGGATGCCGACCAGCGACAGCGCGAACACCGCGAAGCATCCGGCCGTGACCGGCATCGCGCGGCCCACGCCCGCAAGCTCGGAAACCCTTGTGCAGCCGGTCTGCTTGATCAGAGCGCCCGCCGCGAGGAACAGCCCGCACTTGGTGACCGCATGGAACACCATGTGCAGCAGCCCGCCGGTAAAGCCGCCCGGCGTGAGCAGCGCCAGCCCGAACAGGATATACGACACCTGGCTGACCGTCGAATAGGCGAGGCGCTTTTTCAGCACCGGCTCCATATACGCCAGCATGGAGCCCATGAACACCGTCACAAGCGCCAGCGTCAGCCACGCATACTGCACCCACGTGCCGCGCAGCCTGCCCGCGCCGACGATGTAATACACCACCCGGATGGAAAAGAACACGCCCGCCTTGACAATCAGGCCGGAGAGTACCGCGCTCGCCGGGGCCGGCGCAACCGGGTGGGCCGTCGGCAGCCAACCGTGCAGCGGGTACATGCCCGCCTTCGCACCCAGCCCCAGCACCATGAGGAAGACTGCGGCCAGCACCGTGCCGGTCCCGCCGTTGGCCTGGTAATCCAGCGCCACACCGCCCGGGGTGAAGATCAGCCACTCGTTCATGCGCGAGAGCATGAAGATGCCGGCCAGCGCAAGGAACGCGCCCGCAACCGAGTAAAACAGGTATTTGAGCCCCGCCATAATGGCTTCATGGGTGCCCTCGTAGAACACCAGCAGCGACGAGGTCAGGGTGAGCATTTCATAAAACAGATAGACCGTGATGAGGTTGCCCGACTGCGCGACGCCCGCCATCGTGCCGTACACGATGAGGTATACGCCAAAGAACACGCCCGCACGCCGGTCGTTTTTGAGATAGCCAAACGAGAACACGCCCGCAAGCGCCCACAGCACCGCGGTCATCACAAGAAACACGCCGGACAGCCCGTCCGGCTGGAGCAGCAGCAGCACGTCCTCCGTCAGATGCAGGGAACGCGCCGCCTGCGGGGACATGGCCGCGCGCACCGCCAGCGCGCATTGGAGCAGCAGCGAGAGCGTCACAAACGCTGCCCGCCCGCCCGCGCCCTCGCGCAGCGGCTTCACCGCCAGCAGCACCGCCCCCAGCAGCACCGGGACAAGTATGGTTTCCATTTTCCCCCTCCTTTACGAGAACATGCGCAGCCCGGATTCCAGCGCCGCGACAATCGGGTCGGAATACAGGCCGAGCATCAGGTTCAGCGCGATAAAGCACAGCACCGAAAGCTTGAGCGAAAAGCCCCGTGTGATCTGGCGCGCGCGGGCTTTGGACTCCTCGTCGACGTCGACCGGCGTGAAGATGGTCAGCACCGTGCGCAGGAAGTAGACCGTATTGAGTACCGTCGACACGGCAAGGCACACCATCGTCGGGAGCATCTTGGTCGGGTCCTGTACGCCAGCCGTCGCGAAGAGCAGCTTGGAAATGAAGCCGGCGAACAGCGGCAGGCCGACCATGCTCATGGCGCCCACCGTGAAGCCGGCCGCCGCGACCGGGTTGCGGTAGCCCGCGCCGCGCAGGTCGCGGAAGCGCTTGCTGCCGCCCGACACGTCGGACAGGCCGGTCGCCGAGATGAACAGCAGCCCCTTGCTCGCCGCGTGCGACAGGATGTGGAACAGCGACGCGATCACGCCCGCCTCGGTGCCCAGCCCGAGGCCCATGTAGATGTAGCCGATCTGCGCCACCGAGGAATAGGCGATCATGCGGCGGATATCGCTCTCGCGGATGGCGCTCACCGAGCCCATGATCATGCCCGCAAGGCCGAAGACAAACAGGATGTTGGAAATCTTGCCCTTCATGATGGTCTCGCTGCCGAGGACGCGGTAGAAGATTTTAATCAGCAGGATGATGTAGCCCTTCGAGACCAGGCTGGAAAGGATGGCGCTTGACGACGCGGTCGAGTAGCCGTAGGTTTCCGGCATCCAGGAATGGAAGGGGTACAGGCCACTCTTGATGGCAAGGCCGACGGTCATCAGCGCGATGGTCACGGTCAGCGGCTCCATATACCGCCCCGCCTCGCGCAGCGCCGCGACGGCCTCCTGCGCGGGGGTCATGAGCAGCTGGCCTGTCAGGCCGTAGAGCGTCGCAAGGCTGATGAGGAACAGGCCCGAGCCCAGCAGGCTCATCACCATGTACCGCGCCGCCGCGACATAGCTGCGCCCGATCTGCCGGATCATGATCATGCCGCAGGCGGCGATGGTGTTGATCTCAACAAAGACGTAAGCGGTGAACAGGTCGTTCGTGTAAATGAGCGCGAGCAGCGACGCGAGCAGCAGGTCGACCATGATAAAATAGAGGTTCTGCTTGGTCGGCTCGATCTCCTGCGCGATGTGGCGCAGGCCGCCGACGAGCGCAAGCAGCATAATGGTGCAGAAGAAGGACGCGAGCACCCCTTCGAGCACGCCCGCGCGGATCTCATTGCCCCACGGCGCGGGGAAATGGCCCATCATGTATACGTAGCTTTCACCCGTCCCGAGCGTGTAGGCGAGTACCGACGCGCTCAGCGCCAGGTTGACGCACAGCAGGCCGATGCTCAGCTTTTTCGCGGTTTTGCCGCTCAGCACCGAGGAAACGATGCCGCAGAACATCGAAAGCACGATGGAAAAGAAGGGGAAATTGCATACAAACGGCATTTTAACTCCACTCCTTCTTCACACGCATTAAGATGACGTCCAGGTCCAGCGAATGGTAGCGCCGGTACAGGCACAGGCTCAGCGAGAGCATGAGCGCGGTCACGCTGACCGAGACGACGATGCCGGTCAGGACCAGCCCGGCAGGCACGGGGTTGATGTAGGCTTCCATATCCTGCACGCCGTTGACAACGATCGGCGAGAGCCGCCCCACGACGAAGCCCTTCGCCGCGAGGAACAGGTAAACCGCGGTGTCCATGATATTCATGCCGATAATTTTCTTGATGAGGTTCTGATGCAGCAGCAGGGTCGTAAAGCCGATGCCGAACAGGATGACCGCCGCTGTCTCATAGTGGTTGATAATCAGGTTTTCGAGCACTTGGATTCCCCCTTTTGTGGAAAGTCTGTAGCAGGGCGCGGCGCGGGCGCATATCCCAAACCGCCGCAAAGCGGCGGGAAAAAAGCCGCGGCCCGCACGTGGCTTTTTTCACCTTGCGCCGCAGCGCAGTGTATCGCGCCTTGCGCGATGCATGGAGCGGAGGCCGGACCGGCGTGCGGGCAAAGCCCGCATCGACGGAGTCAAATCTTCCTTATTCCCCAATTCATTCAAAATCCGCAGATTTTGAATGAGGCGCGCAGCGCCAAAACCCGCAGGTTTTGAGTGGGCCGCAAGGCGGTCAGAACCCCCCTTTGCGGAACATGACGAAGAAGGCATACATCGTGCAGGCGACGACAAGGCCGACACAGATGTTGAGGTAGAAGATCAGGCCGCTCGATAAAATCGCCCCCGGCGTGCCCAGCGGGATGCCGCTCGGCAGATGGTTCGCGCCGGTGAAGAAGGAATAGCTTTTCGCGCAGCAGTAGAACATCAGCGCGCCCAGCGAGACATAGCGGAAGGTTTTTTCGGTAAAGAACCGCTGGGTCTTCTGGAAGCCGAACGCGTTCAGGTACAGGATGAGCCCCGCGCCCATGATCGCGCCGCCCGAGAAGCCGCCGCCCGGCGACAGGTGGCCGTTGAGTACGATGTATACGCCGAACATCATGATCATGGGGAAGAGGATGCGCGCCGCCTGTTCGAGGATCGTGTCCTCGCGCGGCTCGTAGATCTGGTCGAACTCCTCCGCCTTGGCCTTTTTGCTGTCATCCAGCCGCAGCAGGATCAGCACGCAGCAGGCCGCGCAGAACAGCACGGTCGACTCGCCGAAGGTATCAAAGGCGCGGTAATCGAGGATCATGCCGGTCACGATATTGACCGCGCCGGTCTCCTGTAAGCCCTTTTCGATGTAGCGCTCGGAGACCTCGTTGTTTGCCGGGTTCGCGGGGTCGCCGAACGGCGGCAGGTTGGCGACTGTAATCAGCAGGATCACGATAATGCTCAGGCAGAGCACGCAGGACGCGGCTTTGTACAGTTTCCGGAACAGCCGGAACTGCTTGCCCTGGTCGAGGTCGTCGCCCACGTGCTGGGCGACGCTCAGGTCGACCTGTTTCCAGTCGAGCGGCGGCGGGGAGGGGAATTCCTCCGGGCGTTTCATTTCCAGCTTGCCCGCGAACGGGTCATAATCGCCGTGCAGCCAGCGGCTGAATTTATCCCACCGGCTGCCGGGGTAATCACTTCTCTGCCTGCTCATCGCGTATTTCCTCCTCGATTGCGTGGATTTTTTTGAGTGTTGTAAAGAACAGGAGGCTGGTCACGCCCGCACCGACGGCGGCCTCGGTAATTGCGAGGTCGGGCGATTCCAGCAGCACCCAGATCACCGACATGATCAGCGAATAGGACATGAAGATGACGATGGAGGCCAGCAGCTTTTTGGTCAGGCTGGCGGCGACGGCGCAGACGATGAGGAACACGAGCAGCAGGAAAATAAACAGGTCACTCATGGATGATCTCACACTCCTTTTCGACGTCGGGGTTGGTCTGCACTTCAAGGTTGCTGATGAGGTGGGAGCAGACGGGGCTTGCCATCCAGAAGAAGATGATGATGAGCAGCAGCTTGAGCGAGACGAAGGTCAGGCCGTTGTGGATCATGAGGCCGATGAGCACGAAGCCGATGCCGAGGGTATCACCGAGGGCGGCGGCGTGCATGCGGTTGAGGACGTAGTGGAAGCGGTTGACGCCGATGGTTGCGATGAGCATCACGGCGACGCCGCACAGGATGCAGGCGGCGGCGAGGGCGGTACGGATAAATGCGATCATGCTTTCCCCTCCTCTTGGAGCTTTTGTTTTTCCTGGGCTTTTTCGCGGATGCGGCGTTGGCGGTAAACGCCCATGTAGACCTTGGTCAGCACGACGATTGCGAGGAAGCTGATCATGGCGTAGATGAGGCAGATATCGACCAGGCCGCCTTCGCCGAGCACTTCGGCCAGGATGGCGATGATGGCGATGGTCATGGTGCCGATCATGTTGACGGCGACCAGGCGGTCGGTGACGCGGGGGCCTTTGACGGCGCGCAGGAGCGCGGCCATAAACAGCACGGAGATCACGAGCATGCAGGCCAGTGCGAGGGTGTTGAAGAAGTTCAGTTCAATGGCTCTCATTCGGCATCCTCCATTTCGCGCAGCAGGCGGACGAAGCTGGACTCGCCGAGCCCTTCGGCGAGGGAGCAGTCGAGGCAGTGGACTTGCAGGTGCTGGCCTTTCAGGCGGACGGTGATCGTGCCGGGGGTCAGGGTGATCGAGTTGGCGAGGAGGGCGCGTTTGCCGTCGGTTTTGAGGTCGGTGCGCAGGTGGACGAGGCGTGGTTCGACCTCGGTGCTGGGGGAAAGGATGAGGCGGATCACGTCGAAGTTGGCTTTAAAGATTTCGTAGACGAGTACTGCGAGGTACTTGGCCATATGGGGGATGCTGCGGAGCCATTTTTTTTCATCCTCGGCGGTCCTTCCGAGGTATTTGCGGGTGAACCAGTAGAACGCGGCGGAGAAAGCGCATCCCAGGATCAGGATCTCCGCAGTTACACGGCCGTTGAGGATGATCCACAACAGCAAAAACACCAAAAACATTCCATTTCCTCCCTTGGTTGTGATGAATCTTCGCCTTTTATGCCGCGGCCTGGGGAGCCCGTCCCCCCGCGGGGGGACGCCAGCAGCCTGCTGGACCCGCCAGAGGGGCTAACCCCTCTGGACTCCCCTTTTCCGCCTGCGGGCGGGGGCAGGCTCCGCCCCCTGCGGGGGGCGCCAGCAGCCTGCTGGACCCGCCAGAGGGGCT
>QXXE01000383.1 GCA_009911355.1 Clostridiaceae bacterium | reverse complement strand
CAGGTGATCACTTTGGCCTCATTCTCATCGGCATAGCTGATCATGATGATCGGGCCTTTACCGAACTCCTCGCCTTCGTGATACAGGGTCTCAATGTCAAAGGCCAGAATTTTCAGCTCTTCTTCGCCCTCCATCGGAATCAGACCTTTATCGATCAGATAACGTTTTGCAAACGGGATGTCATATTCGAAGATATCCACAACGGCCGGGTGCTCACGCACCTTTTCGCGGATTGTCGGAACATCCTGCGGATGCTCCAGATACAGTTTCCACACTGTGATCGGTTTGCCCAGGAACTTCTTCTCCACTTTTTCAACATCCACGATGCGCACGATTTTACCGTGGCGCTCGCCTGTAATTTTCTTCACTTCTTCGATTTTGCTGTCATCGCGCAGCAGGGCGTAAATATACGGACGAAAGGTGCGATCGTGCTCGATCTTGAACTTACCATTTTCCTTTTTAAACAGGCGAATCACCGGTTTACCTTCTTCTGTAATATAGTCCACGTCCAGGATCATATGGCTGCCGCGCGGCACCAGGCCGCTGCTGTGATGATGATGATGATGGCTGCTGCCCATGGTATATCTCCT
>QXXE01000382.1 GCA_009911355.1 Clostridiaceae bacterium | reverse complement strand
TTTTAAAGAAAAGCAATTTCAGCAGGATGTGATTATTGTAGCCGTGGGCTACTATCTTCGTTATAACCTTATCCACGGTGTTCAAGAAGCAACTCCTCAGCAATAAGCGCTAGATTTCCAAAATATGAGAAACTATTTTAGAAATCTAGTTCTTATTTGCTCGGAGCTGGACGCTTCTTTCACAACCTCTATCCTCGATCTTTTTGGTCATACACTTCTTTGACGTTGATAAATTGATCAAGTATTGGATTTTCTCCTTTTAGGTCAGCTTCGAAACGGATACCGTCAATATTGATTCTGGCGTTACGGTAGTAGTCAGTTCCTAGTTGTCCCCATGCAGGAGTTGAGGCATCGACATTGCAGAAGATATCAAATCCTTGTTGTTTCAAGTAAGCAAATTTTTGATTTGCTTCAGAATAAGGTTGCCAATCGCTGATGTCAGCGCCAAATGGGTAGATCAAAATATTTGTTTTGCCTAAAATAGGTGCAACTTCATTTTGCCAACGTTCATTATCTTGTTGGATATCGGCTAAAGAAGCTTGTGTCATATTCAAGTGTCCCCAAGTATGAGAAGCAAAACTCCAACCATCT
>QXXE01000381.1 GCA_009911355.1 Clostridiaceae bacterium | reverse complement strand
GGTACTTCCCCAAATTCCAGCCCCACCTTCTGAAACTACAAACGAACCGTCAGCATTGACCGACTCTACAACTGCCACGTGTCCATAAACAGGTGATGATCCGTGAGCCCCTGGCGCAAATGATGCAATAACGCCTGGCACGAGTTTAGGCGCGCGTGGCATTTGGTAGGCCCAGTCTTTACCGTTGCCGGGCATTACATTTGGTATAATTACGCCGCGTTGCGCAAAATACTGCCATACATAATCTGTACATCCTCCACCTGCATAGCCGTTGTAGTTAGACGATGACGTCATAAAGCTGTTACGGTAGTCCCATACTGTACCATTTGATGTATAGCCATTATTTGAGGTTTGATTCGAGCCTGAAGGTTGGGATGGTGTAGCATCTACAGGCGTTTCATTTGGTGTTGGTGCTTGTGGATTAGTTGCTGCGGGTGCCTGGTAAGAAGGCGACTCAACATTACTTGACGGTTGAGATTGGGTGCTAAGCACTTTTTCTACATTAGAGGTTGAGTTTTGTCGTGCTTTATTTACAGATTCTTGTGTCTGTGTTGCTGCAACTTCATCTGCTTTAGCTTCTTGTACCTTGGATT
>QXXE01000380.1 GCA_009911355.1 Clostridiaceae bacterium | reverse complement strand
TTTTTTCGTCCTCTTCTCCCATATTTCTTGTAGGGTAAATCTTTACCGGGAATTCAGGAAAAAACTAAAGTAGGGCGGCGGAAATATATGTACTATTCCCGCCGCCCTGTCCGTTACCGCTCCATATCCTGCGCCCTGCGAGGCTGCTGCTCCCGCTGTTCCTGACGCAAGATGCTGTAAACACTCCTGCGGATTTGCTCGGCTTCTTTCACTTCCCCTTTCAATGCGAGATACCGCCGGTTGAGCGTTTCCCTCTCGGCGGTCAGCTTGGCATACTCTGCTTTCCATGTCTTTGTCGGGATTGTTGTCTTTCCGTTCATCACACCTTTGAGATAATCTTTTGCCGCCGTGAATAAGATTTGCTCGGCCTCGGTCAGACGCTTTTTCCCCTTGTACTTGAAATAAATCTCGGCCTGCTCGATGTGCTTTTTCAGAGTGCCTAACCGCCGATCAATGGGTTTCAGTTTGTGCTGAATGTCAAGCTGTTCCCCTATCATGGACTTGAATTTTTCATCAAGCCCCGTCATATCCATGATGTTGTTGGCTTGCAGGAAATTCAGCATTTTCGCCGCGTCCTTGAGGTTATAGATGGATTGGGAAA
>QXXE01000379.1 GCA_009911355.1 Clostridiaceae bacterium | reverse complement strand
CAAGTTGTAACTGTAAGGTTTCCTAAAGAAATTTATCAAGAGTACAAGAAAATACTAAAAAGTGAAGGTAAAATACCAACTTATGATTTGAGAAATTATATTTTTAGTGTTGTTGAAGAATATGAGAAAGGGCAAAGATGAGTACAAAAAAAGAGCGCCCTCTTCCAAAAGTCGCTCGTAGTGTTACTTGTTTTTGTAAGGTAATTATAGCAAATGAGTAAAGAAAAAGCTAGATATTTCACGTTTTTACTGTATCCAGAAAGTATTCCGAGTGGCTGGCTAGATAAGTTGGAATTAATCGGTGTTCCTATCGCTGTTAGCCCTCTACATGATAAAGATTTAAGTGATGTGGAGGGGCAAAAATATAAAAAAGCACATTACCATGTTATTTACGTTTCGAAAAACCCTGTAACCGCAGAAAGTGTACGCTTGAAAATTAAACGTTCGTTGGGAGATAAAAGTGTTGCTATGGTTCAGATTGTAAGTACGAGTATGGAAAATATGTATTTGTATTTAACGCATGAATCAAAAGACGCTATTGCTAAAAATAAGCATAAATATTCTAAAGCTGATATTAGGTTGTTGAATAATTTTGATATTGACCG
>QXXE01000378.1 GCA_009911355.1 Clostridiaceae bacterium | reverse complement strand
TACGCGAAGGTAGAAATGTTCGGAAAAAGCAAGGAACAGTGGCTGAAAAAGTATCTACAGCTGGAAAATGGGGTACCCGATGCCTGTACATTCCGGAACGTGATTCGGTCAATTGACACGCGGCAGCTGCACACGGTATTCGTGGAGTGGATGAAAAATGTGGTGGAGCAGGTTACCGGGGTCGTAGCAATCGACGGGAAACAGGCCCGGCGGACGAAGGACGCAAAGAAAGCGCCGCTCCATGTAGTGAGCGCGTTTTCTGCCGAGTGCGGTCTGGTGCTGGGCCAGCTGGCGTGTGAGGAGAAGCGTAACGAGATCACTGCAATCCCCAAACTGCTGGAAATGCTGGAGTTGGAAGGCTGTATCGTAACCATAGACGCCATGGGAACACAGACGGAAATCGCGAAGAAAATCACAGAAAAAGGAGCGGATTATATTCTATCCCTGAAGGAAAACCAGAAGAGTCTTTATGCGGATGTGAAGCTGTTTTTTGAGGAATATCGAAAGAATCCAGCAGGTTTCGATCCAAGCTGCTGCGCTGAGAGCCACAGCCAGGGCCATGGGCGCTATGAGAACAGGATCTGCTATATCAGCGAAGAGATCGGA
>QXXE01000377.1 GCA_009911355.1 Clostridiaceae bacterium | reverse complement strand
GATGTCGTAATTTTTGCAACCTTCCAGGTTCAGGGTATCAGGACTAACATTATGGGTGATGATAATACTCGGATACAGGGCGCGGAAGTCCAGATAAACGATGTTCTCCCACAGACCTTTCTCCGGCTCTTTAACGAAGCCACCTGTGTAGCTCTCACGCAGGCGGCGTTGATATTCTTCTTCGCTAGGTTTATTAGGTGCCACTTCGTTGCGCTCGTATGCTTTGCGTAACAGGAACCACTCCACCAGATTGCCTGTGCTACTACGACTCACATCCCACAGCGGCTGACCCACCAGACGGCTCAGCTGGATTTCCATCGGCAGAAACTCCTTGCCCAGCTCATAGGTGGCTTTTGCGTCTTCCATGCTATACTTGGCCACGCGCTCCAGATTCTCGCCACTCTCCCAGGCTTTTGCGATCTCGTCGGCGTACACCTTCTCCTTCGGTTTGCCGAAGATGGCTTCATACACGGCTTCCAGGGTGTATGTCGGCAGATTGATTGTGCGGGTGATAACGTGGTACAGATCAAAATGAATGCGACCTTTCACTTCCACGGCGGTCATATCGCCGATGCGCTGCATTTTAGGCTCGCTGCCATCACGGCCAATTGTCA
>QXXE01000039.1 GCA_009911355.1 Clostridiaceae bacterium | reverse complement strand
ATTCCCATTCTTGACTGAGTCGATGCTTTTCATTCCCGCGGTTTTTGTCGTTTACACAGATTTTTCGGCGGTCTCCACCTATGGTTCCCTTCCCCCTCTCGCGCTCTCCCCATCCCTCCTCCGGAACGTTACCGACGTACCGCAAGCCTGCACGTCCCGCCCCATTCGGGGCGCGCCGCACAAAGGCTTGCAAAACTGCTGCGGTGCTCCGGGCTTCCGCGGGGGAGGTTTTAGGTTCTGCGTGCCGCCCCCGTCCCCGCCCGTTACAACCCGTTTCGTTTCGCCGCCGTCTGCTCCTGTCACGCCATGCGTGGAGTGCTACATATCGTATGTCGGTCTTGCAAAAGCCGTTGAACGTATACATTACCTGTTCTTTGTATGCTTCTGTGCAAGGCATAGATGGTTTCCCCTTTCTCCCACAGGGGGCGGTGCATCGTTTACGATTACATGTTTATAATTCAGAGAGGCGGCAGCACTTTAGACTGCCGCCCCTCTAATTACTGAACAAGCACAAGCAAAGGCGATTATCGACAACAACGCAGAATGATAATTACTCTTCAATTGCTTGTTCTACTTTGTCCAAAATATACTGTGCAAAGCTATCATCAGAAAACTCTTCTTCCAATTCTTTTCGTTCCTCCTCAAAATTTTGTCGTACTTCTTCCTGTTCTGCTGGTGTCATGTCGTCCCAATTCTTGTTATGAACATAAGCACAACCGTTCATTGTCATAACAATCATGCTAAACAAAAGAATCGTAAGAAACAATTTTGAAATTTTCCCTGTTCGCTCCATAATTTTCCTCCTAAATTCCTAATCGTGAAAGTAAGCCTAAAGCAGTAATAAATAACACTGTGATGATTGCTGTTGCTGCTATTATGGCAATTATACCGATTGCTTTTTTGTATTCGTGGCTCAATTCTTTTTTCTCTGACACTGTAACAGATACCTTTTCAGTGCCTAACAGAATATAATCTGCACTTACATGATAAATTTCTGTTAATTTCACTATGTTGTCAATTTCGGGTTTTCCTTGTCCGCTTTCCCATTTTGAAACAGCTTGTCTTGAAAGCCCCAACATTTCGGCAACTCGCTCTTGTGAATAGCCCGATCGCTTTCGCAATTCCTGAAGCCGTTCTGCTATGCTCATGTTTATCACCTCCGATAAAAAAATACTACAATTTACTGGTTGCATACCACCAACCGTCATTGAATTGATGGCAACTTTCCGTTGCATCTTAGAAAAATTGAGTTGCGTGTCAATTTATGGAGCCAACATCATTCATTTTAGCATATGGTGGTAGGTTTTTCTACCTTGTGCCTTTAACATATCAAGATATAAAGGAATGGGCGGGGTTCCGCAAACCATCCGCATAAGCTGCGTGCACATGTACCGATTTTGCGTTCACGCGCACATCCGGCTCTCCGGAAAACCGCACTTTCAAAAGCGGAAAAATGCCGGAAATAACGTAAAAATCCCCTATTCACCCGCCGATTTTGCAGCTTCACCAAATTTAAAACCGCTATTTTGTGCAGTATTTTGATAAAAACCGCTTGCGTTCTCGTGAACGCGGCGTTATAATAGGCTCAAGAAGAAGAGAGAACCGGCAGCAGGCTGGTTCACGTGCCCGCCGGAACGGAGGGGCTCCCCAAAGGCCCTTCCGCCGCTTGGAACTGATCCCCACCGCGAATTCACCAGCACGCCACCCACCCATCAAAACATCATCAATCGGAGGTATGAAACATGGAACTCAAAATCTGCGTAGTAGGCTGCGGCATGATCGGCCGCGAGCACATCGAGCGTATCCAGAACCGCATCAAGAACGCCACCGTCGTTGCCGTCTGCGACGTCTTCGAGGAAGGCGCAAAGAAGGGCGCTGAGATCGCCGGCCCCGGCACCAAGGTTTACACCGATTTCAATCAGGCGATCAATGACCCCGACGTAAACGCGGTCGTCGTCACCACCCCCGGCGCGTTCCACAAGGACCCGGTCATCGCCGCCATCAAGGCTGGCAAGCCGGTATTCAGCGAGAAGCCCCTCGCAAACACCGCCGCCGACTGCAAGGCTGTTGTTGACGCAGAAATGGCTTCCGGCAAGCATCTCGTACAGGTTGGCTTTATGCGCCGCTATGACCGTGGCTACAACCAGGTCAAGGAACTGATCGACTCCGGCAAATTCGGCGCTCCGCTGGTCGTCAAGTGCACCCACCGCGCGGACGGCGTAGCTCCCGATTACACCACCGCAATGGCGGTTACCGATACCGCAATCCATGAGATCGACTGCCTGCCCTGGCTCGTTAACGACGAGTGGGACGAAGTGCAGTGCATCATGCCGAAGGTTTCCAGCAAGGCGCACGAGGGCCTGAAGGACCCCCAGGTCATGATCATGAAGACCAAAGGCGGTGTAGTTGTTGTCCTTGAGGTCAACGTCAACTGCGGCTTCGGCTACGACATCAACGCAGAAGTCGTCTGCGAAAACGGCGTCATCAACCTGCCCTGCCCGTCCTTCCCGACCGTCCGCTTCGCGAACAACGTTTCCACCAAGATCGAAGACAACTGGATCCTCCGCTTCATCGATTCCTACGACGTTGAGATTCAGGACTGGGTTGACCACGCGGTCAAGGGCGAGACCGGCGGTTCCTCCGCTTGGGACGGCTATGTAGCTTCCATCACCGCTGACGCGCTCGTCAAGAGCCAGACCTCCGGCGCGATTGAGAAGGTCGTAACCGGCGGCACCCCCGATTTCTACAAGAAATAAACTGAAATACGGCTTCAAAGCTTAAAAAGGAGAACATATATCATGAAAATCGGCTTTAACGAAGGCTGCAACCGCTTCTGCGAGAACCATTCCGTACTGGAAGACCTGGCGCTTTGCGAAAAGTACGGCTTCGACTACATCGACGTACAGTCCGAGTGCCTTGACCGCGAGCTCGCGGCCGGCAAGTACACCCTTGAGCAGCTCGGCGATTACTTCCGCTCCCACAACATCAAGATGCTGTCCTACAACGCCCTGATCTTCTTCAACATGAAGCAGACCCAGGCCGAAAAGGACGAAGTCATGGCGCAGCTGGACGAGATCATCCGCCGCTGCCAGATCCTCGACTGCAAAATGATCGTTGTCGTCCCGTCCATGGATCTCAAGGTACATGCGACCCTCGACGAGATCAAGGCCGACGCTGTCGCGGTCCTGAAGGAAATGGTCAAAAAGGTCGAGCCCCACGGCATCAAGCTCTCCATCGAATTCTGCGGCGCGCCCTCCATGTCCATCAACCGCTTCGAGGACGCTTACGCGATCGTTTCCGAAGTCAACCACCCGCTGGTTGGCGTAACCCTCGACCAGTACCACTTCCACGCAATGGCTTCCGGCTGGGATGCGCTTGAGAAGGCCGACGGCAAGAAGATTTTCGTCTGGCACCTCAACGGCATGGAGAATATGCCCTGCGGCGCGGCTTACAACAACGACGAGAAGCGCCTCTGGCCGGGCGAGCCGGGCGACTGCCTGGATCACAAGCGCTATGCCGATACCCTCAAGAAGATCGGCTTTGACGGCGGCGTATGCACCATCGAAGTATTCCGTCCCGATTACTACAAGCTCTCCAACGAGGAGAACATCAAAAAGGCTGCGGAAGTTACCCGCGCCCATGTTGAAAAATACTGCTAACCCATACCTCATGATTTGATGAAACGGTGCGGCCCCGCAAGGGGCCGTGCCGTTTTTTCGTTGCCCCGTACCGCTCCACCCCAACATCCGGGCCCCCAAAAAATCCACAACAATAAAAAGTGCCCCCTATATGGGAGCACCTTTTCACTTTACCGCGGCGCAAGCCCCGCAAACAGCAGGTCGACCAGCCGCTCGATAGAATCCCGCAGATGATCCTGCCGAACCAGCCGGACAAAGGGCGGATTGGGCATCGTAACAATCATCTGCGACGCGGTACGGACATTGATATCCTGAGAAATCTCCCCGCGGTCCTGCGCAGCCTGCAAAACACGTTCCAAACTGGCGGTAATCGTAACCAGATAGCGCTTGCACAGGTTGTGTACAATCTGCGTAACAGACATATCTCCGACAATGTGCAAAAAGCTTGCGCCGATCGAGCCCATCATGCTGCTGACGTACTCCAAATAATCCGCGAGCGCCTGCCGGACCGGGCGGTCGGTACTGAGCAGGCTTTCAACATCCTGAAAGATCTGCCCCAGCACAAAATCACCAGTCGCGGTCAGCAGCTCGGCCTTCGACGGGAAATACTCATATACCGTAGATTTGCCAATCCCGGCGCGGTGGGCGATTTCCTCAATCTTTGCACGGTCGTAGCCCTTTTCGCAAAACTCAACAAAAGCCGCCTGTAAAATTTCTTCCCGGCGGCGGGAACGGGCGTCTGTCGCCATGTGCAGCCCTCCTTTCGGCTTGGATGGAATGCAAGAAAAACACAGAAAAACCGTCTCACCCTGCCGCAGCAAGGGCAAACGGGCAAATGCGCAAACGGGGGGGAGCCCCCTCCCCGCCGCAGCGGTGGAAGGGGTCCAGGGGACGAGTCCCCTGGCGCTGCCCGCGCAGGGCCGGGTCCAGCGCCGGGCGCTGGCCGCCCTCCGCAGAGGGCGGAACCCCCAAGCGCGTTACTCAACCCCAGCCGGCAGCGGCTCGGGCTCCTCGTGCCCCGCGTCCGGTTTCCTGCGCGTCACACGCGCCGTCAGGCTGTCAATCAGCGAATAATACACCGGCGTAAACAGCAGCGTCACAATCGTCGACACGATCATGCCCGTAATCATGACCGTCGCCATCGGCTGCATCATCTCGCTGCCCTCGCCCCCGCCAAACTGCATCGGCAGAAGCCCAAGGATGGTCGTCAGCGTCGTCATCAGGATCGGCCGCACACGCCGTGGGCACGCGTTCAAAATCGCCTCGTTTTTCGACTCCCCGCGGCGGCGGCGTATCTTAATATAATCAATCAGCACAATCGAAGAGTTGACCACCGTGCCCGCCAGCATGATAACGCCAATCAGCGCAACGATCGAAATCGCCTGCCCCGTCATCGGAAGCCCAAACAGCGACCCCAGCAGGCCGATCGGCAGGATCATCATAATAATCACCGGCATGATGAACGACTCAAACTGGCTCGCCAGCACAAAATACACCAGCCCCAGCGCAACCACCAGCGCAAAGCCCAAGTCCCCGAACGACTCCGCCATCGACTCCATCTCGCCGCCCGTTTCCAGCTCAATCCCATCCGGGAACGGGTACTGTTCCAAAATCTCCTGCACCGCATAATAAATGCCCGTCGCATCGTCGAGCGGCTCCCGCCCGTCACCGTTACCGTCCGGCTCTGGTTCAGCCGGCTGATCGTCTGCGGCGCAAGCACAATCTCCACATCCGCAACCAGCGAAAGCGGCACCGTCCCCCCCGAAGGGGTGCTCAGCGAAATCGCCCGCAGCGCATCGACGCTCTGCCCCGTGCGCTCGTCGCCCGACACCGAGACCGTGATCTCCTCGCCGCCCATGCGCAGGTTGGTCGCCGACGCGCCGCTCAGCTCCTGCCGCACCGCCGTGCCGACCGTCGCCGCATTCAGCCCGAACCGCGACGCATTCGCCCGGTTGATCGTAATATCGACCTCCGGCACCTGCTCCCCGGCCGAGGACTTCACATCCCGCGCGTCCGGCAGCTCCGAAATCAGCGCAACCAGGTCGTCCGCCGTCGCGGTCAGCTGGTCGTAATCATCGCCCGACAGCGTAAACGAAATCGCGTCGCCCGTCATCGCCGACATATCCATCATGCCGCCATCCGATACCGTGATCTCCGCGCCCGCAATATCCGCGACCGCGTCGCGCAACGCCGCGCCGATCTCCATCGCCGAACGCCCGCGCTCATCCACCGGCGCAAGGTTGATAATAAACGAGCTCGACCCGCTCGACGCCGAATATGCAATCACTTCGGCCTCCGGCACGTTTTCCTCCGCAATCGCCAGGATCCGGTTGGAAACCGCCTCGCATTCCTCAAGCTCTGTGCCAATCGGCATGCTGACCGAAATCTGAACCATGCCCTGGTCCATCGAAGGCATCAGCTCAAAGCTGCAAAGCGCGATCGTCCCAATAAACACCACAACCAGCCCGATGCTTGTCAGCACCGCAATCCAGCGGCGGCGCACAAAGACCCCCAGCACCCTGCGGTAAACGCCGATCGCACGGTTCGCCCCCGCAGCCGCCTTCGATTCCTTCCGCTTTTTGGCCCGCTTCAGCTGCTTCTTGTCATTGCGGTCGAGCAGCATATAGCACAGCAGCGGCACCAGCGTCAGCGCGATGACCAGCGACGAAAGCAGGAGCCCCGCAATCGTAACGCAGAAATCCTTAAACAGCATCCCGACCAGCCCGCCGGTCAGCCCCAGCGGCAGGAACACCGCCACTGTCGTCAGCGTCGACGCCGAAATGGACAGTGCCACCTCGCCGGTACCCAGCACGCACGACTCGTACCGGCTGTAGCCGTCCGACCGGTAGGAATAGATATTCTCCAGCACCACGATGGAGTTGTCGACGATCATGCCCACGCCCATCGTAATGCCGCCCAGGCTCATCATGTTCAGCGTGAGCCCGCCCGCCTTCATAATCAGGAACACCGACACGATACACATCGGCATCGCGACCGAAATGACCGCCGTCGAGCCAAAGCTGCGCAGGAACACCAGCAGCACCAGCGCCGCAAGGATCACGCCGTACACGATATTCGACATCGCCTGGTCAACCGAAAGGTTGATGTAGTCCGACTGGTCCATCAGCACCGCCCAGACAAGGCTGGGGTTTTCCGCGGCGATCCGGTCCATCTGCCGCAGGACGCGCGTCGCGACCTGCACGGTATTCACGCCCGACTGCTTGTTGACCGCAAGCATAACGCACGGCTCGCCGTCCATCTTGGCGATATTCGTCTGCTCCTTCGGCTCGATCATCACGTCGGCGATTTCCGAAAGGCGCACCGAACCGCCGGTCGGCAGCGGGATGAGCGCTGCGGCAATATCCCCGACCGAGGAATACGCGCCGTCGGTGCGCACCGAAAGGGTCTGGCTGCCGTTGCGCACGGTGCCGCCCGCAAACGCCACATTTTCCGCGCCCAGGATCTGCGCGACATAGCTGACCGAGATATGATAGCCCGCCAGCCGGTCGGCGTAGGTCTTTACAGAGACCTGGTTTTCGTAGCCGCCGTAAATATCAACCGAAGCTACGCCGCTGATGCGTTCCAGCGCGGGCGAAATATCGTCCTCAGCAATGCTTTGCAGCTCGGCGAGGTCGGTCCCGCGCAGGCCGATCTGGACGACCGGCATCATATCCATGTCGATCGCCATGACCATCGGCGCGGACGCGTCTTCCGGCAGGAACGACTTGACCCGGTCGATGCGGTCGCGCAGGTCAACCAGCGCTTTGTCGAGGTCGGTCCCGTCGGCAAAGGTAACCATAACCTGCGACGAGCCCTCCGAGGAGGTCGATTGGAGCTCCTCCATGCCGGAAACCGACGCACACGCCTGCTCGATGGTGCGGGTGACCATGCTTTCGACCTCCTGCGGGCCCGCATTGGAATAGGTCGTCATGACCATCGCCATCGGCAGCTCGATATTCGGCGTCATGGCGAGCGGCAGCGAGCCGAAGCCCATCACGCCGAACACCACGATCACAATACACGCCATCATGGTGGTCACGCGGTGCTTGATGCAGAAGGAAACCAGTTGTTTCATCGGCTCACCCCTCCGAAACGACGCGCACCGCCGCGCCGTCTTCCAGATAGCTCTGCCCCTTGACGACAATCCGCTCGCCGCCCGTCAGGCCCGAGGTAATCTCGGTGGTGCGCTCGCCGACCAGCCCGGTCGAAACCGTCACGCGTGTAGCGGTCCCGCCGGACGCATCGACGGTATACACAAATTTTTCGCTGCCCGAGGTCAGGATGGCTTCGGTCGGGATATTGACCACATCGTCGCGCCGGTCGGAATAGAAGGTCACGTCGGCAAAGGAGCCGATGGGGTAATCCTGCCCTTCCGGGGTGTACAGCTTGACCTCATACAGGGAGGTCTGCGGGTTGGCCGCGATATCGATCGACGCGATCTGCGCGGTATACGGCTCGGGCGAGATGGACGGCACCAGCACGCTTGCCGTGTCCCCGACCCGCAGCTGCCCGTAAATGCTTTCGCTGACCGAAACCGAGACCCGGGTGCGCCCGCCCTCGGCGATCATCATCGCCGCGCCGCCGCCGCCCACGCCGCCGTTGACGACGCTGACCGAAGTGACCAGCCCGCCGCAGGGCGCTTTTACCTTGCCGTTCTGCGCCTGCGCGCCCATCGAGGACATGGACGACTGGATCTGCGCAAGCGAGCTTTTCTGGCTGGCCTGTGCCTGCGCAAGCCCGTTCTGCGCCTGCTCTACGCCGTAGGTCGCCTGTGTGACCGCGTCCATGGCGGCGTCCAGCTCCATCTGGCTGGCAGCGCCGATCAGGAACAGCTGCTGGGTGTTGTACAGGTTGGTCTGTGCGTTGTCCAGCGCCAGCTGGGCGTTTTCGATGCCGATCTCGGCGTTTTTAATGGCCTGGTCGGTCATTTCCTGGGTCGCGGCGTAGCTGGTGGACAGCGCGCCGTAGCCTGCAGTGACCGTCGACGTATCAATGGTGAAGAGCAGCTGCCCCTCCTCGACGGTGTCGCCAACCTCGACCGAAAGGCCGCTGACGGTGCCCTGCGCCAGCGGGACGACCGCAACGCTTTTGTCCGCGATGACCTGCCCGGAAAGGGTGTTTTCGGTCGCCATCATGCCGCGTTCGGCCGTGCTGACCTCAACGGCAACGCCAATGGGGGCGGCTGACGCAGACGTAGCCCCGTCCTCCTCGGCGCCGTCCCCGCCGCCGCATGCGGTAAGCATGGCAAGCAGCGCGCCCGCAAGGGCGAGCGAGAGAATGCGATGTTTCATGGATGTACCTCACTTGTTGTGAATGCGGGGGGGCCGCCTGCCCGGCGGGCCCCGCCTGTTATGTGAAGGAGGGCGGGCCCGCCCTCCCCTGCAAACGTTTTAATTGGTGGCAACAATGCCCTCCATCGCCCATTCGTATTTCATATAGGCGGTGTACAGGTTGTTCTGTGCAGTGGTGACCGCGTTAGCGGCGGTTTCCAGCGTCGCCTTCTCCGCGTTGTAGGTGTTCTGCGAGATCTGCCCGTTGCGGAACTTGGTCTCCTGCACCTGGAAATTCTTCTGCGCGAGCGCGTAGTCGCTTTCCGCCGCCGCCACCAGCTGGCGCTTGTCGGTGACTGCGCGGCACAGCTTCTGGAAATTCTGGCTGACCGTGTCAACCGTGCTTTCGTAGCGCAGCTTTGCCGCCCGTTCGGCGTACTCGTTGTCCTGGTCCTCGGCGTCGTCGCGCGCGTCGTCGGCCTCGCGCACCTCGGTGCTCTTGCGCAGGACGGTTTTCACATCGCGGTTATAATCGATCGCGTTGACCTGGCTATCGGTGATGACCGGCAGCGCGGCGAGGGAATATTTCACATCCGGGCCGCGCCCCAGCAGCAGGTTCAAGTCGCCTTTGGTGTTCTCGATGTTCATGATGAGCGTCGAAAGGCCGCTTTCCAGCTGGGTCAGGCCGTTTTTGGACTCCTGCAGCTGCAAGGCGGAAATCTGCCCAAGCTCATAGCGTTTTTGCAGCTCGGTCACGGTCACGCCCAACGTCACGCGCTGCCGCACGAGGTCCTCATAGCTGCTTTCCATCGACTTGATCGCAAGGAAGGTCGACTCGGCGGCAAACGCCAGCTGGGATTTGGTTTCGGTCAGCGTATCCTCAAGCGAATCGAGCTGCTCTTCATAATTGTCCTGCACCGAGCTGATCTGGGTTTGCAGCGTCGTCGCCTGCGAGGTCAGGATCATAATGTTCGATTCCATCAGCCCGCGCATGGGGTCGCCCTCGGGCAACGCGCCCGCCGCCTGCTTCAGCTGCGCGATGCTCGCCATCAGCCCCTGATAGTTGGTGCGCAGCATGGCTACCATCTCCTCGGGGTCCTGGTCCTCAAGCGCTTCGATCGTCTCTTCCAGCGCACGCACCTGCAAGTTGCTGTTACGCACCATTTTCTCAACGTCGCTGATCGCGAGCAGCTTGCCGCTCGACAGCTCCGCCGCGGGCGCGGTATAGTACGGATAGCCGGTATAGATCCCCCCCTGTGTGGGATTCGCCGGGGCCTCCGGGATGGGCTGGCCGGGGCCGAAGGACGGCGCACCCGTGCCCTGTGCGCCTCCCGCGCCCTCTGCCGCAGCTGCCGGGATGGTCAGCAGGCAGGCAAGCGCCACGGCAGGGATGATTCGTTTCATAAGTGGTTCCCTCGCTTTCTGTGCGTGCGTGATTGGGTTTTGACAGATTCCGACCGACCGGTCGGTCGGGTCAGCGAATCCATTATAAATCGGCTTTGTCAGCCTGTCAATCCCTTTTTCGTAACATTTTCCCGCCTTCAAAAAATATTTACATTTCCAGAAAGGGAGGTTTTTCCATACGCATGGAATGACAGGATTTTCATTTCGATTGTCATCTAAATAATAGCGTATCCCGGGCAGCCTGTCAAGCTTATTTTGCAGATTGCCGGAAAGAAATTCAAATTTCCTATTTCCTGATATGGTATCATTGCGTCTTGCCCCGCGCGATGGCGGTGGCCGGGGCTGCGTCCACCCGAAAAACAGCCGCATTCTGGATGCGGCCGGGCGGGGGGGCGCCGTCTTGACGGCGGTTCCCGCAAATGCTATACTGGGAAGAAACTGCGGCGCCCGCGGACGCAGCACCCAAGTGCGAACGGAGGAGCATAGATGGAATACGCAATTTTTGATATGGATGGCACGTTGATTGACTCGATGCCCGCGTGGCACCGGCTCGGGGAAGATTACCTGCGCGCGAAAGGCATTACGCCGCCGGAAGACCTGCACGAGCAGATCAAGGCAATGACGATGCTTGAGTGCGGGGAATATGCCCGTGCGCTGGGCGTGCCCGGCACGGCGGCGCAGATCGCGGGCGAGCTGACCGCGCAGATCGAGCGCCAATACCGCGAACTGATCCCGGCGCGGGAAGGGGTCAAGGAATACCTGTCGCGCTGCCGGTCGGCGGGGGTGCGCATGTGCGTTGCGACGGCCACGGACAGCGCGCTTGCCAACCAGTGCCTGACACGGCTAGGGCTGCTGGGCTATTTTGAATTCCTTGTCAGCTGCGAGGACATCGGCAAAACGAAAACCTCGCCGGACATTTATCTGCTGGCGGCGGAGCGCCTGGGCGCGCGCCCGTCCGAGTGCGTTGTATTCGAGGACGTGCTTTACCCGGCGGAAACCGCCGCCCGCGCGGGCTTTCCGGTGGCAGGCGTTTACGACCCGGCCTCGGGCGAGGGCAACGCACAATCGCTTCGCGCGTTCTGCGGCGCGTTTATTGAGGACTGGCGCACCGCTGCTTTCCCGCCGCTGTGATCTGCCGCGCGGCCGGGTTCCGCCCGCCTGCGCGATCGATCACGGCGCAAGAGGGACGAACCGCCGCCATTCCGCCATTCCATGCACTCGCCAGACCGCTTGCCTATTGCTCAGCGAAGGAGCCCTGAAGGGCTCCTTTTTATTGCCTGCGGGCGGAAACTCTTCCCCCCGGGGCATCTCCCCGTAAAAAGCCGGGTGCTGGATGCATCCGGCTTTGGGGTTACATGACTTGGCTTTGGTTCGGGATAATTACGGCTGCAACCACGTATGCGAACAGCCCTGAGGCCGCACCGAACAGAAACAGTACGAAAGCAAGCCGGATCAGGGTCGGGTCCACGCCGAAATATTCGGCGATGCCCCCGCACACGCCGCAGATCATACGGTTCGTTTCGCTGCGGTACAAACGTTTTTCCTGCATAACAATATCCTCCTTTTCGTTCATTATAGCATAGCCCCTGCCGCGCCGCAAGGTGCGCGTGGCTATCGGGATAGGTTTCTATGGCCGGGGATTTCCATGGAAATACCGCGTTTTGTGATTTTGAAGCGTGGATGCCCGCTGTCACCGTTCGGTATAGATCTCTGCGCCGCCCATACCGGCTTCCAGCACGATCTTGCGCCTTCCGCTGCCCTGGCTGCGTTCGCCGGCGAGCCCTGCGACGAGGTCCCTGCCGTTGACCGAGATACTGCCCATCGCGACTTCGCCGTCGATGGAGTAATCCTCCCAGCTGCCCGCAAGCATCATATCCAGGCCGCCTGCGCCAATTTCCGCGTCAATCTTATCTGATACATCGAGCATCGAGAAGGACAAGTTACCCGCGCCGACCTCCAGATCAGCCTTTTCCGCCGCGACCGGCGCGCTGAACGTAACGTCCGCTGCGCCTACTTCGACCACCAGCTTTTGCGCGGTGATCGGGGCGGCAACCTCCACATCTGCTGCGCCGAGGGCGAATTCAACCTTTTCGACCGTGCATCCTTCCGGGATGGTGATTGTACAGATGCGCGTATCGTCCCAGTCGAACTTGAACCATTTCTTAGCTACGGACAGCTTCCACACGCCGTTTTCAACCTTACTGGTGAGCCAGTCAGCGTCGTTGCATGAGTAGCCGTAAGCATCGCCCGTAACGATGTGGTACTCCCCTGCGTCCAGCTGGAAATCCAGCTTTCGCAGCTCGGTAATACCCGGCAGGCTGGACGGGATATCGGCCAGGTCAGGCAGGTCGGGCTCCCCGTATACTGATGGAGCTGCGGGCTCCCATACCGAGCCGCCGTCGCGGCCTGCGCCGGTGCGCTGGTCATAGTCTTCTTGCGATTCGCCGCGCATACGCGGGAACCACCATCCGAACGGGCGGATCTGGCCGTCCACGACCGAGGAATACAGCTTGCCGCCTGCGGCTGCTCCGCCGATGCAGAGCAGCACGCCAACGGCGAGCACGGCTGTACAAACGCGCACAAAATTTTTCATTGCTTTCAGAACTCCTTTCCATGCGAAACCTGTATTTCGCCTACGCGGCGAGCGGCAGGGCGCTGCCCTGCACCCGCAATTTTTTTGTAAAAAAATTGAGTAAAAACTTTATCACGCCTGCGGGCGGGACGGAAAAACAAAGGGTTATTATTTTATCCCTTCTGCATCAAACCAAATTGGCAAGCATATGCAAAATGCATATACATCTGTTTCGATTTGCGGCTTAAAGGAAGACGCAGCAAACCGCGCAAGCAAACAGGAACAGAACCAGCAACACCCCTCCAAATGCAATTGCCAGCGGCAGGAAGACCAGCGACAGCAGCAACAGCGCAATAGGGATCACACCGCCCAGGCAGCACAGAATGCCAAGCGTAATCATCGACGTCCCAAGACGGAACAAGAATTTCATTTCTTACACCCCTTTCAGGCAGTCAAGGAACCGGCGGGCCAGCCCCGCGCACCAGCGGAAGAACCGTCCGCATTGTTCAATGCACCAGCCTCCCGCACGCATCAGGGGACGGAAGCAGGCGGCGCACACACTGATACAGCCGACGGTGAGCATCCCGCCGAGCGCCAGCAGGCACAGCCCCGCGCCAAACGTCAGCACCGCCGACGCAGGCGACGCCCACAGGAACAGCGCCAGCACGCACATCACCACGCCGCAGGCCACCAGCGCCAGCGGCAGGATGATGAGGAGCAGGAGCGCTGTGACCACGAGCCCCGCCAGCAGAGCCAGCGCCCCAACCGCAAGCCCGACCACCGTCGCTGCCAGGCCGGCCAGCAGCGGCACGCCTATAACCACCCCGAAGAACAGCACCGCCAGCGCCGTCAGCAGCTGCATGGCCGGCGACCTGCGCGGCGGTGCAAACGGCTCCTGCCGGAACCCGCGCGGAGGCTCTTCCCCAAAATGCGGCGCGCCCTCCGCGTCCTGCCCCGCCCCGGAGGGCTGGGCAACCCGCGCAACCTCCTTGTAATCGTTCAGGATCTGCTGCGCGACCTCCTCCGGCGCTCCCAACTCCTGGATCACGCGCCCTTCATTTTCCGGGCCTGCGTCCAGGAAATATTCTTCATAATAGCGGATCGCGTTCGCCCGCTCCTCGTCGGGCAGCACCCCGAGCGCCTCGCGCAGCGCGTTCAGATATTCATATGCTGTCATGTTACGTATCTCCCCCTAAGACCTGTTCAATGGAATTGCGGTAAACGACCCAGTCGGCGCGGTAGGACGCAAGCTTTTCCTGCCCCGCGGGCGTAATCTGGTAATAGCGCCGGATGCGCCCCGCGATTGCCTGGTCGTAGGTCGACAAGCTGCCGTCCTTGAGCAGCCGCCGCAGCACCGGATAGAGCGTCGAATCCGAAACCTCCATCACCTGCCGCACGTCCTGCGTGATTTTATAGCCGTAGGTGCTTTCCCGGGCAACCACCGCAAGCACGATCGCGTCGAGCAGCGCCGCGCTGATGGGGAATGCCATGCCGCCGCCTCCTTTTCCCTGCTTGATGTATAATATTATATATCGTATAGCATATAGTGTCAAGCGGGCGCATGAAAACAATTTGTGAACACAAGCCGGGCATTTTTTTCGCATCCCAAAAGCCCCAAAGGCGCAAAAAAACCGCTCCCTGCAACACCGGGAACGGTCTTTGCTCAATCCTTCTGGGATTCTTCCGCGTTTTTTGCGTCGTCGCGCTTGTCCATCCACGCGGCAAGCGCATAGCCCAGCGCCGCGCCGATTACGCCCGGGATCATCGTGCCGCTGTCCTCCGGGTACAGCCCCGCAAGCCCGAACAGCGATACCACAATCACGCCCATCGCGTATCCGACCACCACAAGATGAAAGGTGCGGCGGCGCATCCCGAAAATCATATCCGGCGCAGGGCCGTCCTCTTCTTCGGCTTCTTCAGACCCTTCGGCTTCCGCAGTTTCCTCAACCGCAGCGGGGGATGCTTCCCCGTTTTCCTTCGGCAGCTCCGCAGGCAGCGCCTCCTCGGTGGTTTCCAGCGCGTTTTCCTTATTTTCGTCCATTCCTGCACCTTCCTTTCGCGCATTGCGCTCTTATTGTACCATGTTTCGCGCCCTCTTGCAAGGGAAAGCGCGTAAATTTGCGGGCGGGTTAAACGGATCACCCAATTGTCAGCAAAACGGATATGGGGCAATCGAAACCCGCATCTGAAAGACAGGTTTCCACCCGATCCCGTATCAGGCAAATGCTTTTGGCGCGGCAAACCCGGCCCTGTTGGCAATTTGCCACAGAGAACCTGTTTATCCAAAAATCATGCGAAATAAAGGTTCTACGGTTGTATTCCGTCCCGTATCATGGTATAATCAAAGAAACGGGCGAAGGAGAACGGAAAATGGCTAAAAATGAAAAAAACACTGCGCCGGAGCGCATAAAGCCTTCCACAGACCAATGGAGAACCCTCTATGACGCGGCTGCGGAGCTCAAGGCGCTTGCGCCGTGGGAAAAGCTGGACAACATGAATCTGATTGTCATCACGCTGCCAGGAGAGGAAGAACCCTATTTTTGCAGCCTCCTTGGCAACGGCGGGCAGGCATACGGCGTTGCTGTGTACCCTGGTTACGTTGCGTTTTCACAGCTTATGCGGCTGCATTATTCCGCGAGCGGCCCGCTGCCGATGCTCTTCCTGCTGGATCAGCGGAGTATCAACTGCCATTTCGGCGACCGTGAGGACATCGAGAAGGAAGACCGCGAACCGATGAAAGCGCTTGGGCTGCGGTTCCGCGGGCGGGGCCAGTGGACGTACTTCCGGTCGATGAAGCCGGGGCAATTCCCGTGGATGATCAGCGCAGAGGAGGCAGACTGCCTTTGCCGGTTGTTTCCACACCTGCTGGACGCCTGCCGCTGCTGCCTGGACGGCGGATACGAATTTGATGACGCTTCTTTCATGAAATGGAGCTGTGAAGACGGCCAATGGCGTGCGTCGTCACTTTTGCGCAGCAAAATTCAGCTTGCAATACCAATACCCGTGTTCGATCCGGAAGAACAGGCTTCTTTGGAAAAGGCGCGGAAAACCAAAAAGTCGCTGGAACTGGACGCATGGTATCTGCCCGTCCCCATCCAGGACAAACGGTCTGCCGCACCGCACTCCATGCACATGGCTATTCTGGCCGACCGGAAAGACGACATGATCCTTGACCAGCAGCTCACCCCGTCTGATGAATCGACCCAATACGCGTGGGTTGCCCTCTTGTGTTCCTATATCGCGAAGCACGGCAGGCCAGCAAATCTTTACGTGCGCGACGAGTGGATGGCAATGCCGATCAAGCAGCTATGCAACGACCTGGGCATCAAGCTGCATATCGGCAAGCGGATGCAGATCATGGACGACATTTTCTTTTCGCTGTTCACGGGCTTCGTTGATGTCATGGGCGATGATGATGACGACGATTCCGACCTGTTCGGGGAGTTTGACGACTCTCTTAGCATCTTCAGGAATATCGCGGAAGACGATTTTCCAGAGCGCCCCGATAACGTTATCAAATTCCCGAAATAAGCAAAACAAAAAGGTTGCAGCTGCCATGCAGCTGCAACCTTTTATCATGCAGATTCCATCACTCCCGTCCCGCCCGCAGGCGAAGGAAGGGAGTCCAGAGGGACTAGTCCCTCTGGCGCCGTCCGCGTAGGACCGCCGTCCGCGTAGGACCGCTGTCCGCGTAGGACCGCTGTCCGCGTAGGACCGCCGTCCGCGCAGGACCGCTGTCCGCGTAGGACCGCCGCCCGCGCAGGGCCAGAACCCCTTACTTGCGGGAAATCGCCTTCTTGGCAGCTTCCACAATGTGCGCCGCCGTCAAGCCGTATTCTTCCTGAAGGAACTTCTGCGCGCCAACCTGGCCGAAACGGTCTTCAATGCCGATCATCTCCATCGGCACCGGCGCAGTCTTCGCAACAACCTGCGCAACCGCAGAGCCTAGCCCGCACTTGACCTGATGGTTCTCAGCAGTCACAATGCAGCCAGTCGCCTTCGCAGAAGCCGTGATCAGCTCCTCGTCGATCGGCTTCCAGGTGAACATATCAATTACCTTCGCCGAAATACCCTCCGCCGCGAGCGTTTCCTCCGCCTTCAGCGCTTCATCAACCATAATGCCCGACGCAATGATCGTTACATCCTTGCCGTCCTTGAGCGTTACGCCCTTGCCAATCTCGAACTCCGCGCCGTCGTCATACACCTTCGTTACGCCCTTGCGGATCATACGGGTGAAGGAGAACTTGCCAGACGCCGCAAGCTTCTTGGTCAGGTCGTACAGCATCGCATAGTCGGTCGGGTCAATGACAACCGCTTCTGGGATCGCCATATAAAGCGCCATATCCTCAAACGGCATGTGCGTGCCGCCGTTGTAAGCCGCGCATACGCCCGGGTCAGAACCCAGCACGTGTACCGGCAGCTTCGCGTAAGCACAGCTCATGAACGCCTGGTCATAAGCGCGGCGCGAGGAGAAACAGCCGAAGGAATGCATAAACACCGTGCGCCCCGTCGCCGTCAGGCCCGCAGCAATGCCCATCGCGTTCTGCTCCGCAATGCCCGCGTTAAAAGTCTGCTTCGGGAATTCGTTCTCCAGCTTCTTCGTGTTGATGCAGCCGTACAGGTCGCAGTCAATATGGCAGACCTTAAAGTCCTTCGCCATCAGCTCATGCATGGCCTCAACATAAGCGTCACGGTTGGCGCGGGCGTCGGACTCATGCTTTCCGATCAAAGTGAAATTCATTGTTATGTACCCTCCTTACTGTGCCTTGACTTCGGCAAGGCGTGCTTCCGCAGCGGCAATCGCCTCGTCCCACTGCTCCTTCGTGGGCTGGGAGGAATGCGCGCCCGAAGGCTCGGCAAAGGTGCAGCCCTTGCCCTTTACGGTGTTAAGGATGATGCAGGTCGGTGCAGACTCGGACTGGTACGCCTTTTCAACCGCCGCCCAGATCTGCTCTACGTCGTTGCCGTCCGCAACGTCGATCACATTCCAGCCGAACGCGTCAAACTTCGCGCCAATGCCCTTGCCGTGGCCCATGATGTCCTCGACCTTGCCGTCCAGCTGGCGCTTGTTGCTGTCCACGAAGCAGATCAGGTTGTCCAGCTTGTAGTGCGCCGCGAACTGCGCGCCTTCCCAAACCTGGCCCTCGTCCGCCTCGCCGTCGCCGACGAATACGAATACATGGTTGTTGCGGCCGTCCATCTTGTTGCCGAGCGCAGCGCCCACCGCCGAGCTCATGCCCTGCCCGAGCGAGCCGGTGGTCAGGTCAATGCCGGGGGTCTTGGTACGGTCAGTATGGGAGGGGAAATTGGTATGCGGCTGATTGAGGGTATACGCGTCGCTCACCGGGTAGAAGCCCTTGAGCCCGAGGGTTGCGTACATTGCGGGGCCTGCGTGGCCTTTGCTCATCACGCACCAGTCGCGGTCCTCCCAGCGCGGGTTCTTCGGGTCGACCTTCATCACCTCGCCGTACAGCACGGCAAGGGTCTCGACGACCGACATGGAACCGCCCACATGGCCGAAGCCCAGCGAGCCGATCGTCTTCAACGTTTCCAGCCGGATCTCCTCTGCGAAAACGCGAAGCTCCTTCAACTTTTCTTTCTGCATGGAATACACCTGCCTATTCAAAATATTGCAAACTATTGTGCAGGATAAAACAAAAACTTGCCCAATTTCCTGCTGCTTCTAGCTTACCATTTTTTTTGCCGGATTTCAATGGAAAACGGCAAGGTTTTCAAAATTTTTTCGTTTAAAAGTATTTTCGTGCAAAATTATCAAAAAGCGGGCCATTTTTTTGGCAGCCGTGTTTTCGTGCAAAATCATCAAAAAATGCACGAAAAATTTATGTGGCCTTTCAGGCAGGTGTTGGTTGCATTCCCGGCATTTTCTGATACAATATAGATGGGATACCTTGCGTGCGGGCGCGGGGGATCGAATGAGATGAAGAGATTTTGCCCCAAGTGGAAAGGAGCAGCCCGAATTATGAAAATCAGCAGGCTCAATTCGATTGAGCAATATGTGATCGCGAAGGAGACGGCGTCGATTGACGAGCTTTGCGAGGTATTTGGCGTATCAAAGAACACGATCCGCCGGGATTTGAACGATCTGGAGGCGCGTGGGCATATCAGCAAGGTATACGGCGGGGTAACGGCGACGCAGAATGCGGGCGCTGTGCCGATGCCGGTGCGCAGTGGGCTGAACCTGGCGGACAAGGCGGCCATTGGGCAGCTGGCGGCGGCGGAGGTCGAGGACGGGGACACGGTGTTTATTGATTCCGGTTCCACGACGTTGCAGCTGCTGCGGTATCTGGGGGGGCACAAGAACCTGACGATTATCACGCATTCGCTGGGGGCGCTGGCGGAGGCTGCGAAGTACGACGGGCTGTCGGTAATTTCCCTGGGCGGGGTATATAATTACACGACGGATTCGTTTGTAGGGTTATCGACGTTTGAATCGCTTTCATCGATGAAGATCAACAAGGCGTTTATGGGCGCGACGGGGGTATCGATTGAGAGCGGGATGATGAACACAACATTCCTGGAAGGGGAAATCAAGCGCGGGGTGGTACAGCGAGCGAGCCATGTATTTTTGATGGCGGACAGTACGAAGCTGGACCGGGAAGCGGTGATCACGTTCTGCCGGCTGGAGGACATTGCGGGCTTTATCACAGACCGCCGCCCGCCGGACCGTTACATGGAATTTTTCGAGCGTGAAAGCATCCGCGTCCGCTTCGGCTGAGCGGCGCACCCGGCAGGGCGCTGCCCTGCACCCGCCGAGGGCTCTGCCCTCTGGCACCCGGCAGGGCGCTGCCCTGCACCCGCTGGGGCTTTCGCCCCAGACCCCGAGATGCTTCGCATCTCCCTTCGCCTGCGGGCGGGACGGGGGCTCTGGTTGTCTGCCCACCCTTTATGCTGCCTCGCGCCCCAGCCCGCCAGAACGGCGGCGGGCTGGGGCCGGTTTAGTCTAAGGATGGGTGCTTCCCCACTTAGCGCTCAGACGCACAAAAAGCCGCTGGCACAACGACGCCAGCGGCTTTTCTTTGCTTCTTTCAGGCTTTTATGGCTTGTTCTGCGCAGCAGAGGTGAGGGGGAGCTGTTTCTGCTGCCGCCCGCTCAGATACGCTCAAATGCGGCGCGCTTCCAGCCCCCCGAACGGATACGCCACACGAAGAACGCCGACCGCACCGCCCAGTCGATCATCATCGCCGCCCAGGTGCCGAACATCCCCAGCCCCAGGCTCTTTGCAAACACAAAGCCGCACACGATCCGGAACATCCACATTGACAGTACCGAGACCACCATTGAAAATCGTACATCGTTCGCCGCGCGCAGCGCGTTCGGCAGTGTAAACGCCAGCGGCCAGGTTAAGCAGCTGAACGTGCCGTGCAGCAGCAGCACCTGCCGTGCCATTTCCATTGTTTCTGCCGAAAGGTTATAGGCGCGCAGGATCAGCGGCAGCGCCAGCATGATCAGTAAGTTCGTCAGCAGCATTGCTGCATAGCAGATTTTCATCAGCTTCCGGGTGTAATAGCGCACCTGCTCCTCGTCGCCCGCGCCCACGCACCTCGAGATAACTGCGACCATTGCCATGCTCATCGCCATGCCCGCCAGCGACTGGAACGACGCAATCGAGTTGCCGACCGCATTCGCCGCGATCGAAGCCGTGCCGAACGACGCAACCAGGCTCAGCAGAACGATCTTGCCCAGCTGGAACATGCTGTTTTCCAGCCCGTTCGGCACGCCAAGCCGCAAAATACGCCCAACCATCCCCCGGTCAAACCGGAACTCAAATGGCACACGCAGCCGAATTACAAGCCCCGGGCTCCGCAGCCAGGCCAGCATCATCACCGCCGCAAGGACACGCGATACCAGCGTCGGGATCGCCGCCCCGGCAACACCCATCCGCAGCCGGTAGATCAGCAGTGCATTGCCCGCGATATTCACCGTATTCATCGCGATCGACACGGCCATCGACACATTGGAGTTGCCCATGATCCGGAACAGCGCTGCGCCGCTGTTGTACAGCGCGATAAACGGGATCGACGCTGCCACAATCAGCAGGTAGGTGCTGCAATAGGCCCGCACATCCGGTGCCAGATGCCCGAACACCACATCAAGCAGCACATTATGCCCCAAGTAGACCAGCACCATCACCACCAGCGCCGCTGCTCCGGTAAACAGGATCAGCTGATTGCCCGCCTTTTCTGCGTTCTCCCGGTCCTGCCTGCCGAGGTATTGCCCCGCAACCACCGCGCCGCCGGTCGCCAGCGCCGCGAACAGGTTCACGATTAAGACATTCACCGTATCGACCAGCGACACCGCGCTCACTGCGGCTTCGCCCACGCTCGACACCATCACCGAGTCGACCATGCCTACCGCGATCGTCAGGAACTGCTCGACAATCAGCGGCAGGATCAGCCGGGTCAGCGCCGCATTGTCAAAGAGCCGCAGCCGCGGCTGCTCTAAAACGGCTTGCTTCTGCATATGGATAAACCCCTTTGCCCATAGATTTTCGTTCGCTTTCCAGTATAGCAGCTTTGCCCGCGTCAGGCAATGGCACTGATGCACAGAAACAGCCGCGTTTCTGCGCATTTTTCACGCAAAATTGCTGTTTCCCGTTCAAGCCACCCCAGCGGGCAGCGCCAGGCCGCGCCCCTTCCAGGTTCGCCCTGCCGCCGCCGTTCCGCGCTGCTGTCCCCGCCGCACTGGTGGGTTTTTTCGCCGCCTGCGGAAAATCGTGCAAAAACAGGGAAACCTTGTGCAACACAAAACGCGTTTTTTCTGTTATAATAGTCCTGTCCAGAAACCCGGGGAATGCCAGTTGGCGGGATGATACCCGCTTCAAATAGCGTTTTGGAGGTTTCCGGACAAGTAGAGAAGAAGAAGCCCACGGCAGAAAGGATGCCCAAGATGGAAATTTCCGAAAACTGTACCCAGCTTTGCAGCCATATCAGCGCACTGACCGGGGCAAACTGTTCCCTGCTCAGCCTTGTGACAAAGGATTTCCTGACACAGCCCTTCCGCAGCGGCTGCGCCTTCGAGGGCACGGCCTGCACCGCCTCCTGCACCCATCTCTTCGGCGCATACGAGGCCCTGCGCTGGGAAGGGAAATATATGTATTACTGCCCACGCGGCCTGCTGTTTATCGCCGCGCTGCCGCAGGTGCCCGACGAGCTCAACGAATATTGCCTGGTCACCGGCCCGATCCTTATGACAAACAGCGCCGACGACCCCTTTGACGATCCGCTGTCCGACCCATCATCCCTGGAAGGCGTCCCGCACCTGACCACCGTGCAGGTGGGGGCGCTATGCGAACTGGTTGCGGCCGCGCTGTCGCCCTTCCCGCACAGCCGGCAGGCGCTCGGCAGCTCCGGGGCGATGCTGCAAACGATGTACGATTACGCGGTTGCCCCATCTGCGAAGGATTACCCGATTGAAAGCGAACACCAGCTTCAGGAGCATATCCGCGAGGGCAACAAGGACGCGGCGCAAAACCTGCTCAATGAACTGCTCGCCCAGCTATACGCCAGCACCGGCAACGACCTCTCCAAGATCAAGCCGCGCATCCGCGAGCTGCTTGTACTGATGAACCGTGCGGCAATCGACGGCGGCGCGGACGCCGACGAGGTGTTCAGCCTGTGCCGCCGCTACGACTGCGAGGTCGACTCCCTCAGCCACATTGAGGACCTGAACCGCTGGCTAGGGCTCATCCTTCACCAGTTTATCGGGTTTGTCTTTGATTTCAATGCGATCAAGCATCAAAATATCATTTTCAAGATCACCGCTTATATCAAAGAGCACCTCGCCGAGCGCATTACCCTTGATCAAGTTGCAACGCAGGTTTACTTATCGAAATCCTATTTTTGCCGGATCATTAAAAATGAGCTCGGCTGTACCTTCACCGAGTATGTCAACCGCCTGCGCATTGAGCGCAGCAAGAATCTGCTCCGCTCCACGCGTATGTCAATTGCGGAAATTTCTATCGCCGTCGGCTTCGACGACCAAAGCTATTTCACGCGGATTTTCAAAAAACAGACCGGCACCTCCCCCGGCAAATACCGTGAGCAGCGCGGCACCGCCAAGTAATCCCCCGCCGCAGAAAAAGCGCACCTGCCATCGGGTACGCTTTTTTTCTGTCATCGTGTGAAAACAAGGCTTAGAGCTTATCCCGAAATTAACGATGAACGGGAATAAGTTTACGCCAGACAATAACAGCACAAGCAAATTGAAGCAGGGCCATATAGTTGACAGCTTTCTTTTTCGTATCGAACCAGGAGTTTACGGGAACGGTTGAAAAAAGAGTGAGTAACCTCAACAACCCACCGGCGAGCGCGAAAGTCGGGGTTGCGTTCTAAGAGCCTATCCCGAAATGATCCGCACACAGCTTGCTTGTATCTTTTCCGTCATGCTGCGCCGCTTCCCCTTGAAATCCACAAAGGATTCCTGCGGGGAATCGGCTTCGACTGACGAAAAATCTGACGGCGCAATCTGCGCACGTCTCATTATGGGATAGGCTCTAACTCTTTTTCTTCTCATCTCGGGGCCGAATATGCGGAATATAATTGCGCTGTCCAACAGCTTTTCCACTGCCAGTGTAACCTGCGTCTAAGCACAGATTATGTGACTGCTCCTCATCCGGCTCCGGACGCAGCACGACAATATGATCCAGAGCTTCTTCCAACAATTCGATGTCATATGTGTTTGCTCCTGAGATAACAATCGCCAGCGCAATCCCCTTTTCATCCACCAGAACACTGCGTTTTGTCCCCATTTTTTCCTCGGTCCGTTGGATTCTTTCCAACGGACTCCAATGCAAGAGGCGCTTTGACCATACAGCCGTCCAGGCTTTGCCACTCCCGGCCGATTCCTTTCAGCTCATCGTACCGTTCCAGACCCTTGCTCCAAATTTTCTCAAAGAAACCGGCTGCCAACCATTCCTGAAGCCTTCTGTGCACGGTGCTGCCGCATCCGTATTCACGGCGCAGCTCCTTCCACTGTCAGCCGGTCCGAAGCACACAGTAAAGGGAAAATGCCTATCTGTATTTTCCGGTGAATCGAGCGGGTACACCTAAACGGCAAGCCCCCGACAGCCGCAAGGCCACCGGGGGATGGTTTTGGGAAAATCTCATTTTGATTTTTCAATGCTGGTTTTCTCGGCGGATTTCCCTCCCGACACGAAATCACGGCGGAAACGGACAAAAACGGTGGACGCGGCGGCGGTCATACGGTCAAGCGGCGGCGGCAGCATTTTCCCCACAACAAAAAGCAAGCGTGGCTTTCCAGTAGCCGCGCTTGCTATTTCTGTTCAAAATATCTTGAAAAATCATGTATCACGTTAGATATTAGCGATAACTCTTTTATTTCATACTCATTTAGTGCTTTCATAATCCGCGCAATCTCTAAATCTCGTTCTGTGGCGGGAGGATTGCCGCTAATGCTTTTCTTTTCGGCGGAGGCCCCTAACAAATAGTCAATAGACACATTGAGGGTAACGCCTAAATTGAAAAGTGTATTCAAAGCAGGGGCCTTGCGTCCAGCCTCTATTTCCCAAAGGTAGTTTCTGGATATTCCTATCTGCTCCGATAGCGTTTCCAGCGTCAAATTGAGTCGCTTTCGCTCTGCCTTGATTTTACTGCCCATAAACGATAAATCCATCATAGTTACCCCTTAACTGTCCTATTGATAGATTTTACAGCATACAGCCAGAAAATAAACCAGCTATCTGATAGAAAATGAATTTTATATATTGCAATTAGCCAGAAAATAGAGTATAATATTTTCACTGTACAGCTAATAGCAAGACCACAATGGAAACATGGAACAAAATCATATCAATCAATAGGAGGCAATGAAATGAAAAAATTCAAACTACCGCTCATCTTAGGCATTCTGGCAGGTATTGGCTATCTGCTGGTCGATTTCTTTATGGCCGCTAACACATACGTTGGGATGTTCTTGGGTTCTACAGGCGAATATAGCAGCGCATTCGACTACTACCTCAAGATTTTCAGCATACAAAACCAGGTAATAAGTTTCCTGGTCATGCTTGTTGGCGGCTTTGTATTAGGCATGATTATTAACCTGTTCCTTGGAAAGTCCCGTCAAGCAAAACAGGCAACAGATGTGGATACCATGCTCATAGCTGACGAATTGAAGAAATACAAGCAACTGCTGGATGATGGAACAATTTCTCAGGAAGAATTTAATGCAAAGAAAAAGCAATTATTGGGGCGGTGATTTTTTAAACACAAGGGGCGGCACATTGGCGTGCCGCCCCTCTTGCTGCTACAAAATTGAAATGTATTTTTCAAAGGCGCTTGCCCTTTGCAGTTAGTCAACTGGCAAGGCCAATAACACGATTGTTGGTTTCATCCCCCTCGGCGGCGCTGCTCTCGGCGGTCTTGTCCTCAAAGAACTTTTTGTAATCGTCATAGTTGGGGAACTTTTCAAGGAACCACGCCAGCACCGCACGATAGGGATTTTCCTGTGCCCTGGCAGCAGCCTTTGTGTTTTCAAATTCTTCCAAAAGTTCGGGGGAGTTTACAGTAATGTACCGCCCCTTATTAACATAGGTCAGGTTGCGATAAGTGCGCTTATTGGCGTTCCGCTTGATAGTCTTAGTCACCATCTTAGCACCGGGGAAGTCCTCGCGGTAGGCTTTCCACATTTTGTATTCGTCAGAACCAAAAATGCGGGCTTGCCTCTGGAAAGCCTTAGTGACCTGTGCGGTGGTTTCGTCAATGGTAATGATAGCGTTTCTTTTCATACAGTAGTCTCCTTTTCGTTTTTGATTTTTATTTTTCAAGAGTTCGTGTGTCTCTCGCTCTCTGTGGAATTATTATAGCACGGGGCATAGAAATACTTGTACTTTAACCACGACATGTGCTATAATAGAGAAAAGAAAAAAGCAGACCATGAGACAGTCTGCAAATTTCAGCGGTGGAAACGGCAATTTTAGTGGCGGAATAGGTAGTTTTTTCCCTCGGTGGCTTGGAAACTTGTGAAAAGTCTTTGTTTCTTGGGTCGAACTTCTTATTTTTTGCTGCAAAGTCTTATTTTTTGCTGCAAAGTTGTGAAAACTTCTTAGAAAGTTTCCCATTTTCTCAAATATCTTTGTAATTAAGCGGAAAACCGCTTAATATAGGTGCAATTTATTCGAGTTGCACATGTGAAAGTTGCAAAAGTGAATACCGGGCGGGAGTTGCACACTGACTTGCACACCGACACAAAAAAGAGGGGAACAGGTTTCCCCGTCCCCCTCAAAAAGTGCTGAAATTGTGCTAAATTACAGTGTTTCGCTTACTTGAAGTACCGCTTCAACAGGCCCTCGAAGGCCTTGCCATGGCGGGCCTCATCGCGCGCCATCTCATGTACGGTATCATGGATCGCATCGAGGTTCGCAGCCTTCGCGCGCTTTGCGAGGTCGAACTTGCCAGCGGTCGCGCCGTTCTCGGCTTCTACTCGCAGCTCGAGGTTCTTCTTGGTGGAGTCGGTGACGACCTCGCCCAGCAGCTCGGCGAACTTGGCAGCGTGCTCAGCCTCTTCCCAAGCGGCCTTCTCCCAGTACAGGCCGATCTCGGGGTAGCCTTCGCGGTGCGCGACGCGCGCCATTGCGAGGTACATGCCAACCTCGGTGCATTCGCCTTCAAAATTTGCGCGGAGATCCTTCAGGATATCCTCGGAAACACCCTTTGCAACGCCTACAACGTGCTCAGCAGCCCAGGTCTTCTCTGCGCCCTGCGCGATGAACTTATCGGCGCCAACATGGCAGACGGGGCACTCAGCGGGGGCGGAATCGCCTTCGTGGACATAGCCGCATACAGAACATACAAATTTCATTCGTTTCTTCCTCCATTTATGTTGTTGAATCGATAAATCGGTCGATCTTTACATCGTACAACTGCTGACGCAGCGACTGGTTGACCGACACGAATACCTTACGGAACCCGCACCCGGCTTTGGACTGTACGCGGGTACAGTCGAATTCATTGGAAAGGCAGTGGTTGATGGCGATTGGGCCGTCGATGTACTCAATGATTTCGCCGAGGCTGATATCGGACGGGGCTTTTTGCAGGGCGTAGCCCCCGGAAACGCCTTTATAGGATTGCACGAGCCCGGCGAGGATGAGCTTGCGCAGGATTTTCAGCGCAAACCGCAGGGTCACGCCGGTTTCCTCGGAGATGCTTTTCGCGCTCAGCTTGCCGCCGGATAGTGCCAGGCAGTAAACGACGCGTATTGCATAGTCTGCCTCGTGGGTCATTCTCATAGGCTCGGGACCTCCGCTTTCGTTTACAAGAATAGTATACATTCTTAAATGTGCGCTGTCAAGCCCTTTTTCGGAAACCCTCGAAAAAAGCTGTCGGCGGCTGACGGAAACAGGCAGGTTTGGGGAACTCAAAAAAAATCGAAAAATTTTGAAAAAAGGGGTTGACATTTCCGCAGGGGTTGGGTATAATGATTAAGCTGCTTGAGGAAAGCGGCAGCGGAAAACAAGCGAGTGTGCTGGAACTGGTAGACAGGCACGTTTGAGGGGCGTGTGCTCAAAAGGCGTACGGGTTCAAGTCCCGTCACTCGCACCAACTCCGGCAAACGTAAAAATGCAGATGTGGCGGAATGGCAGACGCGCTAGCTTCAGGTGCTAGTGTTCGCAAGGACGTGGGGGTTCAAGTCCCCCCATCTGCACCATCTAAGGACGGTTATTCTGATACAACGGGTATCGGGATAATCGTCCTTAATTTTTCCCTAAACCGCCGAAAATGGCCGTTTTACTAATACTTTCGAGAAAAGGCCCACCGCTGGCTGGATAAATTCCCAGACCAGCAGTGGGCCTTTTTGCGTTTCTGAAGCCATTGGGAATGAGCTATCGTTGATTTGTCGGGTATCGTTATTTTACTGTGGTATCGTTAAATCATAAGTTCCACAACAGGTCATGCGTCAGTAAAAATGCCACAATAAAAGTTTGATCCTATTTACTCTGGCGCAAGAGGAAAGGAAGAGTGAGCGTGCAGGGTATGTCTACCCACCACATAATTTGGATAGGGAAACACCTATCAGGCATTGAGGATTGCCATAAATCCCTCACCAGTAATTATTTCTTTCTCATACAGAAATCTTGCAAGCTCGTCCAGCGTTTCTCTATTTTCCATTAGAATTCCGGTGGCCTTCTCATGTTGCTTTTTTACCAGCTCCACCACCTGTCGGTCAATTTCGGCCTGGGTTTCGGCGGAGCAGGCCAGGGACGTATCTCCGCCAAGGTACTGGTTGCTCACTGTTTCCATCGCTACCATATCAAAACCTTTGCTCATTCCATAACGAGTGATCATGGCCCGAGCCAGCTTGGTTGCCTGCGCAATATCGTTGGAAGCTCCGGTTGAAATTGTTCCGAAAATAATCTCCTCGGCGGCGCGGCCTCCTGTGTAGGTAGCGATCTTATTTTCAATTTCCTCTTTGGTCATCAGGTAGTGATTGCCGTCCTCCGCCTGCATGGTGTAGCCCAATGCTCCAGAAGTGCGTGGAATAATGGTGATTTTCTGCACCGGAGCAGATTGAGTCTGCTTCGCAGCCACCAGCGCATGGGCAATCTCATGGTAAACCACTATCCACTTCTCCTTGTCAGTAAGGAAGGCATTTTTCTTTTGGTAGCCCGCAATGGCTACCTCAATGCTTTCCTCCAGGTCAGATTGAGTAGCATACTTTCTCCCATCCCGTACCGCCCGGAGGGCTGCCTCATTGACGATGTTGGCCAGCTCCGCGCCGGAGGCCATCCGAGCGATTTGCTGGAAATCCACCTTATCGGAAACTCTGATTTTTTTGGCGTGGACTTTCAGGATTTCTTCCCAGCCCTTCAGGTCAGGCAGCTCCACCAGCACCCGGCGGTCAAAGCGTCCAGGACGAGTCAGCGCCGGGTTCAAAGGCTCCGGGCGATTGGTCGTGGCCAGAATGATAACGCCGGTATTCCCCTCAAATCCATCCATCTCCGTGAGAAGTTGGTTCAAGGTCTGCTCCCGCTCGTCATTGCCGCCTATTTTTCCCGAGTCCCGCTTCTGGCCGATGGCGTCGATCTCTTCGATAAACACGATGCAGGGAGCCTTCTCCTTGGCTTGTTTGAACAGATCCCGAACCTTAGAAGCCCCCATACCCACGAACATCTCCACAAACTCTGATCCGGACATAGAAAAAAAGGGGACATTTGCCTCGCCCGCTACCGCTTTTGCCAACATAGTTTTTCCGGTTCCCGGAGGACCTGCCAGTAAGATACCCTTGGGCATGGAGGCACCGATCTCCCGATACTTATCCGGATTGTGGAGGTAATCCACAATTTCGGTCAAATTTTCCTTGGCCTCATCTTCTTCCGCAACATCGGAGAACTTGATACCTTCGGAGGATTTTACATAGACTTTAGCATTGGACTTTCCGAACATCATGGAATTCGGGCCGCCGGCCTTCTCCATCCTCTTCCGAGACACAAATTGTCCCAAACCGATCCGCCATCTCCATAAAGATCCCATAGTCCACTTCAAGAATCTGCCTCTGGGCGAACCAGGGTATAGCCAAAAAATTAAACAGCATCAGCACTAACATGACAATACCGTAATAGTAGATCAATGGTTTTTTTGGGTGCTTTCACTTCGTTCATGTTTCATTCTCTCCGTTTTTGATTATCAGAATAGGAAATGCGGTGCCGCATAAAAATTGCGGCACCGCATTCTTTTGCACTTAGCCCTCAATGGCAATCAGATTTTTCTGTTCTATCTGTCCCACCTGACTCACCTTGGGGATGAACAGGCGCAGGATACCGTCCTCGAACTTGGCGTGAATGTCCTCCTGCTTTACCTTGTCCCCCACATAGAAGCTGCGGCGGCAGGAACCGATGAAACGTTCCCGGCGCAGATATCGCTCGTTCTGAACATTGTCGTTGTGCGTCTGCTCCACGGTCGCGCTGATGCAGAGATAGCCGTCCTTCAGCTCGGCGGAGAGGTTTTCCTTGCGGACACCGGGCAGGTCGATGTCCAGCTCGTAGCCCTGGTCGCTCTCCTTGATGTCCGTGTTCATCATGCCCCGCAGGGTATTCGCGCTGAAAGCGGACTCGGCCAGCTCATCGAACATATTCTTTGCCATCAGATAAGGGGTCAGCATAAAGATTTCTCCTTTCAGACTTGCGGTTTTTACACCGCGCTTGGTTTGTGGTTATGCTCATAGTATAGCGGCCAGGATTAGCACTGTCAATACGAGAGTGCTAATTTATTACAAAAACAATTTTATATATCATAAAATAATTTTATCAATCTTTCTGCCAGTGAGATTTGACGTTTTGAAAAGCATCCGTGCCAGCAGAAGCGTCAGCATTTCCGCGGCGAGTGGGGCAAGCCAAATCGTATCGCTGCCCAAAAGGACAGACAAACAGAAAATAGCCGCCGCTTTTAGGACAACGCCCCGACTGAGGGAAACAGCATCGGCCTGCAGGGTCCTCTTGGTGGAGTACAGAAAGGCTGTATAAATCAGGTTCAGCGCCATGGGGATAAAGGACAGGCCAAACAGCGACAGGGCGGCGGAGGCATTTTGGACAAGCTCCGGGTCCCGGTTGAAAATTCGGATCGCGGGTTCGGCGAAGAGAAACAGAAGCCCATAAATGACTACGGACAATATGGCATTGATGCGGATTCCCCAGCGAAAATATAGATTCATCCCGTCTGTATCCCGCTCCCCATAGCAGAGACCCCAAAGGGGCTGCAGGCCCTGGGCCGTCCCGGAGAGGATGGCGTTGGCCAGCGAGTAGATGAAACTCAAGACGCTGAAGGTGGACACACCGATATCGCCCACCAGCCTCGCCAGCATAAGGTTATAACAGAGAGCTGTCACCGGCGTGGTCAGTTGGGAGGCCGCCTCCGGAACACCGCGTTTACAGATCTTCCCAATCAGTGCTCCGCTGACGGGGAATCGCCGGAAGCGTAGGTTCCCCCGTTTTCTCAAAAAGTGGGACAGCAGGACAGCCACAGAAAACACCTGGCCCAGCCCGGAGGCGATGGCCGCGCCGATCACGCCCATGTCCATCGGGAAGATGAACAGCCAGTCCAGGAAGATATTTGCTCCCGCTCCCACGCACATTCCCACAAAAGACAGCGCCGGGGAGCCGTCATTCCGCACAAAAACAGACAGGCAGGTACTCATCAGCATGGGAATAGAAAAAGTGCAGTAATAGAACAGGTAATCAACCGCCATATCCCGCATGGCTCCGCTGAGGGTGCGTCCGCCGCTCATGCTGATAATTTGTTCACAGAACACCATCCCCGCGGCTGTGAGCAACACCGATACCAGCAGCGTCAGCGCAACCGAGGCCATAAAGGCATGATTCGCTCCTTCTCTGTCTCCACGGCCCATTCGGATGGCGGCCACTGTTGCTCCACCCATAGGAAACATCGCCGCGACAGCAACAGCAAAGGTGATGAACGGAACGCCGATATTGACCGCGCCTAACGCCGCCGAACCCACACCCTGGCCCACGAATATGCCGTCCACCACATTGTAAAGGTAGGTCACGAACAGCCCGCCCATAGCTGGGAAGATGTATCGCCACAGATTTTTCAGTTTGTCATTCACAAAAATACCTCCAGACAAAACAAGAAGTGGGACAAACCCTATACGGGCTTATCCCACTTCAACGATTTTTGATCGCAAGTCCTCTGACAAGCGAGACTATTGTAGCACAGGCGATTTTCAAAGTCAACCGTTGATTTCCTTCTCCGGCCTGACAGGAAAGTTATCTTTACATGATTGCAGAAAGAGCTTCAACAGCGGCTTTCCTGTTACGCTCCGGTAGTACACACCATAGGACAGCCGCTCCACATCTTTGATTGGAATGTAGGCCAGGGCAGGGTCCCGCAGGGACGGGAAATCGGGTTGAACGGCAATTCCAAAACCAGCTTTGGCCAGAGTGGTACAGACATCGGCGGAGCCGCACAGGAACAAATCAGAAACTGCCCGCCCGGTTGTCAATTCGTGCTGCACCGTGTTCAGGCTGTCCGGACATCTCTGAGGTTCCATCAAGATCAGCTTTTGCGTCCGGAGATCATCCCCGTCCAGAGATTCCTTTTCCGCCAATGGATGTCCGGCGGGCAGGACGCCAACAACAGAAACTTTCGCTATCTCCTTGTAGATGCCAGTATCCTTCTTCTCTCCCCTTTCTTGGAACGCGATAACCGCATCCACTGCCCCCTCCGCCAAAAGCTGATAGAGATGCTGGAACGGAACGATTTGAAAGATAGGATACAGGTTTGGGCAGGCGTCTGCCATTTGACACAGAATGCCGGGGAGCAGGCGCAACTCATTACTGCTGTGGCAGCCAATGGAAAAGAACTGCCGTTCATCCACCACAGGATCCTCAAACCGCTTTTTCGCCAGAGTAATGATGCTCAGAACATTTTTGGCATCGTTCAAAAAAATCAGCCCTTCCTGGGTGATCTCTACAGAACGGGTGGTGCGCTTGAATAGCTGGGCATTCAACTCCTCCTCCAAGGAGTGAATCTGATGAGTGACCGCTGGCTGAGTCACATTGAGCAACTTGGCGGCTTTTGCAAAGCTGAGTGTTTCCGCCACAGTCAAAAAGCAGGTTAGCTGAAAAGTGTTCACAAGGAGTTCCTCCTTCGGATTGATAAAAGTTCTTTATATGTTATAACATTTTTTGAGTTAACATTCAAGAGGAAATGAGTATAATAGATGGTAGTGCCAGCGAAAATTGTCTGCCGAACAGTCGTGAACCAAACAAAGCCGCGAAAGAAAGGGTGGTGTGAAATGTCTGATGGGAACCTGCTGTTGACGCTTCGGCAAATCAACATCTGCCTGGGCCTCTATGAAAGCGAGGAGCTGGCAGCAAATGAGATGACCTTCGCGCAGGCGTTCCTGCTGAATGAGATTTTTTCAATGGATTCCTCTTGTGTCTGTTCCACAGAACTGTGCGAGAGGATGGGCTTTACCCGGTCGTCTATTTCCAGAACGCTGAAAGAGCTGCGGAAAAACGGGTATGTCAAAATGAAAATGGACAAAGACGATAACCGCAAAAAGCATATCGTTCTGACGGCCAAGGCCCATGCAGCCGAAGGTATCGTAAAGGATTACATCGAAAATTTGAACGGCTGTCTTGTGCAGGAAATACCCGAACGCCGTTTGGAAGGGATCGAAAGCGCCCTGCGGACGATCCTTGACAATATACAACAAAAAACTCCAAGGAGGCCAGTGTAAGTGGACTATCAGATTGCGTACTTAGATGTCTATGGAAACGCCGGGGTGTTGGCGGATGAAATTCAAACCATCCTGGCTGGCACGGAGCTTGTGGATTTGAACAAGCAGGAGATTTCGGACGATGCGGACGTATACCTGCTCGTCTTTGAAATCACACAGGCCGCGATCCCACTGAAGATCGCGGATGTGTTGGAAAATCTGGAGGGGAAAACTATCCTCTGCTGTGTCACCTGCGGTATGGCGCTTCACGAGAGCAAGGACATCATCGAGCACAGCCTTCTCCCCTTCATACCCGATGAATGCGACTATCGCGGGACGTTTTTCTGTCCGGGCCAGATTCCGGCCAGCGTGATGGACACCGTACAGACTGCTTTGGACGAAAACCCGGAGAACCAGCGTGCCAAGACCATGCTGGAGGCGTTCCAGCATTCCATGAATCATCCCGATACAGATGACCTCCGGGAACTGCGCCGCTTCATTCAGGAAAGCGGGATTTGAGAGGGGGCGCTATTCTTGATAAAAACACTTTTGAAACAAATCGGAGAATACAAAAAGGACACCATCATCACCCCGATTTTTACGGTGTTGGAAGTGGTGGCGGAGCTTCTGGTTCCCTTCGTGATTGCCAGCCTCATCGACAAAGGCATTGAAGCCGGGAATCTGCGGAATGTCTACCTTTATGGTGCGCTGATGATCGTGCTGGCCTTTTTCGGTTTGGCATTCGGCATCCAGGCCGGACGGTTTGCGGCTTCCGCTTCTGCCGGTTTTGCCTGCAACCTGCGCCAGAGTATGTTTGAAAACATCCAAACCTTTTCTTTCTCCAATATTGACAAATTCAGTACGGCGGGCCTTGTCACCCGCATGACCACGGATGTCACCAATCTACAGATGGCGTTTCAAATGTGCCTGCGCATCGCCCTGAGAGCGCCGCTGATGCTGATTTGCAGCATGGTGATGTGCCTGCTCATCAACGCCAGGCTGAGCATGATCTTCCTGGCCGCTATTGTGGTACTGGCGGCTGCGGTGGCCCTGATTATGAGCAAAGCCATGAAGATTTTCAGCCATGTGTTCCATCGCTATGACGACCTGAACGCCAGCGTTCAGGAGAATATTTCGGCCATCCGTGTGGTGAAAGCCTTTGTCCGGGAGGACTACGAAAACGAGAAATTCGGGAAAGCGGCAACAAAGCTCTACGAGCTGTTTGTCAGCGCGGAGAAGCTCCAGGCGCTGAACCTGCCGGTGATGATGTTTATCGTCTACGGCTGCATCATTGCGATTTCCTGGTTCGGGGCGCGCTTCATCGTGGCCGGGAGCATGACCACCGGCAACCTGACTTCCCTGTTTACCTATGTGATGACCGCGTTCTCCTCGCTGATGATGCTGTCCATGATCTTCGTGATGATGACCATGAGCGCGGCCAGCGGGAAACGGATCGCGGAGGTGCTGGAGGAGAAGGCGGACATCATTGCTCCTCCCAAACCGCTGGACCGTGTGAGGGACGGCAGTATTGATTTCGACCATGTGACCTTCTCCTACCGCCAGGGGAGCGGCGAAGAAACACTGAGCGACATTGACCTGCACATCCGATCTGGAGAGACCATCGGCATCATCGGCGGGACCGGCTGCGGCAAATCCAGCCTGGTCAGCCTTATCAGCCGTCTGCACGATGTGACCTCCGGCTCTGTCAAGGTGGGCGGTGAGGATGTCCGAAACTATGATCTGGAAACGCTCCGCAATCAGGTGGCGGTGGTCCTGCAAAAGAACGTACTGTTCTCCGGGACCGTGTTAGACAACCTGCGCTGGGGCAAGAAGATAGGCAGCACAGAGGAATACCGGGAAGCCTGCCGCATGGCCTGTGCGAACGAGTTCATCGAACATCTGCCCAAGGGCTATGACGCCTGGGTAGAGCGTGGCGGGGCCAACTTCTCCGGTGGTCAAAAACAGCGGCTGTGTATTGCCAGGGCCCTGCTGAAGAAGCCCAAAGTGCTGATTCTGGACGATTCCACCAGCGCCGTAGACACAGCCACGGACGCCAAAATCCGGGAGGCCCTGCAAACTGTGATTCCCGGAACCACCAAGATCATCATTGCCCAGCGCATTTCCAGCGTGCAGGACGCGGACCGTATCCTGGTGCTGGACAACGGCAGGGTCAGCGGCTTTGACACCCACGAAAACCTGCTGAAAACCAACAGCATTTATCAGGAAATCTACGAGGCCCAGACGAAAGGTGGAGGTGACTTTGACCATGCGTAAGCAAGCGAACAAGAAGAATCTGATGCCCCTGCTGAAACGCGTGCTGGGCATTATGCTTCGGGAGTACAAAGCGCAGTTTGGCTTTGTGGTGGTGTTGATTCTGGGAGTGGCCCTGGCCACCCTCCGGGGGACGCTGTTCATGCGGGATTTGGTGGACGTGTACATCAAGCCCATGATTGGTATGGAGTCGCCGGATTTCGGCCCGCTGGCTCATGCGCTGCTCTCGCTGGCCCTGGTGTATCTGATTGGCCTGCTCTGCTCCTATGGATATAACCGGCTCATGGCAATCATCGGCCAGGGGACGCTGAAGAAAATCAGGATAGAGCTTTTCTCCAAAATGGAGGCCCTTCCCATCAAATATTTTGATACCACGCCCCACGGGGACATCATGTCGGTCTATACCAACGACGTGGACACCCTCCGGCAGCTCATCGGCCAGAGCGTCCCGCAGTTGGTCAACTCCACCGTGACCATTGTGCTCACCTTTATCAGCATGGTGTGCCTGAATATCCCGCTGACCATCCTGACCCTGTGCATGGTGGCCGTTATGCTGGTGGTGGCGTCCAAGCTGGGCGGCATGGCCGGGACATATTTCATCAAACAGCAGAGCAGCTTGGGCAAGATCAACGCCTACATCGAAGAGATGATGGAGGGGCAGAAGGCCGTCAAGGTGTTTTGCCACGAAAAGGAGAATATCGAGCAGTTCCGGGCCATCAACCAGGAGCTTCGGGAGAGCACCAAAAACGCAAATAAAATCGCCAATATCCTGATGCCGGTCAACGGGAACCTGGGGAACATCAGCTATGTGCTGTGCGCTGTGCTGGGAGCGGTTCTGGCCCTGAACGGCATGGGGAGCCTGACCCTCGGCACCCTGGTCTCCTATCTGAACCTGAACCGAAACTTCACCCAGCCCGTCACCCAGGTCAGCCAGCAATTCAACAGCATCATCATGGCCCTGGCCGGAGCGGAACGCATTTTCAAGCTGCTGGATGAGAAGCCGGAGGCGGACAACGGCTATGTGGAGCTGGTCAATGTGGAGCAGCAGCCGGACGGAACCTTGACAGAAACACCCCGGCGGACGGGCCTGTGGGCCTGGAGGCATCCCCATCAGGCGGACGGCACAGTCACCTACAAGAAGCTGGAGGGTGATATTGTCTTTGATGATGTGGACTTCGGCTACAACGATGAAAAAATCGTTTTGCACAATATCAAGCTCTTTGCCACGCCTGGACAGAAAATCGCCTTTGTAGGCAGCACCGGCGCGGGAAAGACCACCATCACCAATCTGATCAACCGCTTCTATGATATCCAAGACGGCAAAATCCGCTATGACGGCATCAATGTCAACAAAATCCGGAAAGCCGATCTTCGCCGCTCCCTGGGCATCGTCTTGCAGGACACCCACCTGTTCACCGGCACGGTGATGGAGAACATCCGCTATGGACGGCTGGAGGCCACCGACGAGGAGTGCGTTGCCGCCGCAAATCTGGCCAACGCCGACAGCTTTATCCGGCGGCTCCCGGACGGCTACCAGACTGTATTGACCGGCGACGGCTCTAATCTGAGCCAGGGCCAGCGGCAGCTCCTCGCCATCGCCCGCGCCGCTGTTGCTGACCCGCCCGTCCTGATTCTGGACGAGGCCACGTCCTCCATCGACACCCGCACAGAGCAGTTGGTGCAGGAGGGCATGGACCGGCTGATGAAGGGCCGCACCACCTTTGTCATCGCCCACCGCCTCTCAACGGTGCGGAACTCCGACTGTATCATGGTTCTGGAGCAGGGCCGGATCATCGAGCGGGGAACCCACGACCAGTTGATCGAGGAAAAGGGCCGGTATTACCAGCTTTACACAGGCAACGCCATTGCCTAAATGTTTTTCATTTGTAAGGAGGAGTTTAAAATGAACGAACAAGTTGCCGCCAACCCGCTGGGAACCGAGCGGGTTGGGAAATTGATGATCCGCTACGCCATTCCCAGCATTATTTCCATTGTGGTCAACTCGCTCTACAACATGGTAGATCAGGTGTTTATTGGGCAGGGGGTTGGCTACCTGGGCAATGCCGCCACCAATGTCATCATGCCGTTGACGACTATCCTCATGGCCATCGCTTTTATGTTAGGGGATGGTGCCGCAGCTTACATGAGTCTGAACCTGGGAAAAAACCGGCCCGATGATGCGGCCCGCGGTGTAGGGAATCTGGTTACCCTGACGATTGGGACAGGATTTATATTCCTGGTCTTGTTTCAGCTTTTCCTGGAGCCGCTCTGCGGGTTGTTCGGGGCTACAGAGGGAAATCTCCCCTATGCGCTGGATTATGGCCGTATTATTGTGCTGGGCTTTCCCTTCTCCGCTGTCTGCTCCGCCTTCGGGAGTGTCATCCGGGCGGACGGGCGTCCCAGAGTCAGCATGATTGGCTTGCTCATAGGTTGTGCAACAAATATTATTTTAGACCCAATTTTCATTTTTGTGTGCCAGTGGGGAGTCAAAGGCGCCGCTTGGGCCACCATCCTGGGGCAGATTTTGAATGCGGCCTTTTTTGCCGTCTGTCTGTTCCGGTTTAAGACCATCAAGCTGAAACGGGAATATTTTATATGCTTATCGGTTTGACTCAGCCGGTCACAAAATATAGAAAAATATGAAATCAGGGTTGACAAGCCCCATT
>QXXE01000376.1 GCA_009911355.1 Clostridiaceae bacterium | reverse complement strand
GCCAGGGAAATCCTCTGGTTTGCTCCTGTTTCCTTGACTACAGCTTGTCTCCTTTTACACAAAATTTTCTGCCGGGCTTCAATACCGCGCAGGCCGCTCTTTCGGGAAAGATCAGGTGATGATTTATAAGCAATCTCAATTCGATTCATAATTCCGGTCTGGGACATCGTGCGGTAGTTGTCTACCGCTGTCTGCAAGACCACGCCAATGCAGAGGGCTGCTGCTGGCTTGCTATGAGCACCATTGCTGCGGAGCGACACCTTTCCCGCGCAACCGTCAAACGTGCGCTTGACGAGTTGTGCAGGGAAGGATTTATACGTAAAGAGCATCGATGGAGGGAAAATGGCAGTTTATCTTCCAATATGTATTACATTTTATAAAAGTTATATATACTTCCCTCTCGCTTGGAAAAAGATCTGTCTATTTGCTGATACGTGGGTAGGTTCACAGCGATCTATCCAGAGTAGTACACTATAATAAATCACATAAAAACAGAAGAATATAACTTAAATAAGTTACTTGCGTTTTGAATATATTAGATTCTTTAGATGGTGTCGTCAATAAAAGTGTGATATAATAGTCCACAAAGGTAGAGGAGGTCAGAAAAATGGCAGGAGAA
>QXXE01000375.1 GCA_009911355.1 Clostridiaceae bacterium | reverse complement strand
GCCAGACCAGGTCTGTCCGCCAGAATCAGGTTTGCCAGAGCAAACAGCATATTCAGTTTTGAAATCTGCTTTTGCAGACCCCGATAGCGCGTCTTTCGGAATCGAAGCTGCAACTTGACAATCGCAAAAACATGTTCGACTTTGGCGCGTACAGAAGATTTCTCGCGTTCCCTCCGTTTGATTTGCGCTTTGGAACGGGTGGATTGATCTTTGCTTTGACTGGGACGACGATTGATTTTGTAACGAATTTTCTTACCCGCTGTGTTCCTTTTCAGGGCTTCCGGACGCTTCTCCGCCCCTAAATACCCACTGTCCCCATAAACGATTTCTTCGTCGCCGGCCAACAGATCCGCTGTAATTGTGACATCATGTTCGTTGGCAGCAGTGGTTTTTAGCGTGTGAGCCAGGCCACTGTCGCTGTCTACACCGATGTGAGCCTTATACCCAAAGTGCCATACGTTGCCTTTCTTGGCCGAATGAGCATCTGAATCACGCTCTTTTTTCTTGTTTTTGGTTGAGGAAGGAGCTTCAATAAAGGTGTGATCCACTATCGTTCCCTTCTTCAAAATCAGGCCGCGCTGTTCCAGAAGGGATACTACCTGTGCAAACAGCTTTTCCT
>QXXE01000374.1 GCA_009911355.1 Clostridiaceae bacterium | reverse complement strand
GGTCTTACAGTCAGATTGTCGGGGCGCTCCGTCCGTCATACCGCACGGAGACAAATGTATCTGCCATGGCCGCGATCGACAAACTGGCAAAGCTGGGTGTGATCGCTTCACCGGATTACTGGAAGCAAGCGGTATCCGCTGGCAAGGTAAAGTATCTTGATACGTTACTGGTACAGGCAGAGAAGAAGATCCAGCACGCAGGCGAGCGTTCCAGTTCTACAGAGAATGCGATCGGATCGCTGGTGGGTGCCGGCGTTATTACATCCCCAGAATACTGGCTGGAGCATTGTCGCGATTACCCGAACCTCGGGGCGCTGCTGTGCGCTTTGGGCGGAGCCGTGAAATGATTACGTTCCGGCAAAAGGGCAATTTTGCAAAATTGACCCGCTTTCTGGAAAAGGCAAAAGAGGCTGTCCACCTTGGAGACCTCGACAAGTATGGCCGGGCCGGTGTTGCCGCCCTTGCGTCCGCTACACCCATGGATTCCGGAAAAACAGCCAGTTCCTGGTATTACAGGATTACAAACAGCAACGGTTCGGTTACAATTTCGTTTCACAATTCCAACATTCAAAATGGAGTCCCAATCGCCATCATCCTGCAATATGGGCATGGTACGGGGACTGGCGG
>QXXE01000373.1 GCA_009911355.1 Clostridiaceae bacterium | reverse complement strand
GGTCTTACAGTCAGATTGTCGGGGCGCTCCGTCCGTCATACCGCACGGAGACAAATGTATCTGCCATGGCCGCGATCAACAAACTGGCAAAGCTGGGTGTGATCGCTTCACCGGATTACTGGAAACAAGCGGTATCCGCTGGCAAGGTAAAGTATCTTGATACGTTGCTGGTACAGGCAGAGAAGAAGATCCAGCACGCAGGCGAGCGTTCCAGTTCTACAGAGAACGCGATCGGATCGCTGGTGGGTGCCGGCGTTATTACATCCCCAGAATACTGGCTGGAGCATTGCCGCGATTACCCGAACCTCGGGGCGTTGCTGTGCGCTTTGGGCGGAGCCGTGAAATGATTACGTTCCGGCAAAAGGGCAATTTTGCAAAATTGACCCGCTTTCTGGAAAAGGCAAAAGAGGCTGTCCACCTTGGAGACCTCGACAAGTATGGCCGGGCCGGTGTTGCCGCGCTTGCGTCCGCTACACCCGTGGATTCCGGAAAAACAGCCAGTTCCTGGTATTACAGGATTACAAACAGCAATGGTTCGGTTACAATTTCATTTCACAATTCCAACATTCAAAATGGAGTCCCAATCGCCATCATCCTGCAATATGGGCATGGTACGGGGACTGGCGG
>QXXE01000372.1 GCA_009911355.1 Clostridiaceae bacterium | reverse complement strand
TGTTCTCCTGCCATTTTTCTGACCTCCTCTACCTTTGTGGACTATTATATCACACTTTTATTGACGACACCATCTAGCGCTTCCGACATTAGCTGAAAAGTTAAACACGAAGAGATCTGGGAAAGTTGGCGATTTCGAAAGAGAGTTTTTCAAGTCTGCTTTCTCTGCTCTTTATGAAGAAGGTGAGAATTTAAGCTCTTTTGAAATTTGTTGGAACTCATACTAAACAAAAGGTGTGTGTTATGTCGCGAAATATGAAAAGAGCGAATCAGGATTTTTTCCTTAAGATACAATCGATCCTTGATGAGGATTTAACCCAACAGATTTCTGCCTCGGCGAGATACATCGCAACAGATGAGAAAGATAAATTTTGGTTGCAATATGTTGAAGTCAAATATTCATTTCGTATATCGAGAAATGCTTTTGCATTACTGTTATATTTAAAAAATGATAACTATCTTTGTCCTGTTAATATTGGTGCAATAGACGAGAGTTTGCCTCCTTGCTTGACTGTGACTCCAGTCAATGCCGGATTGATTACCGTTTTAGGTGCTAAAGGATATCTAAGGCAATACCGCATAATGCGAAATCCGCAAAAATGTGATATAATATAAATATGGATAAACAAATGAGCTT
>QXXE01000371.1 GCA_009911355.1 Clostridiaceae bacterium | reverse complement strand
CCCAGCCAAGTATTGTCACCGCAAGCGAGCTTAACTGCTGTGTTCGGGATGGGAACAGGTGTACCCTCGCCGCCATAGACACACACTCTGCCGCCTCCGCAGCAGGCTATAGGAATTTGATGTGCGCATTGAGTTATCTTCCCGGGCCGTCTCCAGCCAAGTATTGTCACCGCAAGCGAGCTTAACTGCTGTGTTCGGGATGGGAACAGGTGTACCCTCGCCGCCATAAACACGCACTTTGCTGCTTCTCACAGCTTAATTATGATACCATATTTCCGCAGCGCTGTCAAGGCTTTTTTTAAGGTTTTGGTGACCCGTGGGAGAATCGAACTCCCGTTTGCGGCGTGAGAGGCCGCCGTCTTGACCGCTTGACCAACGGGCCACATGGGACTTCCCCCGCATAACCGCTGCATTTGCAGCGCCTTGCAGCCCCTTTCCACAGAAAAGGGTTGGTACACCATCACGGGCTCGAACCGTGGACCCACTGATTAAGAGTCAGTTGCTCTACCAACTGAGCTAATGGTGCGTATCTCCCCTACGGGGAGCGCTAAAGGGCCGGATACTGTCTCCGCACCCTCAAAACTGAACAAAACCGAAGCAAAGGAAGCCAAACACACGAGGTTTTCCTCAATCTAATGAG
>QXXE01000370.1 GCA_009911355.1 Clostridiaceae bacterium | reverse complement strand
TAAGTCGCTCGACCTGTATCACATGAGGTTTGCAGCCGTCCCCAAACCGCAGGCCCGGTCGGCTTAACGCCGATCAGGCTGAACAGGCAGCGGTAAAGTAAAAGAGAGCGGCAAGAGCGTTTCACCCCCTTTACAGCATCTGATAGTATTCTTTGATATCACATTCGCGGCTATCGCTTGGACATTGACAAGTGTGTGCAAAGAATCCTTTTGGACTTTCTTCGCACGTGTATTGAAGCGCAAAATCGGATTTTTCATCCCGCCAGATGAATTTTGACCGATATGTAGCTCCAATCTCGTAGCAAGACATAAATTTCCATTGAATACATCCACCATCTTCGAGTGCGGATGCAACATGGCGTTTTAGGTGATTACTGGCGTGACTGTTCATCAGTTCATCAATCGAATAGTATTTTTTCATAGTATTCGCTCTTGCCGCTCTCTTTTACTTTACCGCAAAATCACGGAACAATCAACATAAAGCACTTCCTAGAAGAACCGAACCGCCCTCCGGGGCACCCGTTGGGGATCGCCGTCCCGGCGCTGACAACGACAGGCGAGAAAGGAGCATCCATATGCGGCGCGGCAAAAAGCCCACAAAAAAGCAAAAGGACAGGCTTTGGCGGGCTGGCCTGTCCCCGGACA
>QXXE01000369.1 GCA_009911355.1 Clostridiaceae bacterium | reverse complement strand
GTTCCCATCCCGAACACAGCAGTTAAGCTCGCTTGCGGTGACAATACTTGGCTGGGGACGGCCCGGGAAGATAACTCGACGCACACATCCATATTCCTCAATAGCTCAGTCGGTAGAGCATGCGGCTGTTAACCGCAGGGTCGTTGGTTCGAGTCCAACTTGAGGAGCCATTTTCAAGGTTGCCGCTACGGTTCAGTGGCGGCAATTTCTCTGTAACTTCGGGCAAGACGGGCCTTTAGCTCAGTTGGTTAGAGCATCCGGCTCATAACCGGACGGTCTTGGGTTCGAGTCCCTGAAGGCCCACCATTTTTCGTTGCAGCTTTGGCTTTGCAATTACAGTCCCTTCACTTTTTGCCAGCATACAGGGGTATAGCTCAGCTGGTAGAGCAGCGGTCTCCAAAACCGCGTGCCGTGGGTTCGATCCCTACTGCCCCTGCCAATTTCCTGGCCCGGTAGCTCAGTCGGTTAGAGCGCTAGCCTGTCACGCTAGAGGTCGTGGGTTCGAGCCCCATCCGGGTCGCCATTTTTTCGCTGTTGTAGCTCAGCAGGCAGAGCACTTCCTTGGTAAGGAAGAGGTCGACAGTTCGAATCTGTTCAACAGCTCCACATCTTGCACCATCGTTAAGTAGGTGAAAAGCCTGTTTA
>QXXE01000368.1 GCA_009911355.1 Clostridiaceae bacterium | reverse complement strand
GCAAAAATAAATCATAGTTCGATTTTTCGAACAATGCGCACTTACACACCACTCCAAAATTGGGTGGTTTTTGTGCTTAAAAAAATGTATCAGAAGTCGGCTAGCCGACAACAAAAAAGGACGGATCTAGTTATCCGCCCTTTCAACACATCATTCAGTTTCTTCTAGTATTTCGCCAGCTTCTTTATCGATTTCATTTGATAATTTCTTAACAAAAAAATGTTCTGTTCCAGTTAACGGATACTGTCTTTTTACGTAAACTTCTTTAAATCCAAATTTGGGATAAAAATCTTTACCTTGAAAATCAAATGTATATAAAAATATATTTTTACAATTACTCCGTATAGCTAATTCTTCGGCTTTTTTTAACAAATCCCGACCTAACCCATTTCTGCGCAAACTCTCATGAATAACTAAATATTCTATATCCATCCAATTACCAAATATTTCTCCTGAAATACCCCCCATAACATTCTCACTATCATCTTTTATGTAAATAGCAAAATCTGTTTGATTTGCAGTTTCAAAATTTTGCTTATTATACTTTCTGATCATATTTTGTAATGTCATTACGTCTGATTTTTCTGGTAATAATGTTTCTTCAAATTTCATAATTGCTTCCCCTTAAAATAAAATTAAACCCTTAC
>QXXE01000038.1 GCA_009911355.1 Clostridiaceae bacterium | reverse complement strand
GGGGGGGGGGGCGTAACGCTCGGCAACGCTGACCTGATGGGTAAGGTCTTTATGCAGTGCCCGGATCTGCTCCCCTGCGACTGGGTGGAGGTCGAGACCTGCCCGATCGGCTAAACAAAAAACAACCATTGAAAGGAGTTTTCAACCATGGCAAACCCCAGAGTCACCGAAAACATCACGATTGAGAACGCTCATATCCTGTTCCGGAATTTCTCCGGCCGGGAGAGCAAGTACAACCGCGCCGGACAGCGCAATTTCTGCGTCTACATCGACGATCCCGATCTGGCCCAGCGTCTCATCGACGATGGCTGGAACATCCGTGTCCGCGAGCCGCGAGATGAGGGAGAGCCCCCGAGACACTACCTTCAGGTGGCGGTCAGCTTCGACAACATCCCGCCCACGGTCTACATGTTGACCAAGCGCAAAAAGGTCAAGCTGGATGAGGAGTCCATCGCAACTTTGGACTTCGCGGAGATCCGCAATATCGACCTGACCATCCGCCCTTACAACTGGGTCATCCAGGAGGGCACCAAGAACGAGAAGAGCGGTGTTAAGGCCTACCTGCGAACCATGTACGTCGTCATCGACGAGGATGAGTTCGCGGAGAAGTACGCCAGCGACGAGTATCCTCAGGAGTAAGGCATGTGCAGGGGCGCTGGTTAGGAGGTGACTGGCGCTCCTGCTCTTCGCTTTGTTATTTCGCGAAAGGAGAAAACGATGCCCAAAGTCACTTTGACAAAAGAAGAATGCTATTGCGGCATTGCCGAATTATATGACACCATCGCCATAAAGCTTGAGTACAATCCTGCTACCGTTTACTACGACTGCCGCAAGATATGCGTTTCAAAGCCTGTGATGGAGCAGGTTTTTGCCTACTACAAAGCTGAGAAGAGCGTAACAAGACCGGCATTCAATCAACTGTGGCTCAATCTTGGCCCAAAAGCTAATCTCGTCGGAGATAGCTACAAGGTTGATATCCAAAAGGGATTCGTCTTGGAGGCCAAGCCATGAATGACTATTCGTGCTACAACGCAGTTTTTGTTGACGGCCTAAAAGCATTTTTGGATTACACCACCCCACACGCATTTGACAATGCAGTGACGAATGGATTGATTATCCGCAGACGTCTACAAAAAGACGATTTTGAAAAGCGTTGTATTCAGAGATGGGCCATCTCTGAGTTGATGAATTTGATCGTAAACAACCCTCAAGATCCTGTCGAAGACACCACTTATAAGTTTGCATTGGAGCTGCTTTCCTTTGCAGCAGTTTCAACCAATGCAAGTATGAGAAAGGTGTTTCACATCGCGGCAGATTTCATCGATAAAGAGGTTATCGGTCTCTTCAGAACGAAGGAGGGAATGTACCCGTGAAGAAGTCTTTCTGGCGACATTTTCGACTACCAAGAAAACGCAAACCAAAACCCAAGGCGGAATTGGTGGTGTATAAGCCGCCCAAAAAGCACATGACTGAGCCTGACCGCTGGGTGCCGCCCTTTGCGGCCAATAAAGAGACCCAGCCTCTCAAAGTCGACAAGCAAGATTTGATTATTGTGAACGAACCGAACGGTTTAGACCTCGGCAAAGTCACAGCGACCGTTGGCATTATGTTGCAGGCAAGAATGGACTATACCTTCCAGCTTTTCGTTGATGAATGCCTCGAACGGTTCAAAAACTTTGACTGGGGCGGCGTAAACGAAAGCGAAAGACGGTTAAATGATCTTAGGATTACAGCTCGGACGGGCACTGTCTGCGGCATCTATACCGAACTCACTACCGGCATTCAAATCTGGATAGCCACTGATTTGGATCAGGGAATCACGAGGATTTGTCTGTCCGACGAACGCTGAAAGAGGTGTTGATATGAAACCGTTTTGGCAGAGACCGCCTAAGAAAACTAAGAAGAAAAAGCGAAAGCCCAAGGCTGCTCCGCAAAGTGATGCTTTGAAACCGCTCCCAAAATCGAAGCCTGCGCCTTGGGTTCCTCCACATCCTATAATACCGAAAGCGCCCTCTATTGAGGACATAGCGAAACCCCCTATGACCTATCAGATCTCACCCGCTTCAAAGAAGGACGAGAAACCGATTCAGCCTTCTCTTCCCACAGAGCAAAAAGTGATTCGCCATAGAGACGAGCATATACGGAAGGATTTTCTGAAGGCGTTCCGGAGCTTGACTAACCGTTGGCGTTCCTGGGATATTTGGACCGACTTTATTACCATGGCCGCCTGCACTATTTCAAACTCGGTGGACAAGCTCCACTTCGATGAGCGGGAAAAGACTTATCTTCGGATTATCAAGAAGTACAGCAAACAGGAGCAAGAAATCTTTCCACAGTTGTTTGCTTATGTGGTAGCTGCTTTAGAAGAAAATCCTGAACAGGACTTTCTCGGTGATATTTACACCGAACTTGGCCTGAACAGTAAGGAGCATGAGCAGATATTTACGCCGTACAACGTTTGTCATTTCATGGCTGAGATCACGATTGACGATCTTGCAGCGCAAGTTGAATCGAAAGGTGTCGTTGAAATTCACGACTGTTGCTGTGGTGCCGGAGCGATACTAATTGCGGCGTCAAATGTTGCAAAGGAAAAGCTCGAAAAAACCGATTTCAACTACCAGAATCATATTTTGGTCACGGGGCAGGACATCGACTATCTTGTAACCATGATGTGCTACATTCAGCTCTCACTGCTCGGTATGGCCGGATATTTCAAAGTCGGCAACGCTCTCAGCGACCCAATGACAGATAAGGATAGTTTAGACAATTATTGGTTCACTCCAATGTATTTCTTCCCTGTTTGGCATTATCGGAGAGTCTGGCACAGTATAGGCAAACTGTTTGAGCCAAATGAAGACGAAATTGAAACCGGAGGATAAGTCTATGCAAAAATTCACTAAAATCGAAGTCTCTTGGATGGCAGTTGAGTTTGAAAAAATGGCAAAGGAGCACGAACAGCAGTCCAAGGAGACATCTGACAGGGAGTTCGCCAAGATGCATCAGCTCAGGTCTGAGCAATACACTGATATTTCGCGGCGACTTCGGTTAGCTCTCAAAGAAGGCGACAAACGAATCGAAATCAAGTAAGGGAGGTAATCTCCATTTTAAGTCAGGCACTATTCTCTACGGGAAAGAATGATTGGGCAACGCCGCAGGAGCTCTTTGATGAGCTTGATGCCGAGTTCCATTTCACGCTTGATCCCTGCGCAACTCCGGAAACAGCGAAGTGCGCTAAATTCTATACGGAAGAAGACAACGGACTTGCCCAGGATTGGACTGGAGAGACGGTGTTCTGCAATCCTCCCTACTCTGACCAACAGCAGACCGAATGGGTCAAAAAGTGCTATGAACATGGAGTCCGGGGGGGGGTAGCAGTTATGCTGATCCCGGCCAGAACCGACACAAAACGCTTCCATGAATACATTTATGGAAACGCGGAAATACGGTTTATCAAAGGCCGGCTGAAGTTTGGTGGATGCGAAAACTCTGCACCCTTCCCCTCCATGATCGTTGTATTCGGAAAAGAACCTACTGAAAGGAGGCCGCGGCCAATGGGACGCATAAATCTCCGTGACTACCAGCTCGACGCTATCAAGCAGATGAAAAACGGATGCATCCTGTGCGGCGGCGTCGGAAGCGGTAAATCCCGCACTTCCCTTGCATACTACTACGATTTGCAAGGTGGCGATCTTCTCGCATCGGATGAAGTTGCCATGAAGAATCCGCAAAATCTCTATATCATCACGACAGCCCGGAAACGGGATACCTGCGAGTGGGAGGGGGAACTGGCTCCGTTCCTCCTTTCTACTCATCCTGAGTGCAACTACTACAAGAACACTGTGGTTGTGGACTCATGGAACAACATTGGAAAATACACAGAGGTCAAGAACGCATTCTTTATATTTGATGAGCAGCGAGTGGTTGGTTATGGCGCTTGGACAAAAGCATTTCTCAAGATTGCCAAGGCCAACAACTGGATTTTACTGTCCGCTACACCTGGGGACACTTGGCAGGACTATATTCCTGTCTTCATTGCCAACGGGTTCTATCGCAATAAAACCGACTTTGTCGACCAGCATGTCAACTATGACTGGCGGGCTAAATACCCGAAAATCGACAGCTATCGAAACACTGGTCGTTTAATTCGGTTACGCAACAGCATCCTCGTAAACATGGACTTCAAGCGGCAAACCGTTTCTCATCACGAGGACATCCCCGTTCCGTATGATATTTCCAAATACAAAGACATCATGCGGAAACGTTGGAATTCTTGGGAGGACCGTCCAATCGAAACGGCAGCGGAATTGTGTATGGCACTTCGGAGAGTTGTCAATTCTGATGACGCCCGATCGGTTGCTGTGCTCGAAATCTTGGAGGATCATCCCAAGGCCATCATCTTTTACAGCTACGACTATGAACTGGAGATTCTCCGCTCCCTCGGATATTCGGAGGGTACGGAGGTCGCAGAGTGGAACGGTCATAAGCATCAAGAGATTCCAACCGGAGACAAATGGGTCTACCTGGTTCAATATACCGCCGGCTGTGAGGGGTGGAATTGCATCACGACTGACACTATTATATTCTACTCTCAGCAGTATTCGTATAAGGTGGCCACGCAGGCTGCTGGACGAATTGACCGCCTCACAACACCGTACCATGACCTGCACTACTATCATCTGAAAAGCTTCTCTGGAATTGACCTCGCCATCAGCAAGGCTCTCAAACAGAAGAAGAATTTCAACGAGGGTAAGTTTGTGGGATGGGCTACAAAGCCAATGCCAAGAGCCGCATAATTTGCAAGTCCTATTACGGAGGAGATGCTACATAGCGTCTTCTTTTATATTTCATGGAAGGAGGCGAAATGCCTTGCAAAAGCAGCCTGACCTTGAAGTCAAGGTATTCTTTGACACTTTGTCCGGCACAGCATCCATCAAGGCAAAAAAGCAACTCCTCGCTGAGAAGCGAGATGACGGAAACGTCAAAAAATTCTTGGACTATCTGTTGAATCCGTTCTTCATCACAGGTATCTCTGAGAAAAAGATTAACAAGGCGGCAGTCAAAGAAGCGACCATTCAGTTCACTTCGTTCCACGAGCTAATGCCTTACATTCGGCAGAACCATACCGGCACTGATGAAGTGCTGGCAAATGTCCAGGCCTTCTTAGAAGGTGCGGAGGACGAACTGCGGTCGTTCTACATGGGCATTATCACCAAGACCATTCGGATTGGGTGTGATGTCAAGACTGTAAACGACGCATTTAGGTTCGAGCTCATTCCTCAATGGGAAGTGCAGCAGGCTTATCAGATCGGCAAGCTGAAAATGAATGAGAACGAGTGGTTCAGTTTGAGTCAAAAGCTCAATGGCGTTCGCGGTACCTACTTTGAGGAAAAGCTCATCAGCCGGCAGGGAAAAGAGTTCAATGGACTGGACCATATCCTGGCAGACATCCAAAACCTTATCCCGGATTGTGAGAATTGGGTACTTGACGGAGAGCTGATTCGCAAGAACATCGACCATGTCTCTGATAACGAGAACTTTCGGCTGACTACCGGAATCGTCAATCAGGAAGATGGCGATAAGAGTCTGATTCAAATGGTGATCTTTGATATTTTGCCGAAGTCCGAGTTCCTCTACGGCGAGAGCAAATTGCGATATCGAGATCGCCTTGAACAGCTAAAGAAGTTGAAACGGCAGATACGGAGACTGGGTCTGTCTGCTCTTCGTGTTGTGGATATTCTCTATACCGGAACCGATATGTCCATGATTTCGCCGTATCTGGACCGCATGATTGCCGAAGGCAAAGAGGGCATGATGCTGAACCGTAACTGTAAATACTTCAGAAGACGTCACAATGGCATTCTGAAAGTGAAGCAGTTCTATACGGTAGATCTTGAGGTCGTAGACCTTGAAGAGGGGACGGGGCGACTGACCGGAACTTTGGGGGCATTCGTTGTGCGCTACAAAGGTAACTACCTACGGGTCGGCTCTGGCATGACCGATGAGCAGCGGAAGCTGTTCTGGAGCGACGGTATCAGTTTGATCGGGCGTGTCATTGAAGTCAAGTATAAGGACGAAAGCCTTGACAAACGAACAGGTCTTTACAGCCTGCAATTTCCGATCTTTGTCCAACTCCGTGAACTCGGAAAACAAGAAAGCTACGACTGATATTTTAGGAAAGGAGCCGAAATGAGCTGTTGGACTTATGTAACGGGCGTCATCGAAGTCGATACTTGTGCCAGGAGTGATGCGGAAGCCATGTATCTCGCTCAAACTGTCGTCACCATCTGCCACGGATTACTGGCTCGGAAAGAAGCGCGGAGTTCCACTTGTCACAACCGAATGGTTACTGTTCGTCGTGCAACGTTGACGAATTTGACCAACCCAGTAATCTTTACGATGACAGACATTTCCGGATGTTCACTACTCAGGACAGAGTTTTGATTACGATTCACGGGAATCTCCGCGACCGCCTATTCAAACAAACTTTACATGAGACTACAAAAATGCTGGCAAGACTATCGGCCAGACTTTGGGTGCGAGAGTGTCTTGTTCGGGTAAAGTCAGATATGGGCGAGACATTTATATTTGACAATCCGGAATGGGTTCGCAACAGAGATCTTACAAATTGGACTCAAAAAATATTAAGAAAGGATGGCGATCCAAATGATGGATGACTATGATATTCTCCCTCGCATCGGGCATTTCAACGATTTGATGGAACCGGCTGCACATTTGTTTCCGGCCGGTTTTACTCAGGACTTGAAAGCAAACGGCTTCTTTACGGCTCCGGCCAGCACCAAGTATCATGGTGCTTTTGAGGGCGGCCTGTTTGAGCACAGCCGGAATGTGACGCAAGTCCTCGTTGCTCTCACCAAGGACAATGGGCTGACATGGCAACGGCCTGAGTCACCTTACATCGTTGGGATGTTCCATGATTTGTGCAAAGTTGACCTTTACCGGCATCCATACTCAGAGGCGGTTTTGCACACTTGGGACGCCAAAGGTCACGAGACTATCCGCGAGAAGGATATGACTAAGTGGGAACATAACCCTGATACTCTGCTCAAAGGGCATGGCGATAAGTCCATAATGCTGCTCTCCCAGTATATGCAGCTCACCCTGGAAGAGATCCTATGCATTCGATACCATATGGGCGCATTTGTGGATAGAAACGAGTGGAATGACTATACGCGAGCCATCCACCAGTTCGTCACTGTTCTCTGGACGCACCATGCCGACATGATTGCCTCCCATATCCTTGAGTAATGGAGGCGGATGTATGAGTAAGATTATCCACTTCTCTGAAGAAACTGAAATTACCATAAAAGATGTGGTCGATAGTATGACCGACCTGCAAAGGGAGGCTATGTATGGCATAATCGGAAAAGTATGGACCGCTGAGCCAAATGCTCCTGTGTTTGTTCACTACTTTGCTAAGTTGGGTTATATTGCGTTGAATATCACGCATGAAAACTTTCTGGCAATTCAACAGCTTCGGTCTGATATTTTGAACAGCTACAATGTTGGGGAATTATCGGACTCCGAAAAGAGAACCATTTATAGAGCCTCAACAATTATCATGGACTATATGAGAAAGGAACTGTATAAATGAAGGCAGGCTACTGTCTCCCATCCGGGAACTACAACATCGTCCTTTCTGAGGATGAGTTAAGTCAACTTCTCAAAACGGGTCATGTAACTATACACATGTCTCGTGTTCCTTGTACCACAAGCAGATTGGTCTTTAATGACGACGAAGGAAAAATGGAAATCCACGACAAGAAACCAATCTACAACAATTTGTTCTTTCACGTCAATGAACCTGTCGCCGACATTGAAGCCGGTGACCACAATGTACAATTCTTGTGTATCAACATTGAGAGAAAGACGGGAAGTGATATCGATGGCTCAGAAAAGAATCAGAATGGTACGGACGGACATCTTGAACTGTAAAGTCCGACTTCTCTATGATGACAGCAGTCAAGGTGAGCTCGACATGACGAAGGCGAAAGTTTCTACGAGCGAGGCCGCCTTTGTAGTCGGCATGACTTTGAAGAAAGCCAAGATACGGCTCGGTATCAAGAGTTGACAGCTTTGGGCCGAACATTATATTCTGTCAGATGGGAGGTGAAAAAATGATCGGTGCAATTATCGGCGACATCGTTGGTTCTCGGTTCGAGCGGGCAAACTGCAAATCTACTAAATTCGAGCTGTTTACAAAAAGATGTTCATTTACTGATGACACCGTGATGACGCTTGCGATTGCAAAAGCGCTGCTTGAAAGCGACAATGATTGGAGCAGACTGAGAGAAAATGCCGTGAAGTGTATGCAGGAAATCGGTAGGAGGTACCCAAACTGCGGATACGGTCAGATGTTCTATCTGTGGCTCCATAAGCGAACCCCAAAGCCCTATAACAGCTTCGGAAATGGGGCGGCCATGAGAGTAAGTCCGGTAGCATATGTGGCTGAAACAATAGAGCAATGCATCAAGCTTTCCGGCATAGTCACCGGAGTTAGTCACAACCATCCGGAAGGATTAAAAGGCGCTCAGGCTGCCGCAGTTGCAACCTGGGCTGCATTGCAGGAAATGCCGAAACAGGAAATTCGAGAGTTGATCGAAGATCGCTTTTACGACCTGAACTTCACGATTGATGAGATACGCCCGAAGTACCGTTTCGATGCATCCTGCCAAGGCAGTGTACCACAAGCAATTAAAGCGTTCCTGGAATCCGACGACTTTGAGAGCGCGATACGACTTGCTGTCTCTATTGGTGGCGATAGCGACACGATTGCAGCCATTGCGGGAGGAATCGCAGAGGCATACTACGGTATCCCGGAACATATCAAAATGCAGGCCATAAAATATTTGACAGAAGATCTACGCGATATCATGGTCGAGTTTGAAGTGGCCTACTATTAAACTGAATGAAACGAGGGTTTCTCTACTTTGAGGAGCCTTCGTTTTATATTTTGAAAGGAGAAAATTTTTATGGAATTCAACAAGTTCAAGAAAGCGATTCAAGATCATTTCGCAAAACTGAGCGAGACTGCCGACCATGTCTACGAGGTGGAAGTGGACAAGGATGCGCTGTGGAACCTGTACTTGGACAGCTTCCCCGCTGGAACCAACGAAATCTATCGGGAGCGCCGCGAGTACGATTGCAGCTGCTGCCGGCAGTTCATCCGGGCCATCGGCAACGCGGTGTTCATCAAGGACGCCATTATCCACACTATTTGGGAGCTTACCGATCTCGGCTCCACGTTCCAACCTGTGGCGGATGCGCTGGATGCCTACATCAAGGCCCACGCGGTTACGGACGTTTATATTTCCAAGTTCGCAAAGATCGGCACCAACAAGAACCATGAGCAGCTCTCGGATGGCACTGTGAAGACCTGGGAACATTTCTATCTGGAGCTCCCCTCCAAGTTCGTCGATAAGAGCCAGCGTTCTGTCGGCGACCTCAAAGGCCCTTTCCGGGATACCAAGAACGTCTTCAAGCGGTCTTTGGAGGAGATTACGGATGATGCTGTTGATACCGTGCTGGAGCTGATCGGCCAGAAATCCCTGTATAAAGGCGAGGAATGGCAGCACGCCTTGGAGGAATTCAAGAAGTACAAGGCTATGTATGCTGCAACGCCGGAGGAACTCTGGGACAACTTTACCTGGGAACAGTCCATGAACGCCGGTATGGCAGTCGGTCGAATCCGCAACCACAGCATGGGTACTCTCCTGGTCAATATCAGCCAGGGGATGGAACTGGATGAGGCTGTTCGCAAATACGAGGTCATCGTGGCCCCGACAAACTACAAGCGGCCCAAGGCAATTTACACAAAGAAAATGCTTGAGAATGCGAAGCAGACGATCTCCGACCTTGGATATTTGTCTTCCCTGGGGCGGCGCTTCGCTACTCTGGACGATATTACGGTGAACAACATCCTGTTTGCCAACCGCAATGCGGCGCAGCGCATCCGGAGCGGGACTGATATTTTCAGCGAGATGGAGCGGGACATCGCTGTTGACCCGAAGAAGTTCTCTCGGGTACAGGAGATCTCGATTGAGGATTTCGTCAAAAGCGTACTCCCGACGGCTACCTCGGTGGAGACTTTGCTGGAGAATCGGCATGCGGCCAATATGGTCTCGCTGATTGCGCCCGCGGATAAAGATAGCAAAACCATGTTCAAGTGGGCTAATGGCTTCAGCTGGGCATACTCCGGCAACATCACTGACAGTGACATCCGCGAGAACGTGAAGATGGCCGGCGGCAAGGTAGATGGTATCCTCCGTTTCTCCATTCAGTGGAACGACGAGGATTTCTGCCCGAATGACTATGATGCCCACTGTAGGCTTCCCGACGGCAGGGAGATTTACTTCCATGAAAGGCTGGATCGAGTGACCCTCGGTGAACTGGACATTGATATTATTCACCCGCAGAGGGGAACTCCCGCTGTCGAGAACATTGTATGGCCTTCCATGACCAACATGAAGCCGGGGACTTATCTGATGTACGTCCACTGCTACACCAACAGCGGTGGTCGGAGCGGCTTCAAGGCTGAGGTGGAGTTCGATGGAACGATTCACTCCTTCGAGTATAAGAAGGAGCTTCGGCGGGACGAAATCGTCAAGGTAGCTGAGGTTACCTATGACCCGGCCACCGGCTTCACGATTAAGGATCTGATCCCCTCCTCTGTGTCCACACGGGATATTTGGGGGCTCAAGAGCAACCAGTTCGTTCCCGTCTCTGTTGTCATGTATTCGCCCAACTACTGGGACGAGCAGGACGGCATCGGTCATCGGCACTACTTTTTCATGCTCAAGGACTGTGTCAATCCCGAGCGACCCAATGGCTTCTACAACGAGTTCCTGAAGCCTGAGTTGGAGCAACACCGACGAGTCTTTGAGGCTCTTGGAAGCAAAGCAGCGGTTCAGGATGTGGAGGATCAGCTTTCAGGCCTGGGCTTCTCCGCTACGAAGCGGAACAATCTGCTGGTCAAGGTGAAAGGCGCCACTGAGCGCATTCTCAAAATCACATTTTAAGGAGGATATGTAAAATGGAAGCTAACAAGATGTTTGAGGTTGCAGTTCGCAACAAGTTCCGGTACCCCTATAAGGGTGTCATCGCCACGGAGGATCTCTGGGATCTGTCCGTCCAGCGGTTGGACGACATTTTCAAGACGCTCAAGTCCCAGGAGAAGAAGGCGCAGGAGGAAAGCCTTCTGAATACCCGCACGCCGGAGGATGAGGCCCTGGCGACCAAGATCGAGATCATCAAGCACATCGTCAATACCAAGCTTGAGGAGGCCAAGCAGGCAGAGCGTGCCAAGGAGAACCACGATCAGAAGCAGAAGATTCTCGGCATTCTCGCCGAAAAGCAGGATGCGGACCTGCGCAACAAGACTCCGGAGGAGCTTCAGGCCATGCTGAACCAGCTCGGCTAACCTTAATCACAGAAAGAGGGCTCTGGGAAACTGGGGCTCTCTTTTATATTTCTGAAAAGGAGAAAAGTGTATGATTAACATCAAGGGCCTTGATAAGGCTAAGGTTCTGAAAGCCTTGTATGATGCTTCCCATGTTCAGGGAATGGGCTTTCTTCAGGCCGTTCCGGATGGGACAGTTACCGTGCCGCACTGCCGTGAGTTGCTCAAGCATGGCACCTACTTCGACTACTTGTACGGACGGGTCCTTAAGGTTGACCTCTCTGGCGATGAGTTTGACGAGCGCCTCTATGAGCGGGACAACGGTCGCGATTCGGCGGCCCGGGCCATCGCTTTTCTGAAGTAGAGGTGCCATATGGATATTTTGATTGGAAAACGCCAGCAGGGCAAAACGACACACTTGATTAAGATGTCGGCGGCCGGTGAAGGAATCATCGTAGCCCCAACGGAGCATGGTGCTGCTTATATCAAGACTTTGGCTAAAGAGATGGGCCTGGATATTCCGGAGCCTGTTAATTGGAGCCGCTTTACCCAAAATGGCTGGGCTCGTGGGCATAAAGGGCCGTATTTGATCGATGAGCTTGGAGAGATTCTCCGTGGTGTCAATATCAAAACCGCAATTCTCGACGATGAGTGTAACATCGAGTATCTGAGCGGAGGGCCGCTGCACTACGGGGATGAACTTACTGCAAAAATCAAGGAAAACACAAAAGATTTCAGCAAACTTTCAGATTTTGACAAGTTTGTCCTTGATAACGGGTACCGGTATGAAACGCGGGAAGCATTGCAAGCGGGGTACGAACGGCACTGGAAAGCGGCTCATGATATTTTGATCTCTTTGGAAGAGTTTCTCATTGAGGCTGAAAAGCAGCCGAGTGATCCGGCAACCGATGTGTATAACGCTCTCGTCGACCTTGTCGAAGAAAAGAAACTCCGCCCAGGTGAAGTTCTTAACTATGCGCACTTCCACTGGTGTCTCGATACCCCGGAAGCGATTGTTGCCTGGCAGACCGGACGGGATAAATGGACTGTAAACAACTGCTCCACCGAGATAACTGAGGAAGCAGCTCTTATCAAAATCTGTGAGGAATGGGGATTTGAGACCGGGCGGACTCATATCATCGGCACGCCCTACTATGACGCGACCGATTATCAGTTCATCCGCTTCAACTGCGCCCATATGGCTTGGCTCTGGCAGAACGGCAATCTCCTTCAGGTGTACTGCTAAGAGGTGGCTTGATGTTGTTCAGAAGAAAAAACCCTGAAAGCAAGGACATCCGCAAATTTGTTGATATTCTGTATCAATTTGAAAAAGAGCATCCCGATGAACTATGTCCTCCTGAGACAGATCCTCAGCTGGTCGTAAACTGTCTATGTGATGTGTTTTTGGGAGCAGATTGGTACACCGCCATGCCTATGAACACAAAACAGGTCAACACTATCATCCTTGATAATATTCTCCGAATACATAGCAAAGAATTCCGGAAGATGGTGAAAGAGAAACAGAAAGAATGGAGGAACTCGAATGCCTCATGATTTTTCATGGAAACGGACACCCCCAAGGGTGCAGGAATATTTTGTCGAGCTTTTGGGTTCTAAAAAGGCAAAAGCCCTTACTACGGCTATGAGACGGCGTCAATGGATTGTCATAGGTGGACCTTCTGGACCCACGGGGAAATCAACTCTCGCCGATGTATTGCGTTCAATCGGCTATACCCGGGTGATCGAGGAATGGGAATCTACATCCATTCAAATTTGCGATCCTTTGACGGAACTCCGAGAGAAGAGCGAAATATTTGAATCGCTCGGGATCGACTGGAAATGTTGAAATAGGTTTGCCCATCACGTTGCACGGCTTGATAACCACAGTCCTTCATGGCGCGAATTACATCATGCTCTGTAACATAGAACCCTTTATCGTAAAGACGCTCAAATATGCCGTGAATTGTGTATGCACATACTTCTTCGTTGATACTTTTGATCGGCGTAAAATTTCTTTCTGCCCAACTGAGAAGAACATTATATTCTTCGTTTGTAAGTTGCATATTCGACACCTCCAATACCTGGAGAGTATAGCACGTTTTCCAGCAAATTGAAAGGAGAAAAAACATGGAACTGAAACAATTCTGCAAAGATAACAACATCCCGCTGGAAAAGCTGGGTGACATCGGTGAGGTGAGCGACGGCTTTCACACCTTCAACTCCCTCTACCACCAGCGGCTGATTCTGTCTGCCGCCCTGGTCAACGCCTTCCCGCATCTGGCTTGGAAGTCCCACAAGCACCATGATGGTGAGCCCCCGTTCGGTGGCGGCTGGTTTGTCGTCGGCATCAATACACCGAAGGGCCAGTACACCTACCACTATGAGGATAAGGATTGGGATATTTTCCGCTGCCAGGAGCTGGAGAAGGCCCCTGAGTGGGACGGCCATACCGACAAGGATGTCGAAAGGCTGTTGTCGCTGACTCCCGATCCGGAAAAGGACACGATGTCCAGCTGGGCCGCTAAGGAAATTGAGCTGGCTATTCAGGCTGAAAAGGAAGCCTCTGATGGTACGGATGACTGGAATTATGGTGCTGCGTGTTATAAGAGTGCGTTTCGGGCATTCAACAGCCTGTCCAGTGATGGTCACTCTGGCTTCAGCATCCAGATGACTAAGAGCATCCTCAACCGCCTGATTGATGGGCGCTGCCTTACTCCCATCGAGGACACGCCTGATATTTGGACGGATATCTCGGAGATTTTCTTCAAAGGCAGTAAGACCAAGCGTTACCAGTGCAAACGGATGTCTTCCCTCTTCAAAGAGGTGGCGGAGGATGGCACCGTGACTCTGAGCGATACCAACCGTGTCTGCGGGGTGAATGCGAATAGCCCTGATGTGACGTTTACGAACGGCTTCATGACCCGGTTGATTGACAAGATATTTCCGATCACCCTTCCCTATCTCCCGTCCAGCAAGAAGTTCAAGGTCGTGGTGGATGACTTCCTCGTTGATCCCAAGAACGGCGACTATGACACCGTCGGTTATCTCTACTTCACCACACCGGATGGTAAGAAGGTGGAGCTGAACCGCTACTTCAAGGAAGTCGACGGCGAGATGGTTCAAATTGAGAAGGCCGAATTCGACGAGCGGAAGGCTAAGAAGGTGGAGAAGAAATGAAGGTGTTGGCCAGCGAAAAGACCATCACTCTTCTGGAAAAGGCGAAGAAACTTCTCCCCGGGAATAATGGCATACTTCCTCAGAAATACCTTTCCAAAGATGGTATGGATGCAATTATTCAAGGTCTACGCGCAAATACCGTGAACCTTGATATTTTGGTCAACATGATTGGCTTGGCAGGTAAAAAGAAAGATTCCGATACCCTTCTGACTGGTTTTGACCACACGCATGGCGACATTGCTGTTCTCATCATCGGACGTAAAGAATCCGATGGTAAAGTCCAAATCATCAATCAGTTCCAAGGTAAGGAGGCCGAAGAGTTGTATAAGAAGCTGGTGGAGAAGAGGTAAGCACTATGGCTGGAATGAACATGAGTATACGTTGGGAAACACGAATTTGTGAAGTGAATGGTCACACCGGTTATTTCCACACTTGGGAGTTTTACTCTAAGCCTTTGGAAGCCAGCCCTATGATTGGCGGAGCTCCGGCTGGGGTATTCAGCAAGATTTTTGGGATTGTTGAGCTCGCAGATGGTGTTCACCGTGTTGACCCGACCGAAATCAAATTTACCGACGAGGAACATTCCGTTTTGGAGGAATTTGATAAGTTCAAGGAGGAAAATACATGATCCTGATTGAGAAAACCAAAATCACGGGCCTGGAACCCGCCATCCGCGGAATGCGCAACCCAATGAACAGCTGGGAGCGGTCGGACAGTGGATATTGTTCCGGTAATTGCGATGATTGTGGAATTTACTGCACTGAGCATAATTGCGCGTTCCAAGCTGGCCCCAACGACCGCGACCTGATGAAGCGCCTTGCCGCTGGCGGCCCGGTTCACGCCAAGTATCGCCGCATGATTGCGGTGTACGTTGACATCACCGCCCCGCTCTACTGGTGGAAGGAGTTCGACACCTATAAGGTTGGTACGGTCGCCAACTCCTGCTCCACCATGCACAAGATCCACGCCAAAGAGTTCACACTGGAGGACTTCAGCCATGAGCATCTGAATACCAATAGGGTGCTCACATGCTATGCTCCTACTGAATATCACTTCTCCTCTCTTGATCTTTTGAAGCTTAAGATCAACTGTCTCAATTACTGGCGGGAGAAGTATCTGGAGCTTTCAAAGATCGACGAATCAGCATGGAGAGCGACTCCGAAAGCCAGCGGTTTAACAGATGAATCACTTACTGCCGCTAAGAAGAACTGTTGGTGGCAGATGATTCAGCTTCTTCCCTCCACCTACAACCAGAAGCGGACAGTGATGCTGAACTACGAAGTTCTGGCTAACATCTACCAGCACCGGCGCAACCACAAGCTGGATGAGTGGCGGGAGGTCTGCAAGTGGATTGAGAGCCTGCCCTACAGTGAGATCATCACCTGCAATGCAACCGAGAAGGACAAGAGTAATGCGCTTACGGCAGCGATTGCCAAGCTGAGGGCCAAGCAGTGGAGTGATGACCAAATTACTGAATTCCTGTTGGAGCAGGCAAAACTGTGTGACCCGCCTCTTCAATCCCAACGCCTGAACCATGATTAAACGGCTCAAATTAGCGTATAATCGTTGGCTTTTTAAGAACTACGGTTTTGATCGAGGGGTATTCTTTGAACGGATACCCCTCATCTATAAGCTGTTTCCGCTATGGTCTCCCTCTTTATATTCTTGTTGCGAAGGTGACCAAATTTGTGATTGGTTTCGTCAAGGTATGGAAGAGGGTCTGGCTTTAAGGAGGTCAAACAGTGAAAGACAAACCCAATAAAAAGATATTTGGAAGGTTAGCCCCGTGGAAACCGATACCTCTCCCTACCGGGCCAGCGTTTCTTCAACTTCCCCAACCGGCATCGCCCAAAGCTCTCAAACCAGCACCTGCTCCCGGTGACCACCACCGTGAAACATTTGAGCCTATTATCTCCAGAACCATAGAGATGGACAAGTTTACAGCAGAAGTCATACTTCGGTATCGCGACCTTGATGGAGAGCGTGAGATCAGAACCTGCCCCGGTGATATTTACAAAATCGTCAACGTGTTCATGGACTATGCCAGATTGTTGGAGTTAGTCTGTGACGAGTGGGGTTTGGATGCTTACCATCGGGCCGTCAACGAGGTAACTGCTGACAAGTTGCGTTCCATTGCGAAGAAGTACCAGACAGCCATTGGATACGACTATGACGAGGCCGTGGCGAAGTGCGAGGCGAAGAAGAAAAGGAAGCCGAAGGACGACGATGTCGGTGGGGATGCTTTGGAGTTAGCAATGAAACGCGGAAAGCGATCACCCAAGAAAAAGGAGAAGTAAGCCATGGACAAATTCATTATGACGATAGTCGTCATTTTGCTGGTGTACTTATATGTCTATGCGATTGTCAATCGTATCTGTAAGTGCATCGAGCACCACACGGAATACAAATACCCCTCTTGGAGCGAGTTTCCCCATACAAACTCCAATGATGAATGCTGCCGAAGGAAGGAGGATGACTGAAGTGTGTGGCGTAAAAGAGACTCAATGCACTCACTGCAACCACCTCCAGGTCTGTTCCTTTAAGGCGCAGTTTCTTGCGGCACAAAAAGCAATCGATGAGGTTACGGTCGGTACCGGGGATCGTTCCTTCATCAACCTCCGTGATATTTCGTGGATTCGGCCTGTCAGCCTGGAATGCTCCTATTTCTCAGGAAAGATGCCGATTATGAGAGATGTTGCCCAAAGTGCGGCTTCGGCTGCGGAACAGGCATCGGCTCTGAGATTCATGGAGGACCCGACATGACCAAACAAGAAAAAATCGTTGTCTCGGCGTATACCGACGTTTTAATGTGCGATTTTGACGATCTGCACGAATACATCGAGGACAAACTTGGAAGGTCGGTATGGACACACGAGCTGGCTTCGGAGACCGTCTCTGCGGAAATCAAAGAGAAATCTAAAGCCGACTTCCTTGCAATCTGTCAGCAGGAATCCGATGATTTGATAAGCCGGTCGGCTCTTCTGAAAGAGATCGGCGATCCTGATGACGGAATGGTTTGGCCATCAAAACACGGGGTCGTCGATTTAATCAAGAGAGCTCCCGCTATGTGAATTGATATTTACTCAGTCCTATGCTACAATGATCTTATACACATTCAAGGAGGTGTTAAGGTCATGGCCGAGGAAATCAAAAGTGGAACTCATTCTCCTGCGCGAAAATCGCAACCCCCTTTATGGAAGGAGGTGGATGGTATGACCGAAAAGGAGCAAATGACCATGCTGATCGAAAACTACACCGATTTACAGCGAATCAAATCTGCGGTCGATAAAGACAAAGAAATCGACTATCAGATCAAAACTGTAAAGGCAAAGTTGTCGGCGCTTGGCATTACGACCGAAGATCTGGACATTCACTGATCCCAAAACTGAGGAGAGGGCCTGCGGAAACGTGGGCTCTTCTCTTTTTATCTCTTTACAAATCTTCAGCAATGTGATATATTTTGTGGGAAGGAGGGATTATTTTGAAAGGATTGATTCCGTATATGCTTGCGATGGTTGGAGCGGTCATGCTCGTTTTCGGTGTGGGGCTCATTGCGAGGAGCCGCCTATGAATAAGCCAAAAAGTAAGAATACATCCCGCAACAATAATCCGAGTAAAACGGTATGGATGTGTGAGGCGATCGATGCGATACATCAAAATCCCACAAGGGAACTCACTTTCGGAATCGTTTTTGCTGGGGCCGGAGCGACCGCTTTGACATTAGGTGTTGTGCTCATTATAGAAGCTGTGAAGAGCTGAGAGGAATCTCGGCTCTTTTTATATTTTTGAAAAAGGAGAGGGGTGATGCAACCCAATGTCCAGCAAATCCATCGAAGATTTTCTTGCATTTTTAAGAGATGCCGAGCAGCAGTACAACAAAAAATCATTTTATGAGCACGATAAAATGCTCTCCGACGACAAACTGGAAAAGGCGATCAAAGCTGTTTCGGCAATGGACACCAAGTCCGGGGCATCGCAGAGCGTCTATGTCATCGAGGAATGTTCCGAGCTCATTAAAGAGCTCACGAAGCAGCAACGCGGTAAAGGCTCCGAGAAAGATATTCTTGCCGAGGCCTGCGACGTGTTGACCACCGTTTTCGTGCTGCTTTCCCAGTATGGCGTATCGAGAATTTATGTGAGGGATCAGATCCTTTACAAGTGTAACCGGGCGCTCGAACGCTACAACAAAACCGGCGAAGTCTAAAAATACAAGGAGGATATCTATATGACCAAAGAAGAACGGGTCATCGCGACCATCAGAAAAGGGCCTGGAATGAGCCCGAACGAGTATCAGCAACTGGCGATGCGGACATGCAGCATTCCTAATGAACAGAAGAGGGATATGCTCATGCACGCTGTCCTCGGCCTGGCTTCGGAGGCCGGAGAGGTTGCTGGAATCTTCCAGAAGAAGTATCAGGGGCACCCGGTTGATCCCGAACACCTGGAGAAAGAACTGGGTGACTGTCTCTGGATGATTGCGGAGGCCTGCACGGCCCTTGACTGGAACATGGAAGATGTTATGCGGCTCAATATCGAGAAGCTCCGAGCCAGGTATCCGGACGGTTTCGATGCTGACCACAGCCTCCACCGGCAGCCCGGGGATATTTAGGAGCGGCGGTCATGGAGTACCACGAACAGTTCGTTGAGTTCGGTCAATATCGCAAGACTTGTCAGCACGAGAAGCTTGCTGAATCGGACTCGCCCTGTGACGAGTGCCTGGAGCACCCGGTAAACTGGGAAACCAACAAACCATACTGTTATAAAGCACGAACCTGATGGATTGATATTTTGTCAAAACTGTGCTATACTGACCTTATTCACATTCTGGAGGTGTTTAGGGCCATGGCTGAAGAAATTAAAAGCGGTGTCCATTCTTCTGCGCAGAAAATACAGCGCCCTTTATGGAAGGAGGTGGATACCATGACCGAATCGGAACTGAAAGCCACATTGATCGACAACTATATGAATTTACAGCGGATCATATCGGCCTCTGATGTTAAAAAAGAGGCCGAGTATCAGATCAAAGGCGTAAAGGCTAAGTTGGAGTCGATGGGCATCGTGACCGAGGATTTGGACATTCACTGAACCCCAAAAAAGGGGAAGGGCTCGTGGAAACACGGGCTCTTCTCTTTTTATATTCTCAAGAAAGCGAGGACGGCAAATGACTTTTGAAGATTATCTGCGGAAGACACTACCAGCTTGTCGGCTTGCTGCTGATAAGGAGGAACAGGATGAAGCCCTTCGGCAAATTCTCGAATCACTGGAGGCAGGCGAACCAATCATTATCATGGGGAAGGAGCGAACCGGAAAATCTACACTTGTCCGAGTCCTTCGTGCCCACGGTTATAAGGTGATTGAACCGGATGAGATGATTCGTATCAACTTGACTAAACAAATCCCATTCGAGGATATGATTACCGATTTCTACCGAAGTATCGAATAAATGCCGGTGAATTTCTCGAAATGGTATAAGCCATGTACGGATCGTTTCCCAAGGATTTTGGAATATATCCGCAATCCTGCATGATTTGGTTGAGCGTATCGTTATCCAGATAAAAGCCCACTGGGGACTGCTCAAAACAAGTGCGTATTATACCTGTATCGTCTTTCAAGTCATATATTTTAGTGCGAATCAAATTTTGTGCGATCCACTCAGTTAAGGTGTCGTATTGTTCTTTACTCAATGTCATACTGGACACCACCTTTCTCAACTCAGTATACCATATTTTATCAAAAAATCTACTACTAAAAAAGGAACATATTTATGACTGAAAAAGTTATGCGGCACAAGGAACTCTGTGATGGGCTGAACACCTTGTACGCCCGTAAGAACCATGATTATGGCGACAGCTTCCACCAGACCTTCGTCGAAGAGGGGCTGGCCATGAGCCGTATCCGCTTGGGAGATAAATTCTCCCGCTTCAAGACCCTGTCCCGCATCTCGCCAACCGACAGCACTCAGCAGCTGGTTACGGATGAGTCCATTCGGGACACGCTGCTCGATCTGGCAAACTACGCTATCATGACCGTGCTGGAGCTGGATCAAGCAGAGGTGGAGCGATCCGAGCCTTACAGCGGGGAGGATTAAAAATGGCGGATATTCGTCTTATCACAAAAGATACAGTCTTACCTCCTCTGCGGCATATGGACTGGGATGTAGTCATAAACGGCGTACCTCACTATGTCGTAATGATTGACGAATATGTCCACACCATCGGCGGCAGGTATGGAGAAAACAACCTGTGGGCTTATCCCAGAGACAAAGCTCCAACTTATGAGACCCTTATCGAGTTTAACTGCGATAATCCCGTGGCCTGGGGTATCAGTTACGAGCCCAAAAACTACACTAAAACGAAATGGGACGAGACATCGGCCAGAAGTGGTGGTGGCGTTGCTATTACTCGTAACGGCGAGATATTCTGCCATGTCACAGGCGGTCTGAACTACGGTATTGATAAGGCTCGGGCTATGATAGTCGAGTTCGGCGAGCATCCGCTTGAACTGAATGCTATCAATTTCGACAAGAAGGCGATAGGCCGTAAAGTATGGTGGCGAAGTGAACCTGCTATCATTACGAATTATATTTCCAAACAGGCCTGCGTCATTCTTGAACCGGATGGAATCGACCGCTTCACTGTTCCCGCTGAGTTTGCTCAAGAGGAGCCTGACTACTACGAAGATGGAAACGTGAAGGCCGATATTCTGGACCGCAACATTTGGTGGTTCAGAGATTAAAGGAGGATAAGTAAGATGTTAGCTAAACTTCAGGAGCGCTGGTACTTCCTTCTCGTTCTGAGGGATGCGGCTGGTATAGCCTGGGTTCGGACGAGGCGGATATTCCGCAATCTGCTGGATATTCTCATTGCCCTGGCAGGGATGCTGCTCGACAGTCGGACACTGAAGAACAAGCTCTACGCCCTTCTGCGCATCGGTTGTACTCTCCCCGTCATATTCCTCGAAGACGACTGGTCGATTCCGTCCGACTATTGACACATAAAAGCTTGTAGATGGCGGTGTTCCTACACAGGGATGCCGCCGCTCTTGTTTTTATTCCAAAATTATATTTTCCAAAGGGGTATTGTCACATGACCATCATCAAACGAAATGGCACTGAGGCTGTCTTCGAGTCTGAAAAAATTGCTAATGCGGTTACGAAGGCGAACAACAGTGTCTCTGAATCCTGCCGCATGACGGCTGCGCAGATTCAGGAGATCACGGAGGCCGTCACCAAAACCTGCGAGAGTATGGGACACGCTCCGGCAGTCGAGGAGATTCAGGACTTGGTTGAGCGTCAGATCATGGCGCAGGGAGCCTTTGATGTGGCAAAGAGCTACATCACCTACCGCTATACACGTTCCTTGGTTCGCCGTTCCAACACGACTGACCAGAAAATTCTCAGCCTGATTGAGTGCTGCAACGAGGAGGTCAAGCAGGAAAACTCCAATAAAAATCCTGTTGTGAACTCCACGCAGCGGGATTACATGGCTGGCGAAGTTTCTCGGGATATCACCGAGCGGCTTCTGCTTCCGCCTGATATTGTGGAGGCCCACAAGGAAGGCATCATCCATTTCCACGACTCCGACTACTTCGCTCAGCATATGCACAACTGCGATCTGGTCAATCTGGAGGACATGCTTCAGAACGGCACCGTCATCAGTGGCACTCTGATCGAACGGCCGCATAGCTTCTCCACGGCCTGCAATATCGCCACGCAGATCATTGCCCAGGTGGCTTCCAATCAGTACGGTGGTCAGTCCATCTCCCTGACGCATCTGGCTCCCTTCGTGGATATTTCCCGGAAGAAGATCCGGAAACAGGTTGAGAAGGAGTTTCAGTACATCTATACTCACATCTGCGGGACTTCTATGAAAAGCTATGACGAGGCGCTTGACCAGATCACCGAGGAGCGTGTGCGTGATGAGATTCGGAGAGGGGTACAGACCATCCAGTATCAAATTCTCACCCTGCTGACGACCAACGGCCAGACACCTTTCGTGACCGTCTATATGTATCTAAATGAGGCCCGCTCCGAGCAGGAGAAAAAAGACCTCGCTGTTATCATCCAGGAAACTTTGGAGCAGCGATATGAGGGCGTGAAGAATGAGTGCGGCGTATGGGTGACGCCGGCCTTCCCGAAGCTCATTTATGTGTTGGAGGAGGACAATATCCGCGAAGGCACGCCTTACTGGTATCTGACACAGCTTGCCGCAAAGTGTACTGCCAGAAGATTGGTGCCGGATTATATTTCTGAGAAGAAGATGCTGGAACTGAAGGGTGATGTCTACACCTGTATGGGCTGCCGCTCTTTCCTTACACCGGACAGATTCACCGATGCAGGTGTCGGAAACATTGCCAATGCGAAAAACTATGTCCCCGGCCAGCACAAATACTACGGACGGTTCAACCAGGGCGTAGTCACCCTGAATCTGCCGGACGTCGCTTTGTCTTCCGGCGGCGATAAGGACAAGTTCTGGGATATTCTCGACGAGCGGCTGGAACTGTGTCATCGAGCGCTGCTGTGCCGGCACGAACGCCTGAAAGGAACTATTTCGGACGTTTCGCCTATCCTGTGGCAATATGGCGCTCTGGCCCGGCTGGAGAAGGGTGAGGTCATTGACAAGCTTCTGTTCAATGGATATTCTACCATCTCTCTGGGCTACGCTGGCCTTTACGAGTGTGTGAAGTACATGACAGGGAAGAGTCATACTGATCCGGATGCCAAACCTTTCGCTATTGCCGTTATGACACGCCTCAACGACGCTTGTAAGGCCTGGAAAACGGCCAGCAACGTCGATTTCAGCCTGTATGGTACTCCCTTAGAGTCAACCACCTACAAGTTCGCCAAGGCACTTCAGCGGCGTTTCGGGGTCATTCCCGGCGTGACCGACAAAAATTATATTACCAACAGCTACCACGTCCATGTGACAGAGGAGATCAACGCTTTTGAGAAGCTGCGGTTTGAATCCGAGTTCCAGGCTTTGTCTCCCGGTGGGGCCATCAGCTACGTCGAGGTTCCCAATATGCAGAACAACCTGGAAGCGGTGCTGCGGGTAATCCAATTTATCTACGACAACATCATCTATGCCGAGCTGAATACCAAGAGCGACTACTGCCAGGAGTGCGGCTGGGACGGTGAGATTGAAATCGTGGAGGAAGACGGTAAACTCATGTGGCGCTGCCCCCAGTGCGGCAACATGGATCAGACAAAAATGAATGTAGCCCGGCGCACCTGCGGCTACATCGGTAGTCAGTTCTGGAACCAGGGACGGACGCAGGAGATCCGTGATCGAGTGCTGCATCTGTGAGGAGGGCCACAATGGACTGGAAAGATATTGTAGTCTGGTACATCAGGCTTGCAACTGCCGGAATACTGTTGATTGGCGTTCTTTTAGGAGTTGCCATTAGCAAGATATTTTAAGGAGGGTATGAAATGATTACTTTTACCGAACGGCAGGATTGGTGAGGGACGATGAACTACTCACTTATACGAAACTGCGACATCGCTAACGGCCCGGGCGTCAGGGTTTCCCTGTTTGTCTCGGGCTGTACCCATCATTGTCCGGGTTGCTTCCAGCCGGAGACATGGGACTTCAACTATGGTAAAAAGTTTACGGATGAGACCATACGGGAGATTCTTCGCCTGCTGGAACCGAATTATATTGACGGCCTGACCGTCCTCGGCGGGGAGCCTCTGGATGAGCGGAACATGGATGATGTATGGGCGTTGCTCGATGCGGTCAGACGAATGGGGTCGCCAGAGAAAACCGTCTGGCTCTATACCGGTTCAACTTTAGAACAGCTTCGAGCAAGACCATATCAATATGGGCAGCTGACAAAAGACATCCTTAATAAGGTTGATATTCTGGTTGATGGTCCTTTCGTCGAAGCGAAAAAAGACCTGCGGCTGAAATTCTGTGGCTCATCAAACCAACGCCTTATCGATCTGAGAAAAACGGAAGAGACTGGAAAAATCGTTCTGTGGAAAGAGGTGATATGAATGAACACGTTAATCATCGGTGTTGTTGTCTATTTCCTTCTCGGTGTTTGCTATGCGATTGACTTCTTTCATGATGAGTATGAAGATATGGTGGAGAATAACGGGAAAAAAGTCGGCGAATTTTTCGTGCTGACAATTTTTACCGGACTACTATGGCCTTTTATAATCATCATGCTTGCAATCTTAGACATCAAAGGCGAGAGGTGATTGATATTTGGCCACGAAAGATAGAAAGAACTCGGAGGGCTATTCCGACCCGACTGCTTACGCAGCCATGAGGAACATCGCCCGTGAAGAGGATCAGTTTCGTAAATTGCGCAAGGTCATCCTGAGCATCTGTGACGTGGCGGGCTTCGAGATTCGGGGCCGCTCGTTCTTATTGACAAGAAGACCGGAAAGGTTTGGAGGTGATGAAGACTGTGAGTCAAACTGTTGCATCAACTGGACCTCGATGGTCCGATTTAACCGCCGATGAAATTTGCTCTGAGTTAAGGAAGCTTAGAAAACAGGTCGCGCAGATGAAAAAAAGCGGAGCCTCTTGGAGTCATCATTGCAGCGGGAGAAACTGTATATCCGGCAATACGCAAGGTATTTCCCGAAGACACCGAAACGGTGAAAATCAGACCCTGTCCGTATCTCAAAAAAGAGCAGTGTTTTACAATCCAAAACAGGAGCTTCCCGATCATAAATGACTGGAGGTGATAAGCGTGGACATTCTCAGCAAGCTCGTTATATTCCTGATCCGAATGAAACTGCATCTAAGAAAGGGCGAGCAGTTCCAGTTCAGCAATCAGAAAACCAATGCGGTCTACTGGTTCACGGAAGGGACACTTATGAAGATGGAGCATGGACTTCGCTATGAATCCAGCGTCAGTTTGAATTGGCTTCTGAATAAGGACTGCAAAATCAGGACTCCTCATGTAGTGAAGATTGCTGATGGTTTTTGGAGGTAGATATGAACCAAAACGAAAAGTACAACGAGGTTATTGTAGGGATATGCCACGATGCTGCTCTCTTAGCTGAAATATGGGGAGCATTTCAGAAGCTCTTTGGAGACTATGTGGAAGAAGCGATTGCGGCGCTTACCCCGGTTGCTGAGGCATTAGCTGGTCCGATCCTTTTTGGTATTGAACCCCCGAGCTTGTCCGAAGAAGAGTTAGATCGTATTATCCGAACGGTCGATGATGGGCGAGAACAGGACGCAGCGCCGAAAAAGCGTGTCATAAAGCCGCTCAGATGCCCTCTGAAAGCCAGCAATCACTACAATTATATTCCCAGAGCAGCCCGGAACCAGCCTTACCAGCGGCGGGCATACTGATAAGGAGGTCATCATATGGGTTTATCGAAATTAGCTGCCAAGTGTCGGGTTTGTCCGTTCGTAGACACCTGCGACCATAAGCGCATGGAGGCCCTTGGATATTTACCACTCCCGGAACCGACCGCCCAACCCACTGAATTGGGATACCGGAGTGTTGAGAACTTCTGGGACGATCCTAAAATCCTGATTGGTTCGGAGTCGGACTCGGGAGGCTTAGTAATGGCAGGCGGCGAAATCGACATCGATGTTGAAGGACTGGTACGGACGATTTCCAGAGAGCTTCAACTTCCCGAGCGGGTGCTGGGTGGGGCTCTTACATCGGACAAGAGCGAGAAGCAATGACAAACATTCTTAGAAATCAACAGAATGAGGTGAGTAAAATGCGGAATCTGAAGTAATTGGACGGCACGATTTGGCCCGGTTCCGTCTAATCTAAGATAGAATTCGGGCCAGTTTCATGTCCGATCTGCTACTATTATTTGTAGTTGCAGGTCGGATTCAGACGTGAAATTGGAAGGTTACGGATGTGAGTCACAGATTATATTTCGCGTAAGTGGTAAATTTTGGCCAGATTCCGGTCTATCTTAGAATAGAAAATCTGTCTAACTTAGATTAAAAATCTGGCCAGTTTTGGCCATTTGCCCACTTTTCTTTTTGTTTTGGCGGTTTTAGAGAGGATTGGAAGGACTGGTACGGGCGTTTTGGCCAAAAAAAGTGGGTTTTTGCCCATTTTTGAAAACAAAAGTGTCCACGCGGTTAGATGCGGTTAAAAGCAGTTAATATGCAGTTAGATGCAGAACGGGAAGTTTGGCCAAAAACCCACTTTTTCTTTACACTTAAGCACGAAAGAAAAAAGTAAAAAATATATATAAGTGGCGAAAAAAAAGTGGGCAAGTGGGCAGAAGATAGTTGTAGGTCGAAAATTGGGGAAATTATCGCTTTTCAATCCGGGTTGAGCATAGCAGGGCTATGTGGCGGCGGTACGGCTATGGAATGGTTCTCGCAGGGGCATTTGCTACAAGACCGCAAAGTAGTATGTACGAAAATTATATTTTGACGGGGATGGCATTGAAAATAGCGAACTGCCCTTTCTTTTCTTTGATAGGTGTGGTATACTATGGTTGCGACACAACTCTATATTCTTAGATGGCTACGAGGAAATACCTTAGCAAAAGGTGTTCCCTCTCTTTCCTCATACATATCGTAGCTATCGAGGGTTGTGTGGCAGCAATGGAGAGAAACACTTTTGCAGGTGCGTCTCTTCATTGGGGCGCACCTTTTTTATTGCTCTAAAATGAGGGAGGGCTAATTATGGTCGAACAAAATTGGGGTATTATTCCATGCGACATGGCGATGGATATTTCTCCTGCTAATGGTTTTACCAAGTTAGAATTGGATTCCGCACAAAAAATTCAAATCGGAGCCCTGTTACAGCAGCTACCATCTATGGCGGCCACTAATCAAATGCCAAAACTCTATACTGTCACATTTCCAGATGGAGTATCTGGAAAATTGATGGAATTGAAAAAAACTGAATTGGTTGGAAAGACAACCTCAATTATTGATGATGGAAAAATTAAAGGTACCGCTGCTTTGAATTCCCTTGATAATTGCACTTTAGCCATGGGGTGCTTTACTGCCATGTCAATCGCATCCAGCCAGTATTTCCTCAAAAAGATCAATGACGAATTAAGAATGATGCGGATGGGTATAGACAAGATCCTTGAGTTTCTCTATGGTGATAAGAAAGCCGAATTGATGGCCGAAGTCAGTTTTATCAGATATGCCTATGAAAATTATATTTCCATCATGGAGTGCAGTGCGCAGCGAGCCGCAACGATTACAAGTTTACAATCTGCCCGTAAAATTGCGATGAAGGATATTGAGTTTTATATAGGCGATTTAGAATCTACAATTAAAGGTAGAGATGGAAAAGATATTTCGAGTTTGGTGGAAAAAGCATTTCAGCTTAAAGAAAGCCTTGAGTTTTCTATGCAGCTTTACGGTATGAGCAGCTTGTTAGAAGTACACTACGCTCAAAACTATGACCGCAGCTATCTTAAATATGTGGATAATGATATTTCGGTTTACATCGATAAGTGTGAGAAACGGATGCTGGGTAATTTTTCTTCTCTCCGTACTCTGGTTGATAGCGCCAAGGAAATGCCATTTAAGAAAATAGCGAAGACTGATATTTTGGAGCGTATTGATGGGCTTGTTGAGTCTCTCGGTCGAGGTGAGGAATCTGATATGAGAAGGTCTCTGAGGGCCGGTTTGAATGCGGCAACACAAAAGGCAGATTACTATATGACAGCTGACGGAGTTGTTTATATGAAGACCGCATGATGGGAGTAGACAATATGAGTTCTAAGAAAACGAACGAAAGAAACAATAAAAAATCCATTGCCCCTACTGTGCTATCTGCCTTAACGATAGCCCCAGCTATAATTACAGCGATTGAGGAATTGATGGATAAGTTCCCGGATGTGCCGGGCAAGGTTGTCATCCCTCAATTATCGTATGATTCTGAGCCTCGGCTAAAGCTTGATGAAGCTGTTATGGCATTGACAAATTCGGGGCTAAAAGCGATACCAAGTGAACTCGCGCTCAAGGAAGCTGATCCAAAATACAAAGACTGTTTTGATTCCCAAGTAGTTGGGTCGAGTCTGAAAGGTAAGCAAAAAGCCCAGGCTGGCATGAGTGTGATTGTAAAATACATTACTCAAGAAGTAATTGACGAAAGTCAACGGTTGTTTGAAAAGGCAGAGGAACAAAAAGCTATAGAAAAGCGTGTAAAAGCCGAGAAAAGGGAACTACAGGTGGAACAAGCACAAAAAATCATTGTCGATGTCGCCGTATCAGCAAAAGACAGATTTGGAAAAATCCTTCCACATCGGAAACATGAAATCACAGACTCTAACAATTCTTAAAATTTATATTTTCAGAGAAGAGACGCCTTAATTAGCGTCTCTTTTTCTTTCCGCCAAAAAAACAGACTCTTTTATGGAGAGGAGTAGAATATGTCAGTGTTTCCTGCGGTTACGAAGACATTTGAGTTGTGTCGCAACAATTTAATAAAGTGCTCCTCTCTTTTTATTTTCAATAAGGAGGGCTTATCCAATGGATATTCACAACAAACCATCATCGCAGGAGTGCCTCGTCCATCATGGAGTAAAGGGTATGCGCTGGGGAGTTCGACGTTATCAAAATTATGATGGTTCCTACACTCAGCGGGGGTTGGAGCGCTATCGCAAAGCCGACCAAGCACATGAAGATGCTAAGCAGAAAGCAAAAGAAACAAAACAAGCGTACAAAATGGGTACTGCAACAAAAGATCAGTACAAAGCCGCTAAGGGCGAAGTAAAAGTAACGAAAAGAGCTTTGGATAAGAGCTACGACAAGCTGAAAACTGATAAACTTGCCGATGAGGGAAAGAAACTTTATCAGCGCGGAAAGACGATTACGAGCAATACTCAGACCACTCAACTTGCTGAGACGGGCATTATTGTTGGATCGGGTATAGTCACTACCCTTTTGTCCAACACAATGAAAGACACTCGCGTGGCCTATTTAGCTGGTACATCTATCACAATCGGTGGCACCATCGTTAATGCCATACTTGCAGGAAAGGCAAATTCTGAAAACAAAAAGCTCCGTGCGTACTATGCTCACTAAAAGGAGTGTCATATGGATATTTACGACAAACCGCCTTTAGGCGTTTATCTCCGTCATTACAGTAAACCATCCTTGGATGAGTGCCTTGCTCATCATGGCATTCGAGGTCAAAAATGGGGAGTGCGTAATGGACCGCCATATCCTTTAGGAGAAAAAGACCATTCAGCATCAGAAAAGAAAGCCGGATGGCAGAAATCTCTTGATAAACATCAAGAGAATCAACAAAGCTCCTCCGACAAGGGCTTGACCGTAACTAAGGGCGGAGCTAAAATAAATATGTCCGGAGAAACCGGCGGTAACTATCAGAGCCACATTCTATGATTGCCTGAACCTGTTGACAGATGGAACAGAAGTAGATATCAAAGGCTATCTTTCTTCTGAAGACGCAGCATTCGCAATGAAGGTAAAAGAGTCGATGGAACGATCTTAACCCCTCCTGCCAAAATTATATTTTCAAAACAGAGACGCCGATTATGACGTCTCTGTTTTTCTTTCCGCCAAAAAAAACAGACTCTTTTATGGAGAGAAGGGGAAATGTGTCAAACTTTTTCTATTCTTTCTGTTATTTCTGTTGAAAGGAGGCCCTTTTATGGCCAGGAGTTCCCGTTTGGAAAGCGGTTTTCAGGATCGGCTTATCAAAACGCTTGAAGCTCTTTTTCCTGGTTGCATGGTTTTCAAGATGGACCAGATTCAGGGTATTCCCGACCTGCTCGTCCTTTACAGGGACAAATGGGCCTCTCTGGAATGCAAGAGATCTGCGAAGGCGAAGAGACAGCCGAACCAAGAATACTACGTCGGGAAGATGAATGAGATGTCGTTCTCTCGTTTTGTCTCTCCTGAGAACAAGGAGGAAGTGCTCGATGAGCTTCAGCAGATTTTTGAAAGTCATCCATGATTTTCCGGATTACACGGTTGATATTTATGGCCGAGTTTTTAATCGTTCTGGAAAAGAACTGAAACAATGGCTCACCCGTGATGGATATTGCATGGTTAGACTTTGTAGAAATGGCTACGAAAAAAGTTGTTCTGTCCATAGACTGGTTGCGGACGCTTTCTTTGACGGAAATCATGATGGCTATGAAGTTAATCACATTGATGGTGATAAGCAGAACAATTTTGTAGGTAATTTAGAGTGGGTTACCAGAAGTGAAAACCTTCAGCATTCATACAAGGCTAATTTACGAAAATCCCCTCTAACCAAAGAACTCAGGATGAAGGGAACTCGGGTCTTTTCCGAACAAAACAAGCGCCCTGTGCGAGTTCTGGAAACGGGCGAAATATTTGCGAGTATAAAAGACTGCGCACAAGCCTTGGGATGTGCCTCTTCTGCAATTAGCTGTTGCTGTCGTGGTTATGCAAAACAGCATCATGGGTATCATTTTGCTTTTGTGGATCAGGAGGATTGACTATGATATTTAATAGACACGATAAGCTGGAAGGTCTTCATGCTTTTCTCAGTGCAAGCAACTATCACTGGATCAACTACAGCGAAGAGAAAGTTGAAGAAACCTATTCTAAATGGCGAGCGGCCCAAAAGGGCACCAAACTTCACGCATTCGCTGCTGATTGCATCCGCCTCGGGCAGAAGCTGCCCAGATCAAAGCAGACGCTGAACATGTATGTTAACGACGCCATCGGATACAAGATGACGCCGGAGCAGATCCTGTACTATTCGCCCAACTGCTTCGGAACAGCAGACGCAATTATATTTAGGAACGACTTTCTCCGCATCCATGATCTGAAAACCGGAGAGACGCCTGCCAAGATGGAGCAGCTGATGATCTATGCGGCGCTCTTTTGTTTGGAATATGGTATTAAACCCAGCGAGATTAGTATGGAGCTTCGGATTTATCAGAATGACGAAGTCCTCTGCCATAACGCGACCGTGGAAGATGTCTTTCCGATCATGGATCGCATCGTAACATTTGACAAAATTATCAACAGGATGAGGGAGCAGGAGGGGTAAAACATGAATCCGATTCAGGAAGATATCTTGATGCACTACGGCGTTAAGCGGCGTTCTGGACGCTATCCGTGGGGTTCTGGAGAAAACCCATATCAGCATGGCGGTGATTTTCTTAGCCGGGTTGAGGAACTTCAGTCCCAGGGCAAGAGCGAAAAACAGATTGCTGATGAGTTGAAGATGTCCACAACGGATCTGCGGATGCAGGTTCGAGTAGCAAAACATGAGCGGCGTATGGTTTTAGCCGATCGGGCAAAGTCATTGAGAGAAGAGGGCAAGACACTCGACGAAATCGCCAATATCATGGGTTACAAGAACGACTCTTCGGTTCGTGCTCTTCTCAATGAAAACACTGCATCTAACAAAAATAAAGCGCGGCAAACTGCGGAGCGATTGAAGCAGGAGCTTGCGGAAAAAGGTGCCCTTGATATTGGCGCTGGAACTGAGCGAGAGCTTGGGGTTTCCAGCGGCGTCCTTCAAGAGGCGCTTTTTATTTTGGAGACCGAAGGGTATAACCGTTTTGGTGTTGGCGTTCCTCAGATCAACAATCCAAAGAATCGAACCATTACACCAGTTATATCCATACCGGACATCGACCAACGTCAGGTCTATCAAGATCTTTCTTTGGTTAAGTCGGTCGGAGAATATCATAGTACCGATGGCGGCGAATCTTGGGATAAGCGGGAATATCCGGCCAGTATCAGCTCTGACCGGGTAAAAGTCCGTTATGCTGAGGAAGGCGGCCTTGGAAAGGACGGCGTTATTGAACTCCGGAGAGGGGTTGCTGACCTGGACTTAGGTGCTTCCCACTATGCTCAGGTTCGGATTATGGTTGATGGGACTCATTACCTCAAGGGAATGGCCATGTACTCCGACGATATGCCGGATGGCGCAGACATTATATTTAACACTAACAAACGGGCCGGTACTCCGAAGATGGACGTGCTGAAGAAAATCCAAGATGATCCGGACAACCCCTTTGGCGCATTCATCAAGGCTGGCGGACAAAGTCATTATATTGACAAGGATGGTACCGAGAAGCTGTCGGCTATCAATAAGCTGAAGGAAGAGGGTGACTGGGATAAGATGAGTAAAAACTTGTCTTCCCAGTTTCTCTCTAAACAGCCCATCAAGCTGATCCGAACCCAGTTGGATTTGACCTATGCGGATGCAGAGGATGAGTTTTCCGAAATCTGTTCTCTGATGAATCCCACTGTGAAGAAGAAGCTGCTGATGGACTTTGCCGACGAGTGTGACTCTGCGGTTGTTCACCTAAAGGCCGCCGCTCTCCCTCGCCAGAGTACCCAAGTTATATTACCACTCACGGCGATGAAAGAGACCGAAATTTACGCCCCTAACTATAGGGACGGTGAAAAGGTGGCGCTGGTCCGGTACCCCCATGGCGGAACCTTTGAAATTCCCATCCTAACCGTAAATAACAAAAATAAATCTGCTATTGCGATTATGGGCAAGAATGCTCGGGATGCCGTCGGTATCAACGCAAAAGTTGCGGAGCGGCTTTCTGGGGCCGACTTTGACGGCGACCAGGTTGTTGTTATTCCGACCGGCGGGAGGGTGAACATAAAATCAACCCCTGCCCTCGCCGGATTGAAGGACTTCGACGCCAAAGTTGAATACTCCACCGAGGGAAAGACCGGCATAAGGCTTCTTTCCAAAGAGGCCACCCAGATCGAGATGGGGAAGATTTCTAACCTCATCACCGATATGACTTTGAAAGGGGCGCCTGAGAATGATATTGTCAAGGCCGTTAAGCACAGTATGGTGGTCATCGACGCCGCCAAACACAAGCTGGACTACAAGCGGTCCGAGCAGGAGAACGACATCGCCACCCTTCGTAAGAAGTGGCAGGGCTATGTAGATGAGACTGGCAAGGAACGGGGCGGCGCTTCAACCCTGCTGTCCCGCCGTAAGCAGAACGTTGAGGTTCCGGAGCGCCAGGGCAGTGGCCGTATCGACAAGCAGACCGGCCGGGTTATCTACAAGGAGTCTGGCCGTACTTATATTAACGATAAAGGTGAAACGGTTCAAGCTAAAACTAAGATTAAGCTGTTGGATAAGACCGAGGACATTCGGACGTTATCCTCCGGCACACTCGTTGAAGATGCTTATGCCGACTATGCCAACAGAATGAAGGCGCTGGCCAATAAAGCGCGGCTTGAATACGTTGCGACACCCACGTTGGCCCGTTCCGCCAGCGCGGCCAAGGCATATCAGCCGGAAGTCGATCGGCTTACCGCCGCTCTTCGTGCGGCACAGCTTAACGCGCCTCGCGAAAGGGAAGCGCAGCGTATCGCTAATGCTCGCGCCAAAGCGAAAATCGAGGATAACAATGTCACTGACAAAGACGAGATTTCCAAGATTCGCAGAGTTGCAATCAGCGACGCTCGTATCGAAACCGGAGCAAGCGGAAAGCAGACTCGGATTACTATTAGCGATGGCGAATGGGAAGCGATTCAAGCTGGCGCAATTTCTGACACAACATTAAAAGAGATTCTTCGTTACGCCGATCCTGACATCGTTCGGGAACGTGCCACGCCGAGAACGAGAACTGAGGTATCAGATGCTCGGAAAAACCGGATCCGAGCAATGGCAGGTTCCTACACAAATGTTGAAATCGCGGAAGCGTTAGGAATTTCGCCTTCTGCTGTGTCGAGAATTCTCAATGAATGAAAGATCAACTATTGAAAGTTATGAGCTAAAATGAAGGGAAGTGGAAAAGGAAGATGGTTCATAAATGGTATGGCAAATCTATAATGCAAGGAAGTGAGAGTGAATGGCTCGATGCGCACTGACAACGATCGATAATCCGTATGATCCTTTTACCCAATTCGATACCTGGTATCAATTCGATGAAGGCAAGGGATACCATTCCTGCGCCTATTTGGCGCGTATCGCCCGTACTTCCGATCAGCTCTCCAGCGCTGAGAACGAACAGGAAGTCGAGCGTGCCATTGACGATATCGTCAAGTATAATCCATTGGGCATCTACAAAAAGGTTCGCACAACTGCCAAACCCGAACCTGCGGCAAGTGCTTGATTAACTTTCGGCGAAAATCATCAACGACATTGGCATCAAAACACTATTCCTCGGAGAAGTTCAAGGGCATAGGGGGTACCCGCGAAATACACACCCCCTGTGCATCGCGGCGGTCTTTGAAAATTCTCCGGGGGATATTTTTTGAAAAGCGTTTTGGTCTGGGGCGGCATTTGAACGAGCCCACAAGGCGGATATAACCAGCGAGTCCCTTTTCGTCGTCTCATGCTTTCACTCGGGAGACACCTCCTCTCCATCCACCAAAGGGTGAAGAAGCGTGCAGGCGATTTTTTCTCCCTCGCTGCCAAATTCGTTTATGCGGGCTCCTTCAAATGCCGCCCTAAACTATTCCCAAAACCATAGCATTCTCGCAGCATCTACCACGAAACTAACCGAGAGGAGGTGGCAAGGTGGCAAAAGCTGTGAAGCTGTCCGGGACTCCGAGAACAAGAACTCCTTTAACCCCGGAGGCAAGAGAGAACCAGATGATATCTTTGGCTATGGATCTTGCCGAACAGCAGTTGCGAGATGGAACTGCCTCTTCTCAGCTCATTACAGAGTTTGTTAAGCGTGGCTCCACGAAGGCTCGGGTCGAGAAAGAACTTTTGGAGAAGCAGCGCGATCTCGCAGCAGCTAAAGCAGAATCCATCAAGGCCGCTGACCGGCTTGAAGAACTTCTGCCCAAAGTCATGAAGGCTATGGGCCGGTATCGTGGCGATGACGAGGAAGAGGGTGATCCCGATGACGACTATTAAATGTTATTCGGAGTTGATACTTCTTCCAACTTTTCAGGCAAGGTATCAATATCTCCGTTTGAATGGAGAAGTTGGTAAAGAGACTTTTGGATTTGATCGGTACATGAACCAGTTCTTTTATCGTTCGCCTGAATGGCGGCGCGTGAGGGACTTTGTCATTTCCAGAGATGAAGGTTGTGACCTCGGTATTCCTGGTAGAGAAATATTTGGCCGAGTTATTATTCACCATATGAATCCCATTCGGCCAGAGGATATCCGCAACAGAAGCGAACTTCTTCTCAATCCGGAATACCTAATCACCACAATTCACGATACGCACCTCGCAATTCACTATGGCGATGAACATCTACTGCTCCAAGAGCCTGTTGAACGTCGCCCGAATGACACTTGCCCATGGAAGAGATAGCGGAGAAGTTCGCACCCAAAACTGAATTCTTCTCTTTTTGTCGATTTGGGCTATTACATTGATAAGGAGGAAACCGAAATGCAAAACAATTCTCAGGGTCGTCGTGATCGTCTCGATCCGAAGGATGTTCCGGCTCATGGTGAACCCAACAGTAAGGAGCTTTGTTCTGAGGCGCATCCGATTGAGGAGACCGCGTCTGCTGAAGTGACGAAGAGCTTTACTACTGGTGTGGTTGCCGACTGCCTGAAGCTCAATGTCCGCAAGAAGCCGTCTGCTGATGCGGAAGTCCTGGTCACCATCGACGCGCTTTCTAAGGTCATGGTCGACATGGCTGAGTCTACTAACGACTTTTTCAAAGTCGTTACTGAGACTGGTATCGAAGGCTTCTGCATGAGGAAGTATATCGCCCTCAAGAAATAGGAGGTTCTGCTATGGAGATGACCGAAAGTATCCTGACCTCCATCAAGAAGCTGTTGGGCATCGACGAAAGTTATACACACTTTGACGCTGATCTCATCATGCATATCAACGGTGTGTTTTCGATCCTGACACAACTGGGTGTCGGCCCGCCCAACGGTTTCTCCATCACAGGCGAGGGTGAGAAGTGGGATAGCTTCATTACCAAAGAACCCAATAACTTTTCCCTCGTAAAATCTTATATGCATCTTAAGGTTAAGCTGCTGTTTGATCCGCCGCTCAGCTCCGCTGCTATTGATTCCATCAATAAGCAGATCAGTGAGTTTGAGTGGCGTCTTAATGTTGCGGCTGAATCTGTTTGATGAATTTAGTAGAGAGGAGGAAACTCAAAATGGAACTTCGCCATCACGGAATCAAAGGTCAGCGATGGGGTGTGCGTCGTTACCAGAATGCAGACGGCTCTCTGACAGCCGCCGGCCAAAGACGCTATGACCGGGATGTTGCCGAAAACAACATGAAGAAAAAGGAAAACAGAGCAATTCTGAAAGAAGGCGGCGACCCAGACCGTTGGGTTCGTGAGGATTTAGAACGGTCTAAAAAGGTTGTGGATGCTAACTCCGATCTGGTGAAAGAGTTCAAGAAGCTCGAACAGACCACCGCACCAAAGCCTGCGACCAAGAAATTCGACTTATCCAAGATGAGCGACAAGGAACTTCGGGATCAGATCAATCGCCAGCTCTTGGAGCAGCAGTACAACAAACTGTTTTCCGATACCTCTTCTTCGGAGGTCTCCAAAGGCCGCACCATGGTGAAAGATACTCTCGAATTTGCCGGGAGTGTTTTAGCCATCACTGGCTCAGCACTCAGCATCGCTTTCGCAATCAAAGAACTGAGAGGATAGGAGGGCGTTTTTATGGAACAACTGGCCCATCATGGTATTCTGAACCAAAAATGGGGCGTGCGACATGGGCCCCCTTATCCTTTGGGCGGTGGCGATTATAGCCCATCTCAGAGAAGGGCTATCCGCAATAAACGGAAGGCTGGCAACAGCATTTACAACAAGCGGCATTTCGACGAGGTTCTGAAAGCTGATAAAACCACTCTTAGTACATTGTCCTATGACCGTGACCGCACCAAGAACACTGATATGTTCTACGCCACTCACAACGTCTTGGATAAGCACCAGTACAATGCTTTATTCAATCGGCCTATTCCCAGGACTGTCTACGATGAGAATGGGAATCCGATTGGTACTGGAAACTTCATGAAGTACCGCATTGACAACTCGCTGAAGAAAGACATCAAAGTTGCCAGTGAAGATTCTGGTGCAGAGGTGTTCAGAGAGCTCTTTAAGAAAGATCGGGACTTCTACAATTTCGTCATGGATGAGGACCGTATGCAGAGCTACTTTGTGAGCGATAAGTACAAGTTTAAGGGCTATCGCGAAGTCCGGCAAGTCTTGGAAAAGATGAAGCAGGGCGACTACACCCAAACTGCTGATGAACTTCAGATTGTGTATCGAATGTTCAATTACGTCATTCCTTATGATGGTGCTGGCGATGCCCGCAAAGGAAAAGACGTAACTACTCAGCGGACGAAGTTCTTCAACGCCTGCAAAGAAGCTGGTTATGGAGCAGTTCTCGACACAAACGATGCCATTTATGGCGGATTCAAAGCCAAGTCTCCTGTTATAGTATTTGACATGGAACAGGTGGTTCCGAAAGATGTCTACCAAACCAAGATGATAGATCAGAAATTTTCGGACCTTGTGCTTGTCGGCAGGAAATTGCTTGGGCAGTAAGGGGTGAGCAGATGTTATCAAACACTGCCGTCCCCAAATATTACGGCGCTTTTCGAGACGCTGTAATTCGAGGCGAAATCCCGGTATGCAGAGAGATCGACTTGGAAATGCACAGGATTGACGATTTGATTGCCGATCCAATGTATTACTATGACGATAGAGTTGTTGATGGTTGGGTCGAGTTCTGTGAAAATGAATTGACATTGACCGACGGCTCCGATTTGCATTTGCTGGATAGCTTCAAGCTCTGGGGCGAGCAGGTGTTTGGTTGGTACTACTTTGAGACACGTTCAGTTTATGTTCCCAATCGAGATGGGCATGGCGGACGATACGTCAATAAGAAGATCAAGAAACGGTTAGTGAATAAGCAGTATCTGATTGTTGGACGAGGTGCAGCGAAGTCGCTGTATGACTCCTGCATTCAGGCATACTCTCTGGTCGTTGACGGATCTACCACACATCAAATCACTACGGCCCCAACTATGAAGCAGGCAGAGGAGATCATCAACCCGATCAAAACTGCTATCACAAGAGCTCGCGGCCCTGTATTCCAGTTCTTGACAGAGGGTTCTATCCAGAACACGACCGGCAATCTCATGAATCGAGTTAAGCTGGCTTCGACGAAGAAGGGCATCGAGAACTTTATTTCCGGCTCCCTGATCGAAGTTCGTCCGATGTCGGTGGACAAGCTTCAGGGATTACGTTGCAAGGTTGCTACGGTTGACGAGTGGCTTTCTTCTGCGGATGCTCGTGAAGACGTCATTGGAGCCATTGAACAAGGTGCATCCAAGTTAGATGACTACCTGATCGTGGCCACAAGCTCCGAAGGCACAGTCCGAAACGGAGCAGGTGACACAATCAAAATGGAGTTAATGAACATCCTACAGGGTGTTGGCCGGCCAATGCCTCAGGTGTCAATCTGGTGGTATAAGCTGGATTCCGTTGAAGAGGTTGCTTATCCCGATATGTGGCTGAAAGCCAATCCTAACATCGGGAAGACTGTGACCTATGAAACCTACCAAAAAGATGTAGATAGAGCTGAAAC
>QXXE01000366.1 GCA_009911355.1 Clostridiaceae bacterium | reverse complement strand
CACCATCATAGACCTCCATGACCGCAGCGTGGTGGCCAGCATTACAGACCGGCGCATCACCAGCGAGCTTGCAATCCGCACCTTGCAAAAGGCTTTGGATTCACAGCCGGGTTCCAGGAAAGAGCTGATCCTGCACAGCGACCAGGGAAGCCAGTACACATCAAAAGCATTTGTGGAATTCTGTGAATCTGTTGGTGTGACCCAGAGCATGAGCAAAGCGGGATACCCGTACGACAATGCGCCGATGGAACGGTATTTCAACACCCTGAAAAACGAATGCACCAATCTGTATGAATTCAGGACGGAGGAGCAGATGTACCAGGTAGTAGAAGAATTCGCCTATGTCACCTACAACCATGTGCGCCCCCATTCCTACAATGGATATAAGCCCCCTTTTGAAGCACGGTGTGCCTGATTACAGGTACGTAGCGCCATGGCCTGTTCCAAGATTCTGAGCCAGAAGAAGGAAAGCAGCCACCCCGCAGGGGCCTGCCCTTGACGGATGATATTGTCAATATTGGTTGACACTTTTTTTACAAGGATATCAATGCCTAAGCAGCATCCAGAGATTCATAATGCGAATCAAGAGTAGAAAAGGGTAGACAAACAGCGCAAAAGAGCAGAGAATGTAAGTATGTGGCAAACAAAT
>QXXE01000365.1 GCA_009911355.1 Clostridiaceae bacterium | reverse complement strand
AGCCAGCGTGCAGGGCACGCAGCCGCCGCCTACTGTGCGGGGCACGCGCCCGCAGCCGAGCCGCTGCTCCCGCTGAAGGGCGGCAACGGCGTGGGCTACACCGTGCCGCAGCAGATCCGCATGGACAACGCGAAGGATGGCGTGTCGGTGTTCTTCCGGGTGCGTGCGGTCTACCGCGACGCGAAAATCGTCGTCCGCGACGAGAACGGCACGCAGATTGCCGCCTTCGCGCGCGAGCATCTCGCGCCGGGCGAGATGGAGAGCATCAAGCTGCCGCGCGTGCTTCTGGACAAGGCGGTGGGCGCGCTGACCGTCCAGGTTGAGGAAGGGGGCGACGGGAAATGACCCAGATCATCTGTATCACCTGCCCGAAGGGCTGCCATTTGCAGGTCGACGAGGAAAACGGCTATCAAGTGACCGGCAACAGCTGCCCGCGCGGCGAAGCCTACGGCAAAAACGAGCTGAAAAACCCGGTGCGGACGCTGACCTCAACGGTGCGCCTGAGCGGCGCGCGCACGCCGCGGCTGCCGGTAAAAAGCAGCGCGCCGCTGCCGAAAGGCAAGATTTTTGACGCAATGCGGCTGCTTGACTCCGTGACCGTGAAAGCGCCGGTCGCGGTCGGGCAGGTGCTGCTCGCCGACGTGTTCGGCACCGGCGTCGA
>QXXE01000364.1 GCA_009911355.1 Clostridiaceae bacterium | reverse complement strand
CCCGAGCCTTCGGGCGGCAAGCTTTCCCAGGAAGAAATCGAAAAATTGATGGCGCAGCAGTCTGCCCCGCAGCCCGCACCCCCAGCCGCGCAGCCCGCGGCAGCGGCCCAGCCGCAGCCAGCGGCAGCACCGCAGCAAATGCCGCCACAGATGGCGGGCCAGGCGCCTGGCATGCCGCCGCAGATGGCGGGGATGCAGATGCCCGGGATGCCGCCGATGCCCGCCGGGGCGGACGCGGCGCAGATGCCATATCCATATTATTATATGCCGCCGTATGGCTGGCCCTACCCGCCGCAGCAGCCCGCGGCCCCCGAGCCGCCGGAGCCGAAGGTGATCAGCACCCAGCCCCCCGCGATGCCCAAGCTGGCAAACGGCGAGACGCTCGGCGAGGACCAGGCGCAGAACCTCGACCTGATCATGGGCGTGCCGCTTGAGGTGACCGTCGAGATCGGCAGGACGCGCAAAAAGGTGCAGGATATCCTTGCGTTCTCGAAGGGCTCGCTGGTGGTGCTCGACAAGCTGGCGGGCGATCAGGTCGACCTGTTCGTCAACGGCAAGTGCATCGCGCGCGGCGAGGTGGTCGTGATTGACGACAACTTCGGTATCCGCATCGGCGAGATCCTGAATAAGCCGGAAATCGAAGATATGGTTTCGTTTAAGTAAAT
>QXXE01000363.1 GCA_009911355.1 Clostridiaceae bacterium | reverse complement strand
CCCGAGCCTTCGGGCGGCAAGCTTTCCCAGGAAGAAATCGAAAAATTGATGGCGCAGCAGTCTGCCCCGCAGCCCGCCCCCCCAGCCGCGCAGCCCGCGGCAGCGGCCCAGCCGCAGCCAGTGGCAGCGCCGCAGCAGCAAATGCCGCAGATGGCGGGCCAGACGCCTGGCATGCCGCCGCAGATGGCGGGGATGCAGATGCCCGGGATGCCGCCGATGCCCGCCGGGGCGGACGCGGCGCAGATGCCATATCCATATTATTATATGCCGCCGTATGGCTGGCCCTACCCGCCGCAGCAGCCCGCGGCCCCCGAGCCGCCGGAGCCGAAGGTGATCAGCACACAGCCCCCCGCGATGCCCAAGCTGGCAAATGGCGAGACGCTCGGCGAGGACCAGGCGCAGAACCTCGACCTGATCATGGGCGTGCCGCTTGAGGTGACGGTCGAGATCGGCAGGACGCGCAAAAAGGTGCAGGATATCCTTGCGTTCTCGAAGGGCTCGCTGGTGGTGCTCGACAAGCTGGCGGGCGACCAGGTCGACCTGTTCGTCAACGGCAAGTGCATCGCGCGCGGCGAGGTGGTCGTGATCGACGACAACTTCGGTATCCGCATCGGCGAGATCCTGAATAAGCCGGAAATCGAAGATATGGTTTCGTTTAAGTAAAT
>QXXE01000362.1 GCA_009911355.1 Clostridiaceae bacterium | reverse complement strand
TACAATGTGATAGCTTGCAGTATTTATGGCTTTATATGGTCTATTTTGTTATAATGATTGTAACCGAATAGGGCGCAATGCTTATTACAAAATCAATGACAAAGGGCGATTGAGGAATGAGCGCTGGGGCATTTTATCTTTGAGGAGGCTATTTATGGATCAGAAAGAAGTATCACAAAATCAAACAAAGTACATTCAATTTAGATTATCTGAAGAACAATACAATAAGCTGAAAATTTCAGGAGAAACATATGGACTCTCTCCGAATCTTTATGCGAAAAAATTAGCACAAAAATCTCATTTAAAAAAACCTTATCTCGAACATGACCAAGCGAAATCTTTATTATTAGAACTCTCAAAACAAGGAACCAATTTAAATCAAATCGCCAAGAAACTCAATCAATTCGATCGGATGGACAACCAAGATAAAGAGCTGATCGAGGCTTTACGCTATACATACGGAGTACTCGCTCAAGCTCAAAAGGGGTATCAAGAGTTATGGCAACAATTGCAAAAATAAGCAATGGCGCAAGTGCAGCGAGCGCCCTTAATTATGCTTTAGGTCAAGACAGACCTATGCATGAAAAAACTGAACAGTGGCTACAAGACCATCAATTGGAACGTCCTGTGGAGCTGACAAATTGTCGGGCAGTTGCCGTGGGTGG
>QXXE01000361.1 GCA_009911355.1 Clostridiaceae bacterium | reverse complement strand
GCGTCGTGGAGGTACTGAGCCACCGGTTCATAGTACCGCCCGGTATGCTCCATGATCACCCGCGTCTCACCGTCCAGACTTTTCAAGTAGTCTGCCAGCTCCTTGAGTTCACTGCCGGTGTGACACACTGGAAACGGTTTTGCCACCACCTCGCCCAAAGGCCGTATGACCGATACCATGCTCTTCCCTTTGGAAATATCAATCCCCACTGCGTTCATTCTCCAACACTCCTATCGTAGATCATGATTTGGCGACCAGCCTTTCCATCATTGCCGATTCAATCTATTTGATGACACGGACGCACCGGGCCGGGCAATAGCCTGGACGAGGCGGCTCTACCTGCATAAATCGAACGCTGCGAATGAGAGGCTGGCTGACGGACTTTCTCTCGGACGTGTCAGTCCTTGGAGGTGAACGTCAGGCCAATACTCTCTCATTCTAACAGCTTTGGCAACAATGCGGAAAAAGACACGGTTGGCTGCCGTGCCTCTCACCGTAATTCTTATTGTAATAGGAGGGGTAGGATAAAACATTCCCAGCGGCCGGATCGAAAGTATTTTTCTCCAGATATTTTCTTGGCGAAGCAGAAATTCTGTGGATGTTTCTTCATTTATTACGGTTAAACGCCTTAGGAGGATATTAAATGTAATATTTGCAAATCCGCTTAA
>QXXE01000360.1 GCA_009911355.1 Clostridiaceae bacterium | reverse complement strand
GATAGTGAACCAGTACCGTGAGGGAAAGGTGAAAAGCACCCCGGAAGGGGAGTGAAATAGAACCTGAAACCGTGTGCTTACAAATAGTCAGAGCCCGTTAATGGGTGATGGCGTGCCTTTTGTAGAATGAACCGGCGAGTTACGATTTGATGCAAGGTTAAGCAGTAAATGTGGAGCCGTAGCGAAAGCGAGTCTGAATAGGGCGAATGAGTATCTGGTCGTAGACCCGAAACCAAGTGATCTACCCATGTCCAGGTTGAAGTTCAGGTAACACTGAATGGAGGACCGAACCGACTTACGTTGAAAAGTGAGCGGATGAGGTGTGGGTAGCGGAGAAATTCCAATCGAACTTGGAGATAGCTGGTTCTCTCCGAAATAGCTTTAGGGCTAGCCTCAAGTGATGATTATTGGAGGTAGAGCACTGTTTGGACGAGGGGCCCCTCTCGGGTTACCGAATTCAGACAAACTCCGAATGCCAAATAATTTAACTTGGGAGTCAGACTATGGGTGATAAGGTCCGTAGTCGAAAGGGAAACAGCCCAGACCACCAGCTAAGGTCCCAAAATATATGTTAAGTGGAAAAGGATGTGGCGTTGCCCAGACAACTAGGATGTTGGCTTAGAAGCAGCCATCATTTAAAGAGTGCGTAATAGCTCACTAGTCGAGTGAC
>QXXE01000359.1 GCA_009911355.1 Clostridiaceae bacterium | reverse complement strand
GTAATTAACTCCACCAAGACTTCTGCCGAGAAGTTGGCTGCGTTGGAGGAAATCCTGTATGGCAAGAACGCCACCACCGAGGGCGGTGACGATGGTGTTGAGCCTCACCTTCCCATGCCCTCTGAGCTCATCGAACTGTTCAAAGACATGGCGGCTGCTGGCTGATACAGACCATCCCAAGTACATCATAATCTCTACGCATTCTGCGAAGTGGAGTTCTCTTAACCGAGGGCTCCACTTCCTTTAATTTTTGAAAGGAGAAAACTTACCATGCTGAAACAGACAAGAACTTACACGGACTACAACGGTGTTTCCCGCACCGAGGATTTTTATTTTAACCTCACCCGGGCCGAGGTGACCGAGATGGAGCTCTCCGTTGACGGCGGCCTTGTGGAGATGATTAACCGCATCGTTGCTGCAAAGGATGGCAAGCAGATCATTGCTCTGTTTAAGGATATCGTTCTGCGCGCCTATGGCGAGAAGTCGCCTGATGGCCGGCGGTTTATCAAGACCCAGGAGATCCAGGACGCTTTCGCACAGACCGAGGCGTACAGCGACCTGTTTATGGAGTTGGCAACCGACGCACAGAAAGCAGCCGCGTTTGTCAACGGTATTATTCCGGCTCAAAAATCTGTAGCCTCCGATGCGTCCAAGACTCCTGTTACTCCGCT
>QXXE01000358.1 GCA_009911355.1 Clostridiaceae bacterium | reverse complement strand
CAGCATCATCCGCCTCTTGTGTCCAGATTCTTCCATCACCCGCTGCTTTCCTATCTTTACCTGCGGAAGTAATAATAACACCTGTGCGTACTCTTGTCAAGAAAAAACTCTATGCTCCATGAGAAAAGCAAAATCGTCAGCAGCTCCGCTTCATAATTTTTGTGGTCTTGTCCAAATCAGTGAAATGATTTTCCCACAGAACGGCGTCCGTTTCATTGCCATCAATGACGGCGTTGACAGCGCACAGGGCGACAACGATTTTGCGCCCTTGCGTAACATTTTTAACGAATGGCTGGTGAGGGATACGAGCAAGAAAATCCGGGCGGTAAAACGCTCAAAAGGCATGAGTGGGAAGCCTGTCACAAGCAAGCCCGTGTACGGCTACCTCATGGACGAGGACGAAAATTTCATCATTGACGAAGAAGCCGCCCCCGTGGTGAAGCAGATTTACAGCCTTTGCCTTGCCGGGAACGGACCGACCAAGATAGCCCGTATGCTCACGGAGCAGGAAATCCCCACGCCGGGAACGCTGGAATACCGCCGGACAGGGAGAACCCGCCGCTACCACCCCGGCTATGAGTGCAAATGGGCGGCGAATGATATTGTCAATATTGGTTGACACTTTTTTTACAAGGATATCAATGCCTAAGCAGCATCCAGAGATTCATAGT
>QXXE01000357.1 GCA_009911355.1 Clostridiaceae bacterium | reverse complement strand
GTAATTAACTCCACCAAGACTTCTGCCGAGAAGTTGGCTGCGTTGGAGGAAATCCTGTATGGCAAGAACGCCACCACTGAGGGCGGTGATGATGGTGTTGAGCCTCGCCTTCCCATGCCCTCTGAGCTCATCGAGCTGTTTAAAGACATGGCGGCTGCTGGCTGATACAGCCCATCCTAAGTACATCATAATCTCTATGCATTCTGCGAAGTGGAGTTCTCTTAACCGAGGGCTCCACTTCCTTTAATTTTTGAAAGGAGAAAACTTACTATGCTGAAACAGACAAGAACTTACACGGACTACAACGGTATTTCCCGCACCGAGGATTTTTATTTTAACCTCACCCGGGCCGAGGTGACCGAGATGGAGCTCTCCGTTGACGGCGGCCTTGTGGAGATGATTAACCGCATCGTTGCTGCAAAGGATGGCAAGCAGATCATCGCTCTGTTTAAGGATATCGTTCTGCGCGCCTATGGCGAGAAGTCGCCTGATGGTCGGCGGTTTATCAAGACCCAGGAGATCCAGGACGCTTTCACACAGACCGAGGCGTACAGCGACCTATTTATGGAGTTGGCAACCGACGCACAGAAAGCTGCCGCGTTTGTCAACGGTATTATTCCGGCTCAAAAATCTGTAGCCTCCGATGCGTCCAAGACTCCTGTTACTCCGCT
>QXXE01000037.1 GCA_009911355.1 Clostridiaceae bacterium | reverse complement strand
GCAGGGGCAGAGCCCCGCCGCTCGCCGCGCAGGCGCGGGGTGCAGGGGCAGAGCCCCGCCGCTCGCCGCGCAGGCGCAGCGAGCAGAAACGAGTGCGGCGCAGGCGCGGTTAGAAAATTTTGGCGCGCCCCGCAGCGGAAACGGTTGACCAAACCGCAATTATCATGTAAAATTAAAAGCGGGATACCGGGCTGTGCTGTAAACCTCTTGGGCACAGCCGTTTCACCCCCGCCACTCTCAAGTATGGCGGCCCCCAAAAGGAGAACCACGTAAAATGGCCGATTTTATCATATTAACCACCCTTGCCGCCCTCGCGGCCCTCGCCGTGCGCTCATGGCGCAGGAACGGCAGCTGCCAGGGCTGCAAGCAATGCCCCCATTCCACATGCGGCTGCTGCCACAAGGAGGATGAACCATGAAACAGGCCCTTGTAACCGGCGCTTCCTCCGGCATTGGGCGCGATATCGCACGCGAGCTCGCCGGAAGGGGCTACAGCCTGATCCTCGTCGCGCGGCGCGGCAGCCGCCTGCATGAGCTCGCCGCCGAGCTCAGCGTGCCATGCCGCATCATTACCGCAGACCTGTCCAGCGTCGACGCCTGCAAACAGCTGTACCGCGATACGCGCAGCAATGATTTGGAAATTGTCGTGAATAACGCGGGCTTTGGCCTGTTCGGCGCCTTCACCGAAACCGACCTCGACACCGAGCTGCGCATGATCCAGACCAATGTCACCGCCGTTCACGTACTCACCAAGCTGTTTTTGCGCGACTTCCGCACCCAAAACCACGGCTGCCTCCTTAACGTCGCGTCTTCCGCCGGATTTATGGCGGGCGGGCCGCTGATGGCCGCGTATTACGCAACCAAAAGCTACGTCCTCCGGCTGACCCAGGCCATCCGCGAGGAGCTGCGCCACGAGGGCAGCGCCGTCTGCGTCTGCGCCCTGTGCCCCGGCCCGGTCAACACCGAATTTAACGGCGTTGCCGACGTGCGCTTTGCCCTGCCCGGGCTGGACAGCCGCGCCGTCGCCCGCTTTGGCGTGGAAGGGCTGCTTGCCGGGCGCGGCGTGCTCGTCCCCGGCGCTGCGATGCGCCTGTCGCTTGCGGCCAAGCACCTGCTCCCCGAAGCGCTCCTCACCCGCGTAACCTACCACTTCCAGAAACGCAAGCTGGACGGCGGCGGGCAGACTGGGGATACCAAAGAAAGGATGTTAAAGAATGAGTGACAGACCGAGAAGACAACCACAGAAGCTGACCGCGCGCCGTGTCCTGTTCCAATGGCGCTTTCCGGTCATCATCGTGCTCATTTTGATCGTTTTGTGCTGTATCCCGGTAGGCGTGGTCGTCCGGCTGCTTTCCAAGCCGGAAGAGCCCGAGCCGCCGCATTCTGATGAAATGTACCAGCAGGCCGTGTATGACACCCTGCTTGCCGAACCCCACGAGCTGCCAAGCGGCATGAACCCACCGAAAGCGCTCGTGACCCTTGCGCCTGACAGCACCGGCGTTGAACACGACGGAAACGGGCGCGTCCTGCTGTGCACCTGGCACCGCAACCCCGGCACTTATAAAGAGGGCGAGGACGTTACGCTCAGCTACGGCAATATTACGGCGTATTCCCTCAAGGAGCTGTCCACGTGGTACCGTGAAAAAGAGAACAACGACCAGTTCGGGAAGGACAACACCGACCTGCGGCTCCAGCAGCTGCTCGGCCTGCCCCCGCTGACCGACCCCAACAGCAAAAACACCCATTTTACTACGTTCTGGGTCAACCCGGAGAGTGTTGTGCGCCCTGCGTACTCCTCTGATGTCATGACCAGCACGATGACCAACAGCTTTACCACGCCGCCGGACGATCTTTTTTACGACTGGTTCACGGCAAATGCGCTTTACAGCTACGCGACTGTCAACCAGGCGTGGACGCGCATGGGCTACACCTATGACTGGTATCCGAAGGAGGTCGACGAGAACGCTGATAATGCGACCAAGGCCGCGCTCCATTTCGGGCTTACGGAGTTCCTTGTAACGGAAAAGCAGGTGATCCATGTGGTCAAAACGTCCACGACCAGTGAATTCCTCCAGCAGATGATGGCGGACACGCCTATCCTCTCTGACGACGGCAGCACCCCAGAGGAAGGCGGGGACGACAAGGCAAAAGACGGCGACAAGAACGACGAAAAGAACAAGGACTGACGCCGGATGTCCTCCGCGGACGGCGGCAGGGGCGCTGCCCCTGCACCCCGCGCCTACGCGGCGGGCGGCCCTACGCGGGCAGCGCCAAAGGGACTCGTCCCTTTGGAATCCCTTTCACCGCCTGCGGGCGGGGACGAAGGACAGTAATATTTTGAGCGCGGATATAAGGCGTTTGACACAAAGCACAGCTTGGTTTTTCAGGCTGTGTTTTTATGTGCCGTTTCCCGAAGAATGCGGGATAGTTCGATACCGTTGCTTTTCGTCGGAAAATGCGCGCGCAGCATTGACAAGTCCGGTTTATCGTACACCTCATTTGCTACAATAGAATTAGGGAAGGCGGAAACCGTAAACCCGCACATCCCAGGACGCCCGAAAAGGGTATTCAAGCAAAGGAGGGACAAATTATGAAACAGCAGAAGCGCCGCGTCGGGGAAGGCGTCCCCTTCGAGCGGATCCGCCGCATTACCGGTTATCTGGTGGGTTCGCTGGACCGCTGGGGCAATGCCAAGCGTGCCGAAGAGCGCGACCGGGTACATCATGCAGTCAAGTGAGGGGCTGCATCCGCAGGGCGGCACTCTGGCTGTACGGCCTTGCCCCCGCATTTGCAGGCGTTTGCCCGCAACATCCCAGCCAGATTACATTGTGCAGCTGCGAAAAAAGCCCATGCATTGGGCTTAGGCGAAAAAGAAGGCGCTCCCGCAAAAGGGGAGCGCCTTCTTCGCATGCCCGCTGAGGGGGCGGAAGCTGTCAGGCCGCTGTACCAGCGTCCTCTGTGGCTACAGCTTCGCTGCTGTCCGGGGCTGCGTCAACCGCTATAACAGCGGGGGCAGAGCCCTTGCTGCCAACGGAAGCGATCTGCTGGCCGGAGGTCAGTACCATCGACGTCAGGCTTTCGTAATCGGAAACCTCGGCGGCATAGATGTTCAGATTGCTGCCGTCCGCCGCCAGCACGATTGCCGTGCCGCGGAACGCGTCCATATCGTCATGGGTTTCCTTGGTTGCCGGGTCAAAATAGCCTACATGCGAGTCCGAGCCGGAGGAATATGCGTAATACAGCTCGTAAGCGCCGTCGCCCGTGAAATCGGCCATCGCCATGCTGGTTACGCCGTCGCCGCCGCTGCCGCCGAGCGGGTACACCGCGCCGTCATACAGCAGGAAGGTGTCGTTTGACAGCGTGTACTTGAATACCGACAGTCCGGTGTCACCGCCAAGGAACGACGGCGAAATGTTTACGCACGTGTCGTTCTGATAGGGCGACTGGTAATCGGTGTTCAGCGTTTCAAAATCGGTCGCTCCTTCCTCGGAAGCTGTAAGCTTATACGGCGATTCCCCCAGTACCGGCAGGCCGCTGGTGGTTTCCAGGTTTTCCGAGGGCTCGCCGCTTGCTGTGCCGGGATCGTCCGGGCCGGTGGTCGGGGCCTGTTCCCCGCCCGAGCATGCCCCGAGCAGGAGGGTTGCTGCCGCCGCAAGGACGGCTGTTTTCCAGAATTTCGCTGTTTTCATGTTTTTTCGCTTTTCCTTTCCTTTGTGCCAATCCCGAAATGTGGTGCGCGCTGCCTGCATCCGTTCCGCCCTGCGGCTGGCGGTTGTCTATACGATGGGAACCGGAAACCGGCCCCGCCTGCCTGGACAGCTGACGGTATAGCCTGCGCACGTTCCATTGAGGGAAATCCCGCGCCCCGAAGCGCCGCCTGCACGGGCTTCCCGTTTCGCGGGAAAGCTGCGGCGGATGCGGCTTGGGGCGTTGCTGCCGCGCATTGGGGAATCATCCCCTGCCGCCCTTGCGCTGTCACGTACAAAGGCTGCTGCGCGTCAGCGCATCATAAAATTATACAGCATGACCGCCGCTTCCTGGCGGGTCATGGTGCTGCCGGGGTTGAGCCTGCCCTTGTCGTCGCCGCGCGCAACGCCCAGCCCGTAGGCCAGCGCTGCGTAGCCGAGGTCGGCCTGCGCAATCTGCGCGCGGTCGGTGAACGGGCAGGTGTAGATGCCCTGCACCTTTGCCGCTTCCCCGTATGCAGACGCGCCAAGCAGCGTCTTGAGGAAGGACAGACGGGTGACTGCCGCGTCCGGGTTGCGGTCGGCGGCTTTGAGCAGGTTTTCATTATACGCCATCGAGTACAGTTCGTCAAGACCGCTTTCGTCCCTCGGCTCGACCCTGTTCCCACAGGCACTGAGGAGCAGGATGAGCATGGTTTTCTGGTCGAGGGTATCCTTTGGGCGGAAGGAGCCGCCAGGGAGGCCGATGCCGTAGGCGGCAAGGGCTTCGATCTGGGTGCGCCCAAACGCGCCCGCAAGATCGTCGTATTCAAACTGGCTCTGGCTGCGGTAGCTGGTCCAGATGGGCTCGCCGGTTTTCGCGTCGATGCCGCCGAAATATTCGTCGCGGCTGCTGCGGAAAGCATAGGCGAGGACGTAGTGATAGGAAAGCACGTTGCCCTTCATCTGCGGGTATTCGATATAGCTCAGCGGCATTTCAAACGCCTTTACACAGGCGGCAACCGCTTCCTCCGGGGTCAGGATATCGTCTGCGGGGGCGAATTTGACGTCGTCGTCCCAGCTGACGTCCAGCTGGCTGACGGTATTGTCCGTGCCCATGCTGATGGACAGCCCGTTTTCCTGGAACGGGTAGCCGTTCACCTGGCGGACATAGCGCAGCGTGCTGCCGTCAGAGTCCTCGTCAAGCTTGACTTCCGTCCATTTGCCTGGAAACTGCTCGGAGAGGAAAGCTTCTGCGGCGGCGCGCTGGGCGGCGGTCTGCTTGCTGTCCTGTTCGTCCATCCAGTAATAGTTGCTGGTATAGACCGACTGCAATTCGTCCGTGCGCGCGTCCAGCGTGATATTTTTGCGCACTGTCTGAAAATAATCGTCGATCTCGCCAAGTTCTTCGATTGCCTTTTTGCGCTCGCCGGCGTTCATGGGGCGGGTGTAGCGCAGCGCTGCGCTCACGTCGCCCGATTCCTGATCCATCGAATAGCTGGCGCGTTCCAGCGTCCATTCGGAACCGAGGCCCAGCGCCGGGATTGCCCGCGCCGCAGTGTCGAGCGCTTCCTTGGTGTGCACGTCCTTCATGCTCTCGATCGACTTGAGCTCGGCGGCGCTGGGCGCAGACGCGGCGGAGTCGCCCATGCCCTCGGGAGCGCCTGCGTCGGCGGCAGCTTCAAATTTTGCGTTCGTGGTGGTGGACGAACGTGCAAGGTCGGAATACACTTTGTTGAGGTTGACCAGCTTGCCGTCGGACGCGGTGACGATATACTCGCCGTCGGTGATGCGGACATAGCGCAGGGATGCGGCCTTGTCGTCATCATTGCTGCGGACGTAACGGGGCACCAATTTCAGCGTCGGGCGCAGGAGCTCGCCCGCTTTCGCGGCGGTCGTGGCGCTCTTGGGCGAGGGGACCTCGGGATAGGTGCTGGTGTAGGAATCCGAGCGTCTGAAATAGGAGGGGGCGAGGTCTTCCGCGCGCAGGTTCAGGCTCACTTCGACCGGGGAGGGCAGGCCGTTCATCAGCAGGGCGCCCGTAAAATAGAGGCCGTCGTTGGAGTTGGGCGAGGTTTTCAGCTTGACCGATTCGCCGCTGCCCATCAGGGAGTCGGCGAAACGCTGGGCGGCGGCGAGGGCCGCGGCCTTGTCGACCTTCGGGAAAGCGGCATCCAGGCCCCAGAAACGGGAGCTGTCGTCGTCGGAGAGGGTGAGGCGGTAGCTGTAGATCTTGCCGTCCTCCCCGGCGGTGACGTTCAGGCGTTGGCCTTCTGACGACCAGGTAAGGTCCCAGCGAGGGGAAATGGTGTTTTCGTCGGGCTCGCCGGTGAATTCCTCGTATTCGTCGCCGATGCCAAGCTTGTCCTTGACCGCCAGCATCACGGTGCGCAGGCGTTCGCTGAGGGCGCTGGGGCTGCCTGTGCTTTCCGCGGTTTCGGAAGCGGCGGGCTCTTCGGCAGCGGTTTCATACGGCACGGCAGCTTCGCCGGCTTCCGGCGCGCCTTTGGCGGGCGCTTTGGGCGTGCCGAAGGAGGGATCTGCCGGTGCGGCGGCAAACGCAGGCGCGCCGGAGGTCAGAAGCGAGACCGTAAGCAATGTGGATAGGAGCTTTTTCATATAGGTTGCACCTCTCTCTGCAATTTATTCGGTACCATTTTGACGAACGGGAAAGGGAAAGGTTCCCGGTTTTTGAAAAGTTTTTCAAGCGGGGCGGTGAAAAGGCCGGGGTACGGTTTCGGCGGAGGGGCGGATGCGCCAGCATCCGGGAAGGGAGTCCAGAGGGCCCAGGCCCTCTGGCGCTGCCCGCGTAGGGCGCCTGTCCGGCGAGGACAGCCCAAGGAGAGGGCTTTTGCAAAAGATTTTGTGCGGAAGACCGTTTTTACGGGAAAAAAGCTGGCAAAACAGTTTGGGATGTGATATGCTGTAAGGTATAAGAAAAGAGGTGGATATCTATGAAGATTCTGGAACTGGAACCGTTTGGCACAATGCCTTCCGGGGAGCCTGTGCGCAGGTTCCGGCTGGAAAACGGCGGGGTTCGCGCCGAGGTCATCACTTACGGCGCGGCGCTGCGCACGTTTGAGACGACGGACCGGGAGGGCGCGCCGGTCGATATCGCGCTGGGATACGACACGCTTGACGATTACCGCGAAGGGAACCAATACCTGGGCGCAATCGTCGGGCGGTGCGCGAACCGGATTGCGGGGGGCAGCTTCCTGCTTGGAGGGACGCGTTATACGCTGGAATGCAACGATAATGGGCGCAACCACCTGCACGGCGGCATATCCGGGTTTTCCCGCCGGGTGTGGGAGCCGTCGGCCTGTACGGATGGGCTGCACCTGACGCTTGTGAGCCCGGACGGCGACAGCGGCTATCCGGGGACAATGCGTACCGACGTGATTTATACGATCGACGAGGAGGGCGCGCTGATTATCTCGTACCGCGCGACCTGTGACCAGGATACGGTGTGCAGTTTGAGCAACCACGCCTATTTTAACCTCGCGGGGGCGGGCTCGGGCAGCGTGCTTGGGCAGGAGCTGGCCCTGTTCTCCGATTTCTATACGCCGACGGACGCTTACAGCATCCCGACCGGGGCGGTGCTGCCGGTGGGAGGCACGCCGATGGATTTCCGGATGCCAAAGCCGCTGGGGGCGCATATCGACGACGACTTTGAGCAGCTGCGGCAGGCGGGCGGCTATGACCATAACTGGGTGGTACGCGGCGCGCCGGGCAACCTGCGGCCTGCGGCGCGAGCGACCTGTGAGGAAACGGGGATCATACTGGAAACGTGGACCACGGAGCTGGGCATCCAGTGTACACGGCAAATTGCCTGGAGGGCACCCCGGTCGGCAAGGGTGGGGCGCATTACGGCAACCGGGACGCGTTCTGCCTGGAAGCGCAGGCGTTCCCGAACGCGGTGAATACGCCGTCGTTCCCGCAGCCGATCCTGCGGGCGGGGTCGGTTTACCAGCAGAAAACGGCGTATGTGATCAAGCATCTGTGAGCTGCCGGGGCTGGTCAAAAAATGAACAAATTGTGAATTTTTCGGAAGCGTTTTCAGGATTTGCCAGGATAATTGGCTAAGTTGTTGAAAATACACAAAAAACACCGGTAAGAATCTATCAAAAATGTGATTTGAAAACTGTATCGAATAGGCGTAAAATATAGTTGATACAGTTACCATTGGGAACGCGCGCGAGGGTAGCCGCTTTTGCGCGCCGACTAAAATTTCATGGTAAAATGAGTATGGAGGAAAATCAAATGAAATCTCGCAAGATCCTGTCCATGATCCTGGCGGCACTGATGGTTGCCACCATGATCCCGATGTCCTTTGCAGCGGACGATAAGGTTGACACCACTGATCCCGCTGCGACTACCGCCCCGGCTGAAGACGCCGACAAGACGGGAGCCCCGGCTGAAGATGCCGACAAGACTGAAACCCCGGACGACGCTGACAAGGCTGAGACCCCGGAGGACGCTGATAAGACGGAAGCTCCGGCGGATGCTGATAAGACGGAAGCTCCGGCGGACGCTGACAAGACCGAGACCCCCGCAGAGGGCGAAACCGCCCCGACGGACGACAAGGTTACCGTACCGGTTGTCGTAAAGAAGGAGGCTGCACTGAGCGCAAACTCGGTGCTTGTTAACGGCGAGAAGGTTGCGTTTGACGCATACACCATCGACGGCTTCAACTATTTCAAGCTGCGCGATATCGCGGCTGCGCTGACCGGCTCTGACGCGACGTTTGACGTTGCTTGGAACGAGACCGAGTTCTGCATCGAGCTGACCACCGGCAAGGCATACACCAAGCTGGACACCGACCTCGTAGCAGGCAAGGGTGAGGCTGCTGTCACCGCTTCTTCCACCAAGATGGGCATCCTGATCAACGGTGAGAAGGTTGAGCTGGCGGGCTACTCTATCGGCGGCAATACTTACTTCCAGCTGCGCGACCTGGGCGAGAAGCTTGGCTTCGAGGTTTCCTGGAACGCGGAAGCGAAGTCCATCGGCATCGACGCTAAGAAGGCTGAGGCTCCGGCACCGGCTGACAAGAACGCAGATCCGACTAAGACCGAGGCTCCGGCTGAGGACGCGGACAAGACCGAGGCTCCGGCTGACGGCGCGGACAAGACTGAGACTCCGGCTGATGGCGCGGACAAGACCGAGACCCCGGCTGACGGCGCGGACAAGACCGAGACCCCGGTTGACGACGCTGACAAGAAGTAAGAACCTTTTTGCAGCGGTTTTGTGAACCACAAGCTGTGTAAGTACAGTTCCGGCCCCCCAAAGGAAGCTTTGGGGGGCTTTTCATCTCCATCGCGGGCGGCGGAATCCTCCCAAAAAACAGAACGGGATTTTGTAGAATATACCGGTTGACATGTGTGCCGCGATGTTTTATGCTATCGCCAAAGCCGACTGGCAACGGCAGGAAAGGGTAAGGCTATGTTTTTTATGATGGGCATCACGCCCAAGCAATGGGAGCTGCCGTTTTCGCAGCAGGGGATCTGCCCGGTTTGCGGCAGGATGTCGCGGTTTGAGGTGTGGGTGACCGCCCAATGCCTGAGCCTGTTTTTGATCCCGGTGTTCCGGTTTGGGAAACGCTATATGCTGTCGGCGGTATGCTGCGGCGCGGCCTGCGAGCTGCCCGCGGAGCTGGGAAAGGCGATTGAGCGCGGCGAAATCGAGTCGGTCGACCTGTCCGCCATGCCGTTTTCGCGCAGCCGGGAGCGGCGCTGCCCCGGCTGCGGGCGGGAATCCGACCCGTCGTTCCAGTTCTGCCCGTACTGCGGCACGCCGCTGTAAGGGCACCGGAAGCGCCCGCAAAGCGGCCTGCACCGCAGGCACAGCGAAGCGCCCGCCGCGCCTTTTCTGGCGGCGGCGGGCGAAACGGCGCAGCGGCAAAGGGAAAGGAGCCCGCCGGGAGATAGGCGGGCGCGGCAGCGCCGCAAGCCCCCCTGCGCCAAAAGCCGAACGGGTTGCAACGGGCGGGGACGTGGGCGGCACGCAGAACATAAAACCTCCCCCGCCTGCCGCCCACCTGCACCGCAGCTGCCTTGCAAGCCTTTGTGCGGCGCGCCCCGTAGGGGCGTGACGTGCAGGCTTGCGGCACGCCCGAAACCGCCCCGAGGAAGAATAGGGGAGAGCGCGAGAGGGGGAAGGGAACCCTTAGGTGCCCTTCCCCCTCTCGTGAAAAAAGGAGGAACCATGTTGCAAGAAACGCTTTTCGGGCAGTCCGAGGACCGCCCGCTCGCCAGCCGGATGCGCCCGCGCACCCTGGAAGAATTCACCGGCCAGGACCACCTGCTCGGAAAAGGCAAGATCCTGCGCCAGCTCATCGACGCCGACCGCGTCTCCTCCATGATCTTCTGGGGCCCGCCCGGCGTAGGCAAAACAACCCTCGCCCGCATCATCGCAGGCCGCACCAAAGCCTCCTTCATCGACTTCAGCGCCGTCACCAGCGGCATCAAGGAAATCCGCGGCGTTATGGAACAGGCCGAGCACAACCGCAGGTTCGGCGAACGAACCATCCTCTTCGTCGACGAGATCCACCGCTTCAACAAAGCCCAGCAGGACGCCTTCCTCCCCTACGTCGAAAAAGGAAGCATCATCCTCATCGGCGCAACAACCGAAAACCCGTCCTTCGAGATCAATTCCGCGCTGCTCTCCCGCTGCAAGGTCTTCGTCCTACAATCCCTGTCCGCCGCCGATCTCAAACACCTGCTCCAAAACGCACTGCAAGACCCGCGCGGCTACGGTGGCCAGCCCATCGAAATCGCCGACAGCCTGCTCGAAATGATCGCCGCCTTCGCCAACGGCGACGCGCGCACTGCCCTCGGCACGCTCGAAATGGCAGTGCTCAACGGCCAGCGGGAAAACGGCAAAACCACCGTCAGCCGCGAGCTGCTCGCCCAATGCACCTCCAGGAAATCCCTGCTGTACGACAAAAACGGCGAAGAGCATTACAACCTCATCTCCGCACTGCATAAATCCATGCGCAACTCCGATCCCGACGCCGCCGTGTACTGGCTCGCCCGTATGCTCGAAGGCGGCGAGGACCCGCTCTATATCGCCCGCCGCCTCATCCGCTTCGCCAGCGAGGACGTCGGCATGGCAGACAGCCGCGCCCTGCAAATCGCCGTCACGGCCTATCAGGCGTGCCACTTCCTCGGGATGCCCGAATGCGATGTGCATCTCGCGCACGCCGTGGTCTACCTGTCGCTCGCGCCGCGCTCCAACGCCGTCTATCAGGCAATCCTGCAAGCCAGGAAGGACGCGCGCGGACAGCTCGCCGAGCCCGTGCCAATGCAGCTGCGCAACGCCGTGACCGGGCTCATGAAGGAACTCGACTACGGCAAAGGCTACGTCTACGCCCACGATACCGCCGCGCTGGTCGGCGATATGGACTGCCTGCCCGAATCGCTGCAAGGCAAGCGCTATTACCTGCCCGGGGAGCAGGGCAGCGAAGCGCGCGCCAAACAGCGCCTGGACGCGGTGCTTGCCTGGAAACAGGCGCAGCGCGGCGGAGGGAGCCCCGCATAAGCGCCGTGGACTTTCGCTTCCCGCCAGGTTGGCGCTGCCCATGCCATGTTTACGCAATTTCCCGTTGACATGGCGGGTTCCAGACAATACCGGGCGGCCAAATACAGCAGCCGCCCGGTACCGTTTATGAAATAACAAGCATCCCGTTTTACTCTTTCTGCCGAGTCAAAAAGGCCCCAATGGCTGCGCCGATCAAGATAATCGGCGCGGTCCGGACAAACAGCCATTCCAACGAGTGGACTGCCACGCCGAGGACGGCAGTTTCAGGACTGCTATAATCCCACCCCAGGTAAGGGCTTTCTAAAACGCATAAGGCTGCAAAAATTGCCGCTATGGCGATGCATAATGAGATCAGAAGCCAATGCAGGATTCTTTTCCTCGTGGTTTTTCGTTGTGCCAGCTGCAAGTTGATCACCTCCAATTTTGCGGAAATCGCCTTTAAGCCATCCGCTTCCGGCGCAATGATGTTTTCTCCAAGCAGCGTACTCACGGGGGTATCGAGCGCTTCCGATATGGAAATCAGCAGATCGGAATCGGGAACCGACAAACCTTTCTCCCATTTGGAAATGGTTTGCCGCACGACGTTGAGCCGGGCGGCGAGCTCCTGTTGAGATAATCCTTTTGACTTCCTGGCTGTCTTGATATTTTCGTTCAGCATGTGGGATAGGCTCCTTTCGTTTTGTGATACCATGATTATAGGCCGGATTGCCCGTTGCCGCAAGCAACGTAAATTAACATTTGGGATGATGTATGAAAACTTTGCATGAAATTACAGATTGGCCGGGGCCTGCACGGGTCCGCCGTGATTATGCCCTGGAAATCCTGATTTTAACAGGGCGCTGAAACTTCCCCCTTGTAATATGAGGGGAAAACGTTTATAATGAAAACAGAAACTGGTATTGAAGGAGGGTTTTCCGGATGGCAACAACGATTATTACCATCGCGCGCCAGTACGGCAGCGGCGGGCGCACCGTAGGGCATATGCTTTCCGCGCAGCTCGGCATCCCGTATTACGACCGTGATATTATCACAATGGCCTCGGAGGACAGCGGCATCAACGCGCGCCTGTTCACAGACGAAAAACTGAAATCACCCCTGCGCAGCCTGATACGGCCGCGCGGCATCGACCATTATAACATCCAAAGCCCGGAAAGCGCGGGCTTTACAAAAGACGACAACCTGTTTGCCATCCAGGCGAAAATCATCCGCGAGCTTTCCGAACGGGGGCCGTGCATCATGATCGGCCGGTGTGCCGACCATGTGCTGAGCGGCAAGCCGGGCGTGGTGAGCGTATTTGTACACGCCAAGCCGGATTTCTGTCTGCGCGAAGCCATGAAGGTCAACAGCCTGCCTGAGCGCGAGGTGCTGCGCCTGATCGAAAAAACCGACGATTACCGGGCGCGGTATTACAAATACTGCACCGGCAAGAACTGGAACGACGCGCGCAATTACGACTTATCGCTCGACAGCTCCAAGCTGGGCTTTGACGGCACGGCGCGGGCGATCCTGGCATACATTGCGCAGCGCGAGGACTGCGACCCCTTCCCGGAACCGCCGGAGAGGGACAAGGGCTAAGCGCCTCGCACGGGACACGCTGCATACATCCGCCGGGCCATGTGTTCACGGCTGCAAACGGCCGCGCGCCTGCGCGGCGGGCGCCGGGGACGCTGTCCCCTGGACCCCTGCGATTTTTTTGTAAAAAAATCGAGTAAAAACTTCATCACGCCTGCGGGCGGGACGGGGGAGGGATGTATGCGGCTTGAAACCGCAGCACGATTGATCACAGGAGGAATCACCATGCAGACCCCGCAGCAGCCTGCCACCAAAAACGGGCCCGGAGGGGAGGGCAACCAATCAAGGGACCTTCCTCTGCTGCACCCCGCAGCCGAAGGCAGGCTGGAAGAAATCTGCGAGCTGCTTGGGCAGATGCTTGCGCTTGCGGAAACCTCAGCGGAGCCGGAAACGCCTTCCGCCGACCGTGACTCCATGCAGCAGGAGTTTGACCGGCTGCGCGACGAAATCGACCGCATCGCCGATAAGCTGGAAGAGGACAGCTGACCGCGCAGGGCGCTTCCCATCATAGTCGGACAGAAAAGCCGTGGATCAACCCGCGGCTTTTGCTTTTGGGGATAGCTGAGACAAACCGGGAAGCAGCAACATTTTTCCCGGTTGCTTGAAGCAAAAATCGCGGGCATCCGACGAGCAGGGCCCTTTCGCCCTGGCATGTATCGGCGCATGCGGTCATACAATAATCCCAAAAGGAGCGTGAAAGCATGGAAAAGCTGCGGAAAATAACCGGCGCGCTTGCCGCCGGGGCGTTGCTGCTGGCGCTGACAATGTACGCGCCCGAAGCCGCCGCAGGCGTGCGCCTCGGCCTGCGCACCGCCGCCGGGACCGCCCTGCCCGCCCTCTTCCCCTTCTTTGTCGCAGGCCCCCTCATGGTGCGCACTGGCCTTGCGGCGGCAGCCGGGCGGCTGCTGGCCCGCCCCTTCCGCCGCGTGTACGGCTTGCCCGGGACGGGCGCTGCCGCGCTCGCCCTCGGCCTGCTCGGCGGCTACCCTGTCGGCGCGCAGGCCACTGTGCAGCTTTTCCAGGCCGGGCAGCTCAGCCGCGAGGAAGCCGAACAGCTGCTCGGCTTCACCAACTGCTCCGGCCCCGCCTTTCTCGTCGGGATGTGCGGCAGCGCCGTCTGCGGCTCGGTGCGCACCGGCTTCGTGCTCTACGCCATCCACGCCGCCGCCGCGCTTCTGTCAGGGCTGGCCCTGACCCGAGGGAAGAGCGGCGGGCGTAAGCCACCGCGCCCCGTCCCCGCCGAGCCCTTCCCCGCCGCCTTCACCAGCGCGGTCAGCGACGGCATGGCAACCGCGCTCAAGGTCACCGCTTTTATCGTCTTTTTTGCGGTTCTGCTGTCGCTCGCTGAAGCAGTCGGCGTACTGGGTGTATTCGCCGCCGCGCTTACGCCCTTGCTGCGGCTTGCAGGGCTCCCGGGGCCTGCGACGGACGCTGCCGCACGCGGCCTGCTTGAGCTCACAAATGGCCTTGCCGCCCTGCCCGCCCTCGGCCTCGGCGCGCGCGAGCTGCTCCCGCTGATGAGCCTGCTCACCGGCTTCGGTGGCCTGTCCGTGCATTGCCAGACCCTCAGCCTGCTCACCGGCACAGGGCTGTCCACCCGCACCTACTGGGCCGGCAAGGTGCTGCACGCTGCGCTGTCTTACGCGCTCGCTTCCATTTGGTGCACCGCACTGCCGCAGAGCACCCCGGTTTTCGCTCCCGCCGCCGCTTCCGGCCCCGCTTCCGCCCTGTTTCCTGCCGCTGCCGCATTTGTTCTCATTTTGTTTTCGATCAGGTATGGAAAAATGGCCAAAGACGCGTTATAATAGAAACAGTACCCGCCAGGCGGGTGTGTAAATCCGTATGGAACGGGGGAAACCGATGAGAACAAGCTTCGCGGGACGCTTGCTGTGTATGGCGGCGGTCTCGGCGTTGTGCTTTGTGCCGCTGCGGCTGAACTACCGGCGGCTGGATACCTCCCGCGTACCGGAGGAAATGGCACGCTGGGCTGTCCCCGCGTACCGCTATGAGCTCGAAATATCCCACCATGTCACCGATGACCTCCCGCCGCCGGGCGTACGCTCGTTGGAGCTGTACTGTTACGACCGGCAGGGCCGCGAGCTGTGCCGCGTCACCGACGAAGCCGTGCTGCGCTTCTACCGCTATGACCTGTCCGGACGGCTGCACGCCGAGCGCATCCCCGCGCTTGGCAGCAAGACATATGCCTACGATGCCGCTGGGCGGCTGCTCCGCGCCGAGGTGGATTATGGCGCCGCCCTGCGCTCTGTCACCACCTATACCTGGGGCGCGGACGGGACGGGCACGCTGCAAACGTCCGGCGAAACGGCTTCCGGGGCGTTTGCCGAATCGGGCGCGTGCCGCCCTGATGGCCGCCTGTCGCTGCTCGAAACAGCCGATTACCGCCGGACCTGGGAGTACGACGCGCACGGCAGCTGTATCCGCGAAACTACGGTATCCGATACCCTGGTGAACGGCGGCGCCAGGGTCGACGAAACCGCCTTGACCTACGACGCGGACGGCAACGTCCTGTCCGCCGACTATTTCACGGACGGCAGCTGGGAAAGGACCCTGACAGCCGCTTATCAGGACGGTGTGCGCACCTGGGTGCGCACGGAATCCGCCGCAGGCTATACCGAGCGGGCCTTTGCCGACGTTACGCTGCCATAAGGACAAGCCCTCATCCAATTGCTCACAAACTTCCGCAAAAAGGAGAAAACGATATGTTCCGACGCAAAAACCCGCTGTTCCGCGCGGGCATCGAGCCGCACTGCGCCTATTGTGAACGCGCCGTCCCGCTGGACAGCGAAACCATGATGTGCCACAAGCGCGGCGTTGTGCCCTGCGGCGGCTCGTGCCGCGCCTTCCGCTACGACCCCTTCCGCCGCGTGCCGCCCAAGCCCGCCGTGCTGCGCGGCAGCTTTACCGATGCTGATTTTTCCCTGGAGGACGATTGAATGTTCCTGAAAAATACCTGTAAACGGCTGCTCGCGCTGTTCCTTTGCATCCTCTGCCTGTCCCCCTATGCGCTGGCGATTGAGGACCCTGCCATCCGCGCGAAAAGCTCCATCCTCGCCGACCCGGAGACCGGGCAGGTTTTCTACGAGGTCAACGCCGACGAAAAAGCCTATCCCGCGTCAACGACCAAGATCATGACCGCGCTGCTGGTGCTGAAATACTGCAACCTTGAGGAAACCGAAACCTGCCTGGAAGAAGACAAGTCGACGCTCGAGCCGGGCTCAACGCTCGCAGGCATCAAGACCGGCGAAACGCTGACCATCCGCGACCTGCTGTACTGCCTGCTGTTGCCATCCGGCAACGAGGCCGCCAACATGCTGGCCCGGCACGTCGGCGGGACGGTTGACAACTTTGTCTGGATGATGAACCAGCAGGCCGTGGCCCTGGGCTGCACCGGGACGCATTTCGCCAACCCGCACGGCCTGCACGACGACAACCATTACACCACCGCGCGCGACCTTTACCGGATCGCCTCGGAAGCGATGGAGGACGAAACCTTTGCGGAAATTGTAAAAACCGCGATCAAGACGCTGCCGGCAACCAACATGCAGGGCGAGCGGCAGGTGCTCTCCACCAACCAGCTGATCCTCCGCCGCGCCGACCCGTGGTATTACAAGGACTGCAAGGGCATCAAGACCGGCACGACCACCCCCGCGGGCGCGTGCCTGGTTTCCGCCGCCGAGCAGAAGGGCGGGATGCTGATCTCGGTGCTGCTCGGCTGCGACAAGGACGATTACACCGGCGGCGTGCGCCCCAATTTCACCGAAACCAAGCGGCTGTTTGAGTGGGGGTTCAAAAACTTCGCGTCCAAAACGCTGCTCGAGCCCAACCTGACGATTGCGACCGTCGACGTGACGCTGTCTACCGAAACCGACAAGCTGTCGGTCAAGACCGCCGAGGGCCTGACCGCCGTTGTACCGGTCGACCTTGACCCGGACGAGCTCAGCATGGTGTACGACCTGCCCGATACCGTGAAGGCGCCCATCGCGGCGGGCCAGAAAATGGGGACGGTCACCGTCTCCTACAGCGGCACGGTTTATGGCGTGATCGACCTCGTCGCGCTGAACGATATCTCCATGTCCAGCGTGCTCTATTACAAGGACAAGCTTGATCACTTCTTCCAGAGCACCCTGTTCCGGATCGCCGTGTTCGTTCTGGTTGTCTTTTTTGCGCTTTGCGTGGTGCTGCGGGCCATCCACACCCGCCGCAAGGCCGCGCGCCGCCGCGCGATGATGCGCCGCCGCAAATACCAGGACGATCCCTACGACGAACGCCGCCGCAGGCGGTAAGGCTGCGCAGGGCTCTGCCCTGCACCCGGCCCTACGCGGGCAGCGCCAGAGGGACTAGTCCCTCTGGACTCCCTTTTCCCGCTGCGGCGGGGATGGCGCTGGCATTTTGCAAACCGTAAAACCCCCACCGGCTCAGGTCCGGCGGGGGTTTTTATTTTCTTCTTCCCCGCAGCCCTCCGGCATACGGACGTTTCCCACAGGGATTAAACCGGGGGCCTGCGCAGCGGGCAGCTGGAAAGCGAAACGCGGCTGGCAAGCACCCGCAGCCCGCTGTCTCGCAGGTAATCCTGTAAAATCGCGGGGGACTGGGTCGACTCCGGGCCGATGATGATCTCTGTGATCAGCTCCTCAAGCGTTGTGCCATGCTCGCGGCACATCTGCTGGAGGTCGAGCGGGTAATATTTTTTGATGCGCTCGGTGCTGATGTGATAGCAGGGGCGCACCTCAAACCCGCCCTTCCCGAACGGGGAAACCACCAGCCGCATTTCATATTCACTCCAAAATGACGGGTGCTTGAAGGCCACCGAACACAGCCACGCGTCGCGCATCAGCGTTTCGATCTCCGGGTCGTCAACCGACAGCCGCTCCCGGCAGCAGGCAAGCCCATAAAACGCCTCCACCAGCGGATGCCCTTCCATATCGTCCTGATAAAAGACCTCTTGCAGCGAAATCGCGCCCTCCGACATCTGTTCCAGCAGGTCCCGCCGGAAGGCGATGCATACGCCGCGCCCGCGGTTGCCATAGCGCTCCCATTGGGCCGCATCGTCGCGGTGGAAGGAAAAGCACGCCGCGTAAGCCGAATAGGAAAAATCCTTTTTCAGCTCTTCGCGGAACAGCTCGCGCACCTCGCGCACGCGCTCGGTCCTGCCCTCCCGCTCAAGCCGCCTGACCACCGAGCGGCAAAGCCCGCCCATAAAATGGCGCATTTCGGCCGCGTCGTTCATGTTCAGGATATTGTTTACCCGCAACTGGGCACAGCGGAGAATGCCATCGAACGCCTGGAAATCGGTATAATGGTATAGGATCTTATGCCTGCTCAAACCGCACCACCTCCCGGATGCCCTGAAATATGCTTACCGGCCGCCCAGCCTCCGACCGCCGGTCAATATAAATCCAGTATACCAGTTTTCCGTTCCAAACGCAAGCGGCACATCCGGTGTGCAGGCGGCGCTGATTTCCGATCTTTCCGGAAATCGCAGCCAGCTTGCGTTGGAGTCGCACAAACGGGACAAGCAGCCCTGCACAGCCCCGGCATATTGGCCGTACCAGTTTCGCCGCAGACTGCTTTTATTTGCGCGTCAAAATCCTGCCGCCCATTCCTCGCAAACCCGATCGCACGTCCTGCGCAAAAAATATTTTCCTGAGAAAATATTTTTATCAGAACAATCCGCAAAAACCATATATGCATATTGCATAAAAGTAAACTCAATAAATTTGCACTAAACATCATTATATACTATAAAAGGTGTGCTTTTTTGTTGCATTCTCCAATAATTTAGAAATTTCAGGAAAAAGTATTGACAGGATCGCCTGTCTGGTGCTATGATTTGTTTACCAGGAAACAATAACGCGAAGGAGTGGTTCTTTGGGTAAATTCCACGCAGAAGCAGAGGCGACCATTGTGCGCCTGCTAAACTGCTATTCCAATTTGCAGCGCTCCAAATACGAATACTGTCCCGGCGTGGCGCTGTACCCTTCGGAGATACACGCCATCGAGTGCATTGCGCTCACCAGTACAATCAACCTGACCGAGCTGTCCAAGCAGCTTGGCCTGACGCGGGGCGCAGTTTCCAAGGGGATCGTCAAGCTGGAAAAAATGGGCCTGGTGCGCCGGTTCAAATATGTCAGCAACCAGAAGGAGGTTTACCTGCATCTGACCGAGCTGGGGGTACAGGCATACGAGGGGCATAAACGCTACCATGAGACGATGGACCGCGTCATAAAAGCCTACGGCGAGCAGCTCCCAGAAGAAACAGGCGAAGAAATACTCCGCTTTTTGCAGCTGTACCTGGAACAGATGCAGAAGCTGGGCAAATAAAAACCGAAGCCGGCCGGCTCGGAACCGCCCCCGTCCCGCCCGCAGGCGGAGTGAAGTTTTTACTCGATTTTTTTACAAAAAAATCGCGGGGGTCCAGGGGGCAGAGCCACCTGGGGCCGCAGGAAGAGGGTGCCGGAAGGCACGGAAAAGGTCAAAAAGGAGGTCTTTGTAATGGATATCATTTTGTCGTCGGCATCCCATCACGCAATGCTGTTTGCATACCTCGCAAAGCGGACGATCGAAACCTTCGGCGACGCAGGCCGGGAGGCGGTGACCGCCGGGGTGATCCGCTACGGCGAGCAGCGCGGGCGCCGTATGGCGCTGCGCACCCAGGCGGACGGCAACCCGCTGGACGTAGAAAATTACCTGGTCTACGGCGAATGGGAAGCCTTCCCCGGACAGATGGACCTGCGCTTCCCCACATACACCCCCGAGGTGCGCATGGAAAACCACCGCTGCCCCTGGCACACCGAATGGAGCAAGCGCGGCCTGCTGGAATACGGCCAGTATTACTGCAAGGACGTGGATGCAGCGCTCGCACGCGGCTACAACGGCATGGAGCTGAAACTATTCGCCAACCGCACGCTCGGCGACGACTGCTGCGATTTCACCTTCTGCGGGTGCGGCATACCAGAGGAGCGCATGGAAGCTTTCGCGGAAAAGCGCAGGCGGATCGGGAATAAGGCCAAAATGCCGTGGGAATACCACGTCGGCCACCTGTATTCCGCCATGCACGAAGCCATTACAGGCGCGTTCGGCGCAGAGGGCGAAGCCGTGGCCTCGCAGGCACTGGACGATTACGAAAAAGAATACGGCAAGGAAGCACGGGCGCTGGTGCTCGAATACGCCGGGCTCGATTATGACGCAATGCCCCCCTATGAGGGCATCGGAAGCTGAGGTGGCGGTATGCAATATGAATTCAAACGCGTAGTCGAAACCGATGTGCTCGCAGCCGGGGGCTCGGGCGCGGGCATCTTCGCGGCGATTTACGCGGCAAGGGAGGGCGCGCAGGCCGCGCTGGCCTCAAAAGGCAAAATCGGCATCAGCGGCAACGCCATTATGGCGGGCGGCGGCTTCGGCGTGGACGGCGAAAGCGGCCGGGATGTGCTGGGCCTGGATTTCGCCGACCCCTCATTCACCAAAGCGCGGCTGTTCGACTGCATTGTAAAAGAATCCTTCTACCTCTCCGACCAGAACATGGTGCGGCAGTACGTCGACGACGGCCCCCTTGCCGTCAAGGAATACCTCGGGTGGGTGGAGCGCGCCGGGCTCGACCTGTTCTGCTGCCCGCCCGCAAACTGGATCGCCTCGGGCCAGTGCTTCAACAAAGCCCTCCTGCAAGGGCTCAAGGAGACCCCCGGCATCGACTGCTATGAGGACACGGTAATCACCGAAGTGCTGACGAACGGCGGGCGCGTCTGCGGCGCGGTCGGCATCGACGTTTACACCGGCGACGTGATTTTGTTCCGCACAGGCGCGGTCGTGCTCGGCACCGGCGGCTATATGCCGTTCTCCTTCAACAACACCGTCACCGACATGACCGGCGACGGCCCCGCAATCGCCTACCGCGCAGGGGCGCGGCTGGCCGACATGGAATTTATCCTCTCCTTCCCGACCGCGGTCGTCCCGCGTGAAATGAAGGGCTCGATCTACCCCTACGTATTCGAGTACAACATGCGGGGCCTGAAATACACCGTCCGGGACCGGAACGGCGACCCGCTGCCCATCCCGGAAGAGGTCATCCGGCTTTCGCGCGGCGGCAAGCTGAGCAAGCTGGTCACGTCCTACTATTTCGGCCATGCAGCCGACCAAGGGCTCGCAGGGCCCAACGGCGGCTTCTTCTACGACTATTCGGAGAACAGCCGGGAGGAAAAGGAAGCTGGGCTCAAAATCTTCTACGACCGCTTTGACCGCTGGCACCGCCACGGCTACTACAAGGGCGAAAGCCTTGCCGAGGTCGAACGGATGCTGTTCGCCAACGAGCCGATAGAAGTCGGCATCGGCGCGGAATACTGCATGGGCGGCGTGGAGATCAACGAACGGATGGAAACCTGCGTAGGCGGCCTGTACGTCGCGGGCGAGGCGGGCAGCGGCGTATTCGGCGCCTGCCGCGTGGGCGACGGTCTGGTCGAAATGATGTGCCAGGGGATGCGCGCCGGGCTGGGCGCCGCAGCCTACGCAAAGGCAAACGGCGTCCCCGCGCTCAACCGGCAGCAGGCCGATACCTATCTCGCAAAAACCTTCGGCCTGTTCGGCAACCGGGGCGGCATGAGCCCGGTCACCCTATACCACGAAATACAGGCAGCATGCGATGAGGGCTTTGGCCTCATCCGCACCGGGGACAAGCTGGAACAGGCGCTGCGCCGGATCGAAGCGCTGAAGGACGCCTGGCAGACCGTGACGCTCAACGGCAAGGGCCGCGCCTACAACCTCGAATGGCTGGGTGCGCTGCAAACCGAAAACCTGCTGACCTGCTGCGAAGCGGGTATCCGCGCGGCAATCGAGCGGAAGGAAAGCCGCGGCTGCCATATCCGCAAGGACTGCCCGCAGGTCGACCACCGTCACGGCCTTGTGAAATATCTCCATCACGAGGAAGGCGGCAGGATGGTGACCACAACCCGGCGGCCGGTTGTGACCAGCATGCCGCTGCCGGAGGGCACGCATGAGACCGTGATCGACTATTTCCTCGATCCGGGGCTGCAATATAAACGCTGAGAAGGGGGCGGTTTCAATGAAGGTACTGGTCGACCGGTACGATCCGGAAAACGGCGAAAAGCGGACGGACACATTCGAAGTCCCGGAAAGCGCCTGTGAGGGCATGACGGTCATGGGGCTGCTGGGCTATCTCGCGCTGCACTGTGACCCAACCATCGCGTATTACCACCACAGCGTGTGCGACCACGGCATCTGCGGGCGGTGTACGCTGTCGGTCAACGGCAAAACGCGGCTCGCCTGCATTACACCATTGGAGGGCCTCAAAGAAGTCCGCTTAGCGCCCGCACCAGGACGCACGGTCGTGCGCGACCTCGTGACACGGTAAACAGCAGGGCCCCTGCCCGCCCGCAGGCGGAATGAAGTTTTTACTCGATTTTTTTCCAAAAAAATCGCGGGTGCAGGGCAGAGCCCTGCCGCAGCCCGCGCAGGGCCAGGGGTCCAGGGGACAGCGTCCCCTGGCGCAGGGCCGGAAAGCAGGCAGCGCAATAAAGGAAGAATGGTATGCAAGGAGGAACAAAATGGCAAACTTAACCCCCAACAAAGACGTTGCGGATTTTGCGTTACCCAAAGGCAGCGTCATCCAAAAACTGGCTTACGTGCTGGCATTCGTCGGCCCAGCGTCCATGATCTGCTCGACCTCAATGGGCCCCGGCACCGCGACCTCCTGTATCCAGGCAGGCGCGATGTTCGGCTACGACCTGCTGTGGATCATCATCCTCAGCGGCATTATGTGCGGCTTTGTCGCCTACATCGGTGCAAAAGCAACCGCCGTCTCCGGCATGACCGTCTACGACTTCATTGAGCATAAAATCGGCAGGGTGCTGTCGGTGCTCCTGTTCGCGGTCGTACTGCTGACCTGGAATATGGTCATCTACAGCCAGGGCTCTACCATGATGCAGCTCAGCACCATCATTTTCGGCGAGTCCTTCGGCCCCGTCGCATTCGTCGTAACCATCGCCATCATCGCCTATTTGTACGTGTTCGCATCCAACAACAACGTCGTGAAAATCGCGTCGGTGATGTGCTTCCTGATGGCCGCGATCTTCTTCATCAACATTTTCGTCGTCCGCCCCAGCTTCAGCAGCATTGCAAGCGGCATCGTCCCAAAAATCCCCGGCGGCGCGGCAACCGTCGTCGCAGGCATTATCGGCGGCTCCGCCCCCGGTACCTCGGCTCTGTGGTATTCCTATTCCGTGAAAAACCAAAAGTGGGACCAGCCGAAAACCCTCTCCTTCATCAAGTGGGACCAGACGATCTTCGCTGGCATGTTCACCATCTTCAGCCTCGGCATCTTCCTCTCCGGCGCAGCGGTGCTGAACCCGGCGGGCATCGAGGTCTCCTCGGCGCTCCAGGCGGCAACCGCACTGGAACCGGTCGCGGGCAGCTTTGCAACCTACATCTTTATCGCCGGCTTCTGGGGCGCAGTGTTCACCACCATCGGCGGCATGAGCACCCTGTCCTCCTACTGCATGAACTCCATGTTCCGCATCAGCGAAAACCGGACCGACCGCAAGGTCCGCTGGTTCATCCTCATCAGCGTCGCCATCAGCCTGCTCGGCGGACTGTCGGGCGGCAGCGCGCTGAGCCTGCTGGTCAACTTCATGGGCGCGCTGAACGTCGGCGGCCTGGTCATTATCGCCATCCTCGTATTCTTCACCTGCCGCAAGTCGTTCGCAGGCGATTACGCGAACAAATGGTACACCACGGTGATCGGCGTGCTGATCGTCGGGTTTAATGTCTACTCCGCATGGACGTTCCTGTCCAAGTTTTTCTAAGAATCCATGAACCGGGCCTGCGGCTGCGCTGCGGGTCCGGCTTCACCCAGGGCATAAGGAGGGGAGCCTTTCTATGGAACTGCAAAACCGCACAGCGGTCATTACCGGCGCAAGCTCGGGCATCGGCGAGGTCATCGCGCGCTTTTACCTGGATGAGGGCGCGCGGGTCTACGGCTGCGGGCTGGAAAGCGCCGCAAACCTCACCCATGAGCGCTTTGCCTACCAGCAGGCGGACGTCTGCGACGAGGCGCAGGCGGCGGCGGTCGTCAAGGGCTGCGAGGAACGCTTCGGCGGCGTAGATATCCTCGTCAACTGCGCGGGCGTGACCGGCATCGGCACGATCGACAACACCAGCGTTGCCGAATTCCGCCGCCAGTTTGAGGTCAACGTCTTTGGCGTATACACCATCACGCAGGCAGCAATCGGCGCGATCCGGCGCTCGGAGCACGCCGCAATCATCAACATCGTTTCCGAGCTCGGCGTCAAGTGCATCCCGGAGCGCGTCGCCTACTGCCCGTCCAAAGCGGCGGTCGAGATGCTGACCCGCTGCCTTGCCGCCGACTGCGGGCCGCGTGTGCGCGTCAACGGCATTTTGCCGGGGCTGACCGAAACGCCCATGACCCGGATGCGCTACGAAAGCGCCGCCGACCCCGAAGCCGAGCGGCAAAAGACCCGCAGCCGCTATGTCCTCAAGCGCATGTGTACCCCCGAGGATGTGGCAAACGGCGCGGTGTTCCTCGCGTCCGACCGCGCGTCGTTCATCACCGGCGATATGCTGGCTGTCTGCGGCGGCGGGCAGTTCATCACCTGCCAGTAAGGGGGGCGCGCATGGCTGTATTAGATGAAGCAAAGGCGCTGCGGGACTATGTGACAGGGCTGCGGCGCGACCTCCACCGCCATCCCGAGCTGGGCTGGCAGGAGACGCGCACACAGGGGATCATCTGCCAGCAGCTGGGGGCAATGGGCATCCCCTATGAAAAGGTGTGCGGGACGGGCGTCATCGCCACGCTGCGCGGCGCGCAGGACGGCCCCGCCGTCGGGCTCCGCGCGGATATGGACGCGCTGCCGATCACCGAGCAGGGCACGGACAGCGGCTACTGCTCCGAAACCCCCGGCGTGATGCACGCGTGCGGGCATGACTGCCATGTGGCGATGCTGCTCGGCGCGGCGCGCATCCTGAAAGCGCACGAAAACGAGCTGCGCGGTACGGTAACGCTGATTTTCCAGCCCGCCGAGGAGGTCATCGAGGGCGCGCACGCAATGTGCGGGCTGCCGCAGCTGGCGGGCCTCAGCCGCATTTTCGCCGCGCATGTATGGATCGACCTGCCAACCGGCGCATTTTCCATCGAGGAGGGGCCCCGGATGGCGAGCGCGGACAACATTGAGCTGCGGGTGGCCGGCAAAAGCGCGCACGGCGCAAGCCCGCACAAGGGCACTGACGCAATCGTCGCGGCGTGCGGGGTGGTCGGCGCGCTGCAAACGGTGGTAAGCCGCCTGAACGATCCGTTGGAGCCGGTGGTCGTAACCATCGGGACGATCGAGGGGGGCGCCTCATCCAACATCATTGCGGATGAGGTGCGCATGACCGGCACGGTGCGTTCGTTCTCCCCGGCGGTGCGCGACCGCACCGAGCGGCTGCTCGAACAGGTTGCGGGCACGGCGGCACAGGCTTACGGCGCGGGCTGCAAATTCACCTACCGCCGCTGCACCCCCGCCACGATCAACGAGCCGGCGGCTACTGCGGTTGCGCGGCGGGCGGCGGTCGGGCTGTTCGGTGAGGGGGCGCTTTCGCACCTGGAAAAGACGACCGGCGGCGAGGATTTCGCCTGGTTTTTGGAGCGCATTCCCGGCTGCTATGTGTTTGTCGGCGCGCGCAACGAGCAGACGGGCAAATGCTGGCCGCATCATCACGGATGCTTTGACATTGACGAAGAAGCGCTGACGGGCGGCACGGCCCTGCTGGCGCAGCTTGGCATAGACGCCGGAAAGGATATGGAATGAGCGATAAAATCAATTTTGCAGCGGCATTCAACAAGACGAGGGGCGAGCTGCTCGCGATGGACGAGATTGAATTCCGGGCGCGGTTCCGCGAGCGCTGCCATCACACGCTGGAAATCCAGGTATATTCCTGTGCTTACCGCGGCGCGGCGCTGAACCCGGAGCAGCCCAAGACGGCGCACCTGTTCCTGGAGGTATGGAAGGAGCGCGGGCTTCCGGAAACCCTGCCGGAGTATGTATTTGCAAAGAAAATGCTGTCCTTTGCGGAAGCGCTGATCCGGGGCGAGGCGGTCGACCTGAGCCCATACGCGCCTGCGCCGCTTTCGGCGGAAGAGCGGCAGGGCTTTGAGCGGGTGCTGTACGGGCGGCGCTCGGTTCGGGAGTGGACGGCGGAGCGCGTACCGGACGAGACGATCCGGAAGGTACTGGACGCGGGGCTTTGGGCGGCGCACGCCTGCAATTTGCAGTCCATCCGGTATTTGGTGATCCGGGAGGAGAGCGCGCCGGGGCTGTTCCGGGGGAGCGACATCCCGGGCGGGCCGGTGCATATTGTGGTGTTGCAGGACATGCGGGTATACCGGGCGAACCCGGTGATGCCGGAGAGCAACCAGCTGCTGGATGCGGGGGCTGCGGCGCAGAACCTGGTGTTGGCGGCGCACGCGAACGGGCTTGGGGGCTGCTGGCTGACCTTCACGAGCGAGCAGATGAAGCAGCGTATCCGGGAATTCGCGGGTTTGCCGGAGCACGTCCGCATGACGACTTATGTGGATGTTGGGTTCCCTGACCAGTCGCCTTACCCGCCGCAGCGCCTTTCCACCGAGGAAGCGGTGCTTCTCTGGAAGTAACGCGCGCCAGGGGGCGCTGCCCCCTGGACCCCCGGCCCTGCGCGGGCAGCGGCAGGGCGCTGCCCTGCACCCGCGATTTTTTTGTAAAAAAATCGAGTAAAAACTTCATTCCGCCTGCGGGCGGGACGGAGGAGTGAAGACATTTGAGTGGAACCCAACAAACAAAAAGGCATGATACCGTATCATCTACGGCACGCACGAAAAATCCCTCGTCCCCGCTGCATCGATGAAAGGGATTCCAGCCCGTAAGCCACGATCATGATTCCCGCGCTATGCGCGGTTTGAATGCGTGCAGGGCCCTGCCGTGCCGCTTTTGAAAGGAAGCCCGCTATGGAGCGAACATTATACGAAAATTGTTTGATAATTCTGAAAAATGAGCTGATGGTGGCTCTTGGCTGCACCGAGCCGATCGCAATTGCCTATGCCGCCGCGCGCGCCCGGGAAGCGCTGGAGGATACCCCTATCCGCTGCACTGTCCGATGCAGCGGGAATATCGTCAAAAATGTGATGGGCGTGACCGTCCCCAATTCGGGCGGGCTGCGCGGCATTGAAGTCGCCGCAGTGCTCGGCGTGGTCGGCGGCGACGCACAGCGCGAGCTGCAAGTGCTCGAGTCGGTTACGGCTGACGATATCGAACGGGCAAAGGCGCTGCTGTCCGCGGGCTTTTGCACCTGCGAGCTGGTCGAGGACGTGGAAAACCTTTATGTCGAAGTCCTGCTCAATGGCGCGGACGGCCATACCGCCTCCGCCGAGGTGCGCGACCGGCACAACAACGTCACCCGCGTCACCCGCGACGGCGCAGCCCTCTTTGCCCGCGAAAGCGCGCAGGCGCAGCCCCGCTCTGCGGGCGATAAGTCGCTGCTGTCTGTGGAAAGTATTCTCGAGTTTGCCGATGAGGTTTCTTTTGCCGATATCGAAGAGGTGATCGGCAGGCAGGTTGAGTACAATACCGCCATCTCCAACGAGGGTCTCTCCGGCGTTTACGGCGCACAGGCAGGGCGCGTCCTGCTCGGCACCGGCCAGCCGGCCGACCCCCGCACCCGCGCCAAAGCCGCCGCCGCCGCCGGGAGCGACGCCCGTATGAGCGGCTGCCCGCTGCCAGTGGTTATTAACTCGGGCAGCGGCAACCAGGGGATTACCATCACCATGCCGCTGGTTGAGTATGCAAAGGCGTACAATATCAGCCGCGAACGGCTTTTCCGCGCCCTTGCGGCAGCAAACCTGATTGCGATCCACCAGAAAAAGTATATCGGCAGCCTGTCCGCCTACTGCGGCGCGGTCAGCGCGGCCTGCGGTGCGGGCGCAGGCATTGCCTATATGCTCGGCGGCTCGTATGAGCTGGTCTCCCGCACCATCACGAATACCATTGCTACGATCGGCGGCATGGTCTGCGACGGCGCGAAATCCTCCTGCGCCGCGAAAATCGCCTCGGCGGTCGAATGTGCGCTGTTCGCCTACGAGCTCGCAAAGGAGGGGCACGTATTCCAGCCCGGCGAGGGTATGGTGAAGTCCACCGTCGAGGAAACCATCAAGAGCATCGGCCGGATGGGCCGCGTCGGGATGCACGAAACCGATATCGAAATCCTGAATATCATGCTCGGGAAATAGCCCTTGCAGCCACACTGCCTGCCCGGCTTTTGGGCAGGTACAGGAACACTTATGTTTTTAGCCGGGAGGCGCAGCAATGCTGAGCCTCCCGGTTTGCCTGATTTCCCCTCCCTTGAAATATTTAGACAAATATCAAAATAACACTTGACAAACTGCCGGCGGCGGGTTATTATTTAGATAGAGATCAAAATATGTTCTCTGACCCAATGGGACGAAAGGACGGTGGTCCGCATGGGCTTCCAGCAAAGCTTTAAGGCGCTCAGCGACCCGACACGTCGGGAGATCCTGCGGCTGCTGCGCGACGGCCCGCTCCCCGCAGGCGAAATCGCAGCGCAGTTTGACATGACAGCCGCGACAGTCTCGCACCATCTGTCAACACTGCGGGACGCAGGGCTGGTGCTTGACGAGAAAAAAGGCAAATTTATTTATTATGAGCTCAACACCTCAGTATTGGATGAGCTGTTGGGCTGGCTGACCAGTTTAAAGGGAGGTACGGATTCATGAAAAACAGAAAAAACAACATTTTGCTGTGGGCGGCTGCGCTGCTGCCCTTCCTGATGGTTGCGGCAATCTGGGCGCGGCTGCCCGTGCAGGTGCCCACGCACTGGGGCTTCAGCGGCAGTGCTGACCAGTATTCGCCGCGCTGGGTGCTGTGGATGCTGGCGGCAGTCAACCCGCTCATCTGCCTGCTGATGGCGTTTTTCCCGAAAGCTGACCCCAAATCCGGGAATTACCAGAAATTCAGAGGCTCTTACTGGGTGTTCCAGTTCGCAATGGCACTGTTCCTGGACGCGCTTATGGCGCTGACGCTGCTTGAGACGCTGCGTCCCGGGACGGTCAACATTTCGGTAGCAATGCAGCTGTTTATCGCGGTGCTGCTGATGGTGGTCGGGAACATGATGCCCAAATTCCGCCAGACCTACTTCTGCGGGATTAAAACCCCGTGGACGCTGGCGAGCGAGCGCGTCTGGACGCGCACCCACCGGCTCGGCGGGCGGCTGTATTTCGTGGCGGGTATCTGTGTATTCGCGGGAGCCTTTGCGGTCACGACCGTTGGGTTTGCAGTGCTGCTTGCAGCCGTAATCGCAGCCGCTGTGATCCCGGCTGTCATGAGCTACGTGTGGTTCCGCCAGGAGCAAAAGGGGCAGGCGCAATAAAAACGCACATACAAAAAGAGGGCTTTATGCCCTCTTTTTTCTTGGTTCCGATTGCGCTGCTTCCACGCTGGCCTCCGTCGTGGCTTCGCCGCGCCTGTCTTGGCAGGGGGTTAATGGCTGCTCCCGTCCTGGCTGTCGCCTTTCTCACGGGTCTCCGTCGTGGTTTCACTGCGCCTGCCTGCGCGGGTGTGGAATGGCCGATCCCGTCAGGCTGCTGCCTTTCGCACCGGCCTCCGTCGTGGCTTCGCCGTGCCTGCCTGGGCAAGCGCTGAATGGCCGATTCCGTCAGGCTGCTGCCTTTCGCACCGGTCTCCGTCGTGGCTTCGCCGTGCCTGCTTGGGCAAGCGCTGAATGGTCGATCTCGTCGGGCTGCTGCCTTTCGCACCGGTCTTCGTCGTGGCTTTGCTGCGCCTGCCTGCGCAGGGGCTTAATGGTCGATCCCGTCCGGGTTGTCGGTTTTTTCGCCGTCTGCCGGTGCTTCTGCCTGCGCGCCCTTGCCCGGCCTGCGCAGCGGCTGGCGGGTTTGCGGCACGCCCAGCGCCTGGCGTTCACGGTTCCTGCGCACCTTGATGACCAGCACCAGCAGCACGAGCGCCAGTAGCAGGAAGAACCACCAGCCGTACACCGCCGTCAGGATGAGCCCCTGTACAAAGCTGACCAGCCCGCGCGTGCCTGTGACCGCCGCCGTGTGCAGATCGCTCAGGAAGCTGTCCTCCTCCTGCACGACCGACAGGTCGCGCACCTCTGAGAGATAGACCTCAATGGTCGAAAAAGCGATCAGGCGGTCATAATCGCGCAGAGTGCCCGTGTGGCTTTCGATCTCATACTGCACATCGGAAAGCGCATTTTCAAGGGCGATGATATCCTCTATCTGATCCGCCTTTTCAAGCAGGGCAAGCAGCCGGTCCCGCTTGATTTCGAGCGCCTTTTTGCGGGCCTCGGTATCGTAATAAACCGCCGAGACGTTCTCTTTCGAGCGTGAGCTTCCCGTAATATGGCAGTTGTCCCCAACCGCGCCAAAGGTGCTGTCAAACTGCTCGCGCGGCACGCGGATCACGAGCTCTGCCCAGCGGGAGCCGACGCTGCCCGACACCGAGCTGCTTTCCATGTATCCGCCCGCTTTTGCAACCTGCTGCTCGATGGCGGCAAGCGCGGCATCGAAGTCGGTCGCTTCGGCGCTGATGTTGCCACGCAGGATCAGCTTGCTGCTGTCGGAAACCGAATTGCCCGCCGAAGCACCGCCGCCCGCGAGCCCGCTGTCCTCCAGCACCATATCATACCCCTCCTCGGGGGCTGCGCCGGGGGCGGTGTCATACTCCTGCGTGGACGACCTGCTTTCAGAGGAAGCCGCGGCCCCGTTCCCATAGTCCATGCCGCCCCCGCCGCAGCCGGTCAGCTGCACGGCAAGGAATAGGGCTAAAAGAGCCGGAAATATCCGTTTTTTCATAGGGATGCACCTCGTTTCTTCAAATTGGGCAGCAATCCACAGCCTGTGGATGATTGCCAGGCACGCCGCAGATTGGACCGCTGTTATCTAATAGGACGCGCCTTCGCGCAAAAAGTTCCCCGGCGGCGGCAGCCGTAACCAAATTGCAACCAACTCCCCAGGAATTGGCCTTGACAAATGCTTTCTACCATTGTATTATTATGATAGTACATTAAATAAACAGGAGGAAAAACAATGGTAACACGCAGTCAGATCCTTGAAATCGTGTGCGACCTGCCACGCCACAGCATTTTGCATTATATCAACCGCTCGCGGCTGGACGAACGGTTTTTCCGTACCGCCCGTGAAAACCTGGACGACGGCTATATTTATCTGGTTTTTACCTGCTCGCAAAGCGCGGCAAGCGCCGTCCTGCGGCAGTTCACCCACCGGGAGTACAACCACGTTTCGCTGGCGTTCGACCCGGAGCTGCGGACGCTGCTCAGCTACAACGGCGGCAGCAGCTCCGCGGCGCGGCCCGGGCTCAACCCTGAGCTTCCGGCGGCGCTGACCTGCCGGAAGGGAGCGTCGGCGCTTGTTTACCGGCTGCACGCCGGGCGCTGGGCGAAATGGCGCATCCTACAGCATGTCCGCGCGATCGATCAGGAGGGCAGCGCCTATAACCTGTTCGGCCTTGTCTGCGGGCGGTCGCTGCGCCCCAATATCATGTTCTGCTCGCAGTTCGTATACACAATGCTGGACCTAGCCGGGCTTGCATGGTTTGTAAAACGCGCGGGCCGGGTGCGCCCGACCGATTTCCTCGATTTCGACGAGGGGAAACGGCTGGAATTTGTCGGCGCGCTTTGGGGAGACGGCACCGGACTGCGGCTGGCTGCGGACGGAACGCTGTGCCTGTGCGCAGGCGGCCACGCTGCCGCACCGCTGCGCAGGGCGGGCGCTCAGGCTGGCTAATCATTATCAAACACCACAGATCAAATGCCCGTATCCGTATCCTCAAAAAATTCAAAGCGCAAAGAAGAAAGAGGTTAAAATGTCCGATAAAATATACGAATTCACGGCAAAAATCCATGCAGTCCCGGAGAAAGGCGGCGCTTATATCCAATTCCCCTACGATATCCGCAAAGAATTTGGCAAAGGCCGGGTCAAAGCCCATGTGACATTCGATGGGATTCCATACGATGGAAGCATCGTCAATATGGGGTTAAAAAACCCGGACGGAAGCACCTGCTATATCATTGGAATATTGAAGGCTATCCGGGAACAGCTGGGGAAAGCGGAAGGGGATGTGGTGGCGGTAACTGTCCAAGAACGGGAATCCTCGTCCCGCCCGCAGGCGAGATAAAGCTTTTAGTCAATTTTTTCTCGAAAAAATTGCGGGAGTCCAGAGGGCAGAGCCCTTTGGCGCACGCTGCGGAGGCGAAAAAAAGACGGCACTGCCTGGCAGTACCGTCTTTCATCATTTTTAGAAGCGCATCGGGGTGAGCTTGCAGTAATCCTCAACCGTGCCGCCCGCGCGGAAACACTCGATAATCGAGCGCCCCAGCGGATCAAGCTCGTCAGTATAGAATTTCTCAAGCTCCTGCTCAAAGAAATCATTCAGGATCTTCGCGCCGACATCATAACCATCCTCGCCCAGACGGTCCTGCGTCTCAGGCCGCAGGAACTTCGAACGGATGTCCTGCCCGTCCATCTTCATCTCACGCAGCGAATAGCCAAGCAGCGGGCAACGCGCCGGGATCAGCTTTTCCTTCTTGACCGTGCCATTGTGGCGCGCCAGGAACTCGCGGGAAATCCACTCCGCAGCAAAGCCAACCTGATAAATACCGATATGCTGGTTCGGGATAAGCACATAACGGGTGCGCGGGCTGTTGACGATCTGCTGAAGCAGCAGGTTCGCCTGCTTGACGCGCTCGCCGGTCGCGAACGGCCAGTAAGAGCCTACGCCCTCCGACACCATTGCGCTGCCGCCGTCGACAATCGAGGGGTTCTTATGCCCGCGCGGGGCAACCAGCCGCCACAGCCACGCCAGCGCCGGCGGGATGAAGTGCAGCAGGCCCATGATGCCGTAGGTCGGGTTCTCACGGGAGGACGGGGGCATACGGGTGCCGAACGAACGCACGTCGACCTCGACTGGCTCGGTAATGATGTGGGGCACCTTCTCGCGCGGGACAATGGCGCGCGGGTTCGGGCAGGGCTTGCCGTTGGAATCAGGGGTATGCTCCCAGATCAGCGAGGTCGCGCCGACTACGCCCTGGATATTGAAGAAGCAGAGCGGCTCGTCGGGCTCGGTGCAGATGCGTTCATACACCGGGTCGCAGCCGTAATGGGTCACACCGTCCATGCGGAGGAACCAGCCGTGCTCGCCGTCGACGATGCAGAGCTTGCCGTTGTCGCCCTGGATAGAGGGATAGCAGGTCGCCATATCGTCGCAGATCGGTTCGATAGTGCAGGTCTTGCCAAGGTTGAGGATGGTTTTTTCGCCTGTGACCGTATGGGTCGCGAGCAGGACGCGGTCATCCTCCATGCGGGCAACGTCCTGAAGCATTTCGCTCTTGCCGCCGCCGGAAGCGCCCTCGTGCATGATTACGATGTCGTTATCGTACTGTGTGGTGATGCGGGCCGCCGACGCGTGGGCGGTCACCCAGCCTTCCTGCTCGCCGATGTCGAGCAGCACGGAATAAACGCCCTTCTTCGCGGACGGGCCGGGGTAGAGGTTGTAGGAAAAGACCTCATGGCAGTCGTCAAGGCGGTTATGGACGCAGACCTGACGGCCGTTGAAGTGGGTGTGGCGGAAGGGTGGTGCGACGTAGATGATCGCGCGGGGCTTGTAGCCCTCGGTCTCTTCGGCGGAGACGAAGCCTTGCAGCTGTGCGAGTGCGAACGCAAAGAATGCGGCGTTGCGCGGGCAGACGAGTATGGACTTATAGCCGTAGATGTTGCCGCCGGAGTTGAAGGGCATGATAATAAGCTCTTGGGTCTTGAGCCATTCCATGGTTTCCTTGCGGACGTCGGCGAAGTCGTAGCCGTAAACGTCTTTGAATTTGGGCTTATCGGTGGGCTTGTCGTCGGCGATGCGCATGCAGTCGGGGTCGCGGCGGCGCATGTAATCCTCTGCGTAGTTGACGCAGACGCCATTTTTGGCGCGGATTACGGTTGCTTCGGTGATCTCGCCTTTGCCGGGGACGTCGTATACGACGTCATATTTGCCCGAGCGCCCGGTGCCGAAGACCATTTCGTAGAGTTCGGCCTTTGTGGTGGGGATGAAGATGCCTTTGCATTCTTCGATCACGTCCTCCAGTTCGGGCGTCCAGGTGAATTTGCGCAGCAATCGGTTCATTTGTAGTGTGACCTCCTTTTCAGCCGCCGCGGGAAGTGGGCAGGCTGGCAGTTCCGGGCTCTGATGGGGGAGCGGCTAGATCGCTCCGGTGCCCGATTTTCTTTCCTTTTATATCATACCTCTAAAACGCGCGCCCCGTCAATAGGAATTTAATGATTTCCCAAAGAAAACCGAGGGCTCCGCGCCTGCGCGGCGGGCGGCGGGGCTCTGCCCCTGCACCCCGCGCCTACGCGGCGGGCGGCGGGGCTCTGCCCCTGCACCCCGCGCCTGCGCGGCGGGCGGCGGGGCTCTGCCCCTGCACCCCGCGCCTGCGCGGCGGGCGGCAGGGCTCTGCCCTGCACCCGCTGGGGCTTTCGCCCCAGACCCCCGAGATGCTGACGCATCTCTTTTTTCGCCTGCGGGCGGGACGGGGGCTTTGGGGTTCCGCCAGTTCTTCATGCGCAGTGACACAGCCCGCCAGAACGGCGGGCTGTGTCGGGATGGGGGAGTGGATGGGTGCGCATCCGCCTACTGCTCAAACGCGCAAAAAGCCGCTGGCATTATGACACCAGCGGCTTTTCTGCGCTTCCCTTACGGTTCTTCCGCAGTTCTTTACAGGTGCATCGAGATTTTGACCCCGTTTGCCGTATTTTCTGCGCGCACTTGCATCCCGTGCAGTTCGGCAGTTGCTTTCACAAGTGCGAGCCCCAACCCTTGCCGCTTGCTGCCGCTTCGGGCGCGATCTCTGGTGTAGTATGGCACAAACAGCTGCGCGAGTTCATTTTCTGGCACCGGTTCGCCGGTATTCTCGACCGAAAGCCCGCCGTCTGATACCGTTACCGTAACTGCCCCGCCTTCCGGCGTATGCCGCACCGCGTTTGCCAAAAGGTTGTCAAGCGCCCGGCCGAGCAGCTCGCGGTCTGCGTTCAGCACGCCGCCGCCCTCGGTTACAAGACAGATGTGCTGCATTTCCGCAGCTTCCCGCCAGCGCGCCGCGCACTCCTCTGCGAACGCCCGCAGCTCGGTAGGTTCCTGGTGGACTGGCAGCGCTCCGCTTTCCAGCCGGGACAGTTCCAGCATTCCGCGGAGGAGCGCATCCATCCGGTCTGCTTCCTTCGGGATTTGCGCAAGATAGTGCGCGTGCTTTTCCGGCTTGATGCCCAGCTGTAAATTTTCCGCATAGCCGCGGATCAGCGCCAACGGCGTTTTCAGGTCGTGCGCCAGTGCGTTCGTTGTGTCCCTGCGGCTGCGTTCCAGCGCCGCCTGCCGGTCGTAGGTCTGGCACATGGCGCGGCACACCAGCCCGCTCGCCGCCAGCACGAACAGCAGGCTTGCCGCCCATACCCCCGCCAGCACAGGAAGGCTCCCACGCACGGCGTGTACCTCCGCGAGCAGTACATATTCAACGTCCCCCGCCTGCGTATACGCCAGCCGCTGGCCGTTTGACAGCCCATCCCGGAAAAACAGCACGGTGATATCAGGCAGCATGGTGCATTGCAGCCGCCCCTCCGAGCGGAGCGCTTCGCCCTGCGCGGAATAAATTACCGCGAGCGCATCCCGGAAGTCCTGAATCCGCACGGGGTTCCCGTCCAGGCAGCGGAAAAAGTGGTTTGAGACCATTGTATTTTCTACTGCGGTCAAGCGGTCAAGTTGTTCCTGGGTCAGCCCGTAAACTGCCTTTGTGTCGATTTCGTAGTCCGCCAGCACCTCCATTTTCGACAGGTCGGACGGAAGGCCGAGGCTGTAGCTGTCATCCCGCACCCACCGCGCCGCGAAAATCCGGCTGAGGAGAAATTCGTCCCCGCGTGCCCATCCGCTGGCGAACAGGTCGACAGTTTCCCCTTGAAAGCGCTCGTCCGCCGGATGGCCTTCCTTTTCAAACTGTTCGCGTTCCTGCATGTAAGCATCCGCACCTGCGTTTACCAGCCGGGAAAGCGTCTCCGTCTGCCCGTCGTCCAGGCAGTCCAACAGCGAAAACATGAGCGTGGGGTGGTCCATCGACATTCGGCTAAACAGCTGGCAGGGGAGCGAGGGTTCCGCAAGCAGTTCAAACCCTTTCACATGCCGGAACACCGCCCCGCCTTTGAAGCGCGAATCTGCGCGCAGCAGGTAATCCAGCTGCTTGGTCAGCTTTGACTTTTCTGGTGTACCGCTCTGATGGCCTGTGGCAAGCGACTGCGAAATCCGCAGCCGCATCTCATGCTCGGCGCGGCTGTCCTCCTGCCGCACCAGCACCCACGACACCGCCCCCGCGAACACCAGCCATACCGCAAAGAAGCCCGCAAGCGTCCGGGCGACGATCCCGCGCTTTACTGCCCGCCCTTTGTCCGCGCTCCGGGAGCGGATGTTTTGCGGCGTTTCTGTTGCTGCCGTCTGCCGCTGTTCCTCTGCCTGGCTGGAATCCTCGGAATTGTTTGCCCGCTTCACTGTTGTAGGCTCTGCGGCGGCTTGCGCTGCTTGCCCCGTCTGTCCCGCAGCGGGTTCTGGCGCGTTTACGGCCCCTTCTTCCGGCGCGTCCTTGAATGCATCCGCCCCACCGGATTGCTCGGGGCGTCCCGCGCCGTTCATATCCCGCTTTTCGTCCTGCTTCATTTCATCGTCTCCAATCGGTATCCGGCTCTAATAACCGTTTTGATACAGTTCGCATACTCTCCAAGCGTCCGGCGCAGGTTTTTGATATGGTTGTCGACAACACGGTCATTCCCGTCGAAATCATAGCCCCACACCCGCAGCAGCAGCGTTTCCCTCGTCAGCAGCCGCCCGGGGTTTTCCAGCAGCAGCCGCAGCAGCGCGAATTCCTTCGGCGGCAGGTCGAGCAGCCGCTCCCCCGCCCATGCATAGCCGCTCCGAGGGTCGAGCGACAGCGGCCCCGCTGTAATGCGCTCCGAGGTCACCAGCCCCTTGTCCCGCCGGATCAGTGCAAGCACCTTTGCGTACAGCACCGGCAGCGAAAACGGCTTGGTGAGATAATCGTCCGCCCCCAGCCCATATCCTTGCAGCGTGTCCTCCTCCGATCCCCGTGCGGTCAAAAACACGACCGGTACATCGCTGCTGCGCCGGACGGAACGGCATAACGTGAATCCGTCCAGCTCGGGCAGCATCACGTCCAGCAAAATCAAATCATAGGGATTTCCGTCCAGCTTTTCAAGCGCCTGCCTCCCGTCCGCCGCCGTGTCCAGCGTGCAGCCGTCCGCCTGCGCGGAAAAATAGTCCGCAATAATCTCGCGCAGCCCCGGTTCATCCTCCACGAGCAGTATTTTGTATCCCATCCGCTCTCCCTCCTTTTGAGAATAGTATACCGCGCTAATGTATTGTTTGTATATTCTTTTCCATATAATTTTTCGGTTCTGTGGAAAATCCTGTTCGGCTGTATGGCAATGCGTGCCGCGTCCGCGCTGTACGCGGTTCGGGCCCGCACGCAAAAGCATGTCGGTCCAACTCGCAAAATGTAACATTGTTGTGCCTTTACATTTGCGGTGAATCATGTTAAAATAATAATCGCAAACGCAAAGGGGGGTCATGCTATGCCCACAAAACAAGGCACAAAACAGGTCACAGCAAACAAAAAAGCATACCATGACTACTTTGTCGAGGAAAAATGGGAAGCCGGGATCGAATTGTCCGGCACCGAGGTCAAGTCCATCCGCGCAGGCGCAGTCAATCTCAAGGACGCCTACTGCACTTTTAAGGACGGCGAGATTTTTGTGCGCGGCATGCACATCAGCCCCTATGAGCAGGGTAATATCTTTAATAAAGACCCCCTGCGCGTGCGGCGGCTGCTGATGCATAAAAAGGAAATCCTCTCTCTGTTCGGCAAAACCAAGCAGGACGGCTATTCGGTCATCCCGCTGAGCGTTTACTTCCGGAATTCGCGCGTGAAAATCGAGATCGGCCTTTGCAAAGGCAAAAAGCTCTATGACAAGCGCGATTCGATCGCCAAACGCGACGCGGCGCGCGAAATGGACCGCGTTATGAAAAACAGGGGCCGGTAACGGCGTAGGAGATGGACATGGTTACTGCTGTCAAGCTTTTTGCAGTCCTGCTCGGGTTCCTGTTCCCCGTATTTCTCATTCGCGCAGTCCGGGCAGGCCCGGAAGACCATGACCGCGTCACAAATTATACGGCCTTATCCAGCCTGAGCTTCGGGGCGCTCATCTTCATCTTGATGTGCCTCCTGCCAAATGGGTAGATTCCCATGCTTATATGGGGACGTAACGGGTTCGACGGGGGCGTTGAAGCCGGGATAGCGGGCGGCAGTGAGGACGCTGCCTTAAAAGCCTCAACTGTTTATAAATTAAACAACAACAACAAAACTTTACTGGCTGCCTAATTAGGCTGGCCCGTCATCCCGGAGCAGACCGCGGCTCCGGTGCATGGCGTCGTTATGCGGTGAACGTGTATGGGCTAAGCTTTGCGCCTGTCATGTAATATGAAGCTACTGAAACGGTAAGCCTGTTTGCCGGCGTGCCGCAGAGGGAATGTCAAAAGACAAACTGCGCCCGGAGAAGTCCTTGTGGATGCGCTTTCGGACAGGGGTTCAACTCCCCTCGTCTCCACCAACCGGACATTGGACGAACACCTATTATTTTAAGGGCGGCTTTGCCGTGATGGTGTTGTGCTGATGTCAAAAACGAACAGCGGAGGTCAAGGTATAAAAAGCCTTGGCCTCCGCTGCTTTATCGGTTTATTTCGTTTTGCTCTGGGCATCCTGCCATTCCGTAAACTCCCGCTGGCCCTGTTCGCTGTCATAATATTTCCGTATCTCCGGGACGAGGAAGCGGGCAAAGGTTTCTATGATAGCCTGCGGCAATTCGATTTGACAGGTTTCAGTTCTGATTTCAGGTTGTTCTTTCGTCAAAGGCATTTCCCCTTTCCAAGATGCAGGACAAGGCCCGCAGGTGGGAAGAACATGGAAAGGGTAAGCTGTTCCCTTTAGCCGGGGCCGGTTATCAGTTCACGCCGAGAATGGCACGGATCAGCTTGTTTTCCAGGCGGCTTTCCATGTACTCGTCCAGACAGGCACGGGGACAGCTGCTTTGGTCGTAGACCGTCCGGGTACAGCGCTTGTTTATGTAGCCCTCATAGTATCGCAAGACCTGCTCCACAGCGTCAGAGTCCCCAGCCTGGGCCGCGTCGCTCACCGCCAGCGGCAACAGTTCACGGCCCTTGTAGTTCCGGCACTTCATGACGCTAACCTCCTTTCCTCGCTGTCAGTTTCGTCCGCAGGACGTTCAGCGCTTTTGTTCTGCGCCGCTGGACAGCACTCCGGGAGAGGTCCAGGGCCTTGCCGATCTCGCTGTCCGTCAAATCCAGCACCAGGCGCAAAATCAAAATGCTTTGCTCCTGCTCCGGCAGACCGGCAAAGGCGTCGGACACCTGCTAGCTTCTGATCGGCAGGTTGTACCCGCAGTACGAAAACACATAGCTATCGCTGGGGTAGTCATCAGCCGACCACAGCTTGTCCATCGCCGCTTGCGGCAGCCGCTCCAAGAACGTTTCCCGGCTGGCCCGCCGCTTCATTTCCCGGATGTAGTCGATAGCCTCATGCTTCAATACGGTCTTGCAAAAGGCGTCAAACCTGCACCGTTCGCCACAGTTGCGGGGGTTGGGTTCCATCTTCTCACCCCCTTTCGCTGGGGGATGGTGAGTGGTACTTTCCCTTTCCGCTCACAGAGCGTTCAGCGGCACAGGTTTTGCGCGCAAAACCGCTTTCCGCAGAGATAAAAGTGAAGAAAAATTTTCGGGCCGCAGAAAACGACAAAAATCGCCCGGCAGGTCATAGACCCACCGGGCGGGTTGCACTGTATAGTTTATTGTATCTGCATCGTATAGTATAACTTCATGGCCGCAGTTCCCCCCAGGTGAGCGGCAATGTCACCATGACCCAGATCCCCGTCGGCACCCCCACCGACATCGCCCAGGGCAATACCACGGGCGGCTACACCGAGGTGACAGACGATCTCTACTACAGCAACGGCAGCTTGGGCACTCTCAAGATCCCCGCCATCAACCTGACCGTCAAGGTCTATCAGGGGACGGACAGCGCCGCGCTGAAGAAGGGCGCCGGCCACTTCACCAACACCAGCATCTGGGACGGAAATGCCTGTTTCGCCGACCACAACAGAGGTGTGAACAATCACTTTGGCAAGATCCACACCCTGGAGGCGGGGGATGATGTTGTACCATTTTAGTTGACACCTCATACGCAAGGATTTAATGTATAATCAAAGAGAATTAGGGAGGCAAC
>QXXE01000356.1 GCA_009911355.1 Clostridiaceae bacterium | reverse complement strand
CACGACCAATTTTAGAATTTGAAATTCAAGAATACGGCGAACGCACCCAAGATTTGTGGCACGCTAAACCTGGAATTACAGGCTATTGGACAACTCATGGTCGAAGCCATGTTCATTTTCCAGAACGCGCAGACCTAGAACTCATGTACAACCATAAACACGGATTTTTGTTTGATATTAAAACATTGTTGGTAACTGTACACCAACTCGTTTTCAGAAAGGACGCATACTAGTAATATGTCAAAAGACAAACCAAAAATTGCACTCGTCACTTCAAGTGGTGGACATTTAACACAACTTCATATGCTCAGCAAAAGCTGGGAGTCTTACAACCGATTTTGGGTAACGTTTGATAAAGAAGACGCGAATACACTTCTTAAAGATGAAACAGTGCATCATTGTTATTACCCAACAAATCGTAACCTTAAAAACCTAATAAAAAACACAGGTTTGGCAATAAAATTGCTCGTAAAAGAACGTCCAGACGTAATTGTATCAACCGGCGCAGCAATCGCAGTACCATTCTTTTATATTGGTAAACTACTTGGCGCTAAAACAGTTTATGTTGAAATTTTTGACCGAATCGATACACCAACCCTTACAGGTAAATTGGTTCATCCCGTGACAGACGAGTTCGTTGTTCAATGGGAATCTATGACTAATATATATAAAAATT
>QXXE01000355.1 GCA_009911355.1 Clostridiaceae bacterium | reverse complement strand
GGGCAGGAGCTGGATATCAAGTCGCCCGAGCAGGCCATCGCGAACAAGATTGCGCTGCTCACCGAGGACCGCCGCGGCAACGGGATCGTCGGCCTGCTGAGCATCAAGGAAAATACCGTCCTTGCAAGCCTGAAAGATTACGGTTTCCCGCTCAATGACAAGAAAATGTGCGAGGATACCGAGGAATATGTTAAAAAGCTGAACACCAAAACGCCGACCATCATGACCCCGATCCAGAACCTTTCCGGCGGCAACCAGCAGAAGGTGCTTGTCGGGCGCTGGCTGCTGACCAACCCGGACATCCTGATTGTCGACGAGCCTACGCGCGGCATCGACGTCGGTGCAAAGGCGGAAATCCACTCCCTGATTACGCGGCTTGCGGGCGAGGGCAAGGCGATCATCATGATCTCCTCCGAGCTGCCCGAGGTCATGGGCATGAGCGACCGCATCGTCGTCATGCACGAGGGGATTATGACCGCAGTCGTCGACCGCAAGGATTTTTCGTCCGAGCTGATCCTGAAATACGCCACCAGCGAGGAGCCTTATGATCCCGCTGCCGGAAATTAAGAAAGAGGGGTAACACATGAATAAGACATTTGACCGCAAGAGATTCCTTTCTCAGAACTCTATCTGGCTGATCCTGATCGCACTGGTAATTGTGATGGGCATCGCCCAGCC
>QXXE01000354.1 GCA_009911355.1 Clostridiaceae bacterium | reverse complement strand
TGCAGCATCATCCGCCTCTTGTGTCCAGATTCTTCCATCACCCGCTGCTTTCCTATCTTTACCTGCGGAAGTAATACCTCGCCCCTCGTCTGAACTTCCGCTTTGCTTTCTTCTGCTCCCGCTCTTGCGCCTCCCGGCGCTTTGCGTCTTCCACGGCCCTCTCTGCTTCCTCCGGGCCTAAAGCCCGCATGACCCGCTCAAAGTCGGCAACTGTTCCACGCAGGGCCTTGTTTTCCACCTTCACCTCCTGCAAACGCTCAGACAATCGCTCGTTGCCCTCTCTGGCCCGTCCATAATCCCCCAGCAAACGCTCATACTTCTCTTTTAACTCGACATAGGCCCGGTAGACGGAGCGCAGCACCTTGACAATCTGCGCCAGCAGGGGCTTTCCCTTTTTCTCCCGGCAGGACTTGGCGCTCTCCAGCGGCTCAAGCTCCGGCAATATCCGCTCCAGGTCATCGGAGAACTGCGCCGCCAACTGCCCCATGTTCCTCACAGCCGGGGCCAGCTCCTCGAGGCGCTGTTCCTGCCGCTCCACCGGGCCCCGCTTCTTGGCCTTGACTGCCTCCAGCTCGGCAATCTCCTTGGCCCACTGTTTGATATTGTCAATATTGGTTGACAATGCGAATCAAGGGTTAAAAACCAGCGTGCCCAAAGCGGCAGCAATGCGTCCGAAGATATGTAGAAGCAGG
>QXXE01000353.1 GCA_009911355.1 Clostridiaceae bacterium | reverse complement strand
GTTCTCCTGCCATTTTTCTGACCTCCTCTACCTTTGTGGACTATTATATCACACTTTTATTGACGACACCATCTAATGAGAAACGGATTGTTCCTTCTATCTCAGAATCGGTAAGTCCGATTGCACGTGATACGTAGGAGTGCATATTTGTCAGGCAGCTACATGCGGAGCCTGCGGATGCGTAAATCCCGAAATCAGACAGTATGCTGATTAGCTGTCGTCACCGGACTCTGGTAAAGGTAAGACTAGAATGCCCAGGTAACCGATTTGATGCTGCACCATTAACTTTTGTATCTGATATTTCATTTAAGATGCGGTTTTCAAAGTAATCCCGAAGATCTGAAATCGCTGCCGTGCGGGTATGCATATCATCATGCATCCATTTCGCAGCGTATCCAAGCCCAACGATTGCAGGGACATTTTCTGTTCCGGCTCGCTGTCCTGCTTCTTGCATCCCACCATGCAACAATGGATGGAGATTAACACCATTTTTGATATACAATGCGCCGATCCCTTTAGGTCCATAAATTTTATGACCAGAAAGGGACAATAAATCGATGCCCATTCGTGATTCATCAATAGGAATGTTGCAAAATGCTTGTATTACTTCCGTAGCTAAGATAGGAAAGCGCCGAGTGGAGGAAAAAGCAGGACACGAGAGGCGGATGATGCTGCAATTTTCGCATGAATGACT
>QXXE01000352.1 GCA_009911355.1 Clostridiaceae bacterium | reverse complement strand
ATAAACATTCAAAACTGAATACAATATGTCACGTTATTCCGTTTCAGTTTCCTGCGAAACTGTTCCGAATATATCCTTAGAAAGGAGGTGATCCAGCCGCACCTTCCGATACGGCTACCTTGTTACGACTTCACCCCAATCATTTGTCCCACCTTCGACGGCTAGTTCCTAAAAGGTTACTCCACCGGCTTCGGGTGTTACAAACTCTCGTGGTGTGACGGGCGGTGTGTACAAGACCCGGGAACGTATTCACCGTAGCATGCTGATCTACGATTACTAGCGATTCCAGCTTCATGTAGTCGAGTTGCAGACTACAATCCGAACTGAGAATAATTTTATGGGATTTGCTTGGCCTCGCGGATTCGCTGCCCTTTGTATTATCCATTGTAGCACGTGTGTAGCCCAAATCATAAGGGGCATGATGATTTGACGTCATCCCCACCTTCCTCCGGTTTGTCACCGGCAGTCAACCTAGAGTGCCCAACTTAATGATGGCAACTAAGCTTAAGGGTTGCGCTCGTTGCGGGACTTAACCCAACATCTCACGACACGAGCTGACGACAACCATGCACCACCTGTCACTTTGTCCCCCGAAGGGGAAAGCTCTATCTCTAGAGTTTTCAAAGGATGTCAAGATTTGGTAAGGTTCTTCGCGTTGCTTCGAATTAAACCACATGCTCCACCGCTTGTGCGGGTC
>QXXE01000351.1 GCA_009911355.1 Clostridiaceae bacterium | reverse complement strand
GAGGTTGTTTGAAAAATAAATATTGCACAAAGCAACAGATTATGCTAAAATAGAGACATGAATAAGGCAGAAGCAAATAATTTGATAAAATTGCTTGATTGGAAGCACCCGAAAAAAGATCAATTATATGCAATAGAAAAGCTTTCTAAAATTGAAAAAGAATTTTACTTTATGCTGTTTAACTGGAATGCTAAATCAACATGGGAAAATGCAGTAACAGTGATCGGTAATCTTGGATTTCCTAATAACAAACCTCTTCTTAGGCATTTGATTTGGCTCATGAAGGATGTAAATTGGCCTGGAGCTCAAGAAGCTATCAAAATCTTGAGCAATATAAGCGATCGGCAATATTTATTAGAAAAATTAGAAGAATACATTGAACTTGCTTTTATGGAAAACGATACAATGTGGTTAGGCGGATTAAAATGCGTGGTAAATGCAGCTGGTTTTTGGGAAAACGACTTTTCATCCGGTTATATTTTTCACCTCTTGGATGACGCTGACTTCTAATGTGCTTTGCTGCACGAGATTATTTGTTAGTAGATTTCGAGTAAGTAATTTATATGTAAATATATGCATGACACTTCAAATTTTAAGCAATAGGAACACTTTTCAAAAAGGTAGTTTTATTCTCTGCTGTGATGTGATCTGCAAGGAGGCTTTCTGATGCAATTCCCAACTGTTGAATCCGGCGTTTCCGCCGTGG
>QXXE01000350.1 GCA_009911355.1 Clostridiaceae bacterium | reverse complement strand
GAATGGAGCTGTTCAAAGGGGTTTGGGGGCGCTGCCCTCAACAAGCAAAATGGACGCCTCGCCGGGAGGCGGGGCGTTCATTTTTGGCATGATGGGACCATCATGCCCTGCTTGCCCGTTTCTCCGGCCTTCGCTATCTATTATCCCTCAACTGTTCCGGCTACTAAGCTCCACCAAAACGATCTCTGGCCGATTATTGAAACGGATCGGTATAATGCTGTTTCCAAGGCCACGGCTGACAACCATGTTTGTGCCGCCGTCTGTATACAGGCCAGCATCGTACTTTGGGAAAAGTCCCTGATTGGGAGCAACCAGCCCACCAATCAGCGGCAAACGAAACTGTCCGCCGTGTGCATGACCACTTAAAACTAAATCGACACCACAGCTTACATAGGCATCGAACAATTCCGGCCTGTGCGAAAGCAAAATTGTATAACCGTTTTCATCACCCGTCAGGCTGTTTAATTTTGTGCTGACCATAGCAGGGACTTCTCCAAGCATATCCCCTCTGATTGTGAAGTTTGGATCAGAAAGTCCGATCAATGTAATGGCTTCACTTTTACGCTCTAACTGTATCGCTTCATCTTCGAGTACGACTACTCCCGCCGCTTCAAGGCCAGCTTTGAGAGTAGAATCCTAAAATCCCGCGAAGATTTTAACCTACAGGAAGAGGGATATGGAAAGCGGAGAAGATATCTTTGAGTTCCATGG
>QXXE01000349.1 GCA_009911355.1 Clostridiaceae bacterium | reverse complement strand
GAGCTTTTAAAATTATTCTCCTGCGTGATTATGGCGTTAATATTTCTGAGGGGCGTATCTTAAGACTTCTCAAGTCTATGACACTCCCTAAAATGTCAACGATTAAACCTAGAGTTAAATCAAAACACTCTCCTGCATTTTCTTCTGATAATCTCCTTAAACAAGAATTTAATCCTAAGTCCCCGAATCAAGTATGGACAACTGATTTCACTTATATTTCTATAGGACATAGACGGCATGTTTATCTCTGCGCCATCCTTGACCTCTACTCTAGAAAATGTATTGCTTGGAAAGTAAGTGACAGGATTGATGCTAAACTTGCCTGTGACACATTAGGGATGGCTATAAATAAGAGGAAGCCTAAGGAACCAATCATTTTTCATTCGGATCAAGGTAGCCAATTTAAATCAGCTTCCTTTAGAAAAATATTAGATGAGCATCAATTGCTTGCTTCTTACTCCAAACCTGGATATCCTTATGATAATGCTGTCACTGAGGCCTTTTTCAAGTACCTCAAACAACGGGAAATAAACAGAAGAACTTATCACTCCATTCAAGAAGTTCAACTCTCTTGCTTTGAATACATCGAACAGTTTTATAACAACTATAATCCTCATTCCGCAAACAATGGTTTAACTCCAAATCAGAAAGAAGAAAACTATTTTAAGAAAATATAGCTCATTTTGTGTCTAAATATTTGACATTAGTCCA
>QXXE01000348.1 GCA_009911355.1 Clostridiaceae bacterium | reverse complement strand
TCCGGCGTCGAGATATTCACGACCCTGCCAAGAAAATCGGACAGGGCGGTCGATGCCGCGCCCATCATCTGGTTCATAACCTCGCACACCGCGCTCAGCGTCAGGTCGTTGAGCACAAATTCCTCGTCCGGTGTTTCTGTGCCCATCAAAATGTCGACAATGACCTTGATATCGCTCAGCTTGAGGATCATGATATTGCTGCCCTCAAGCCCCGTCACATATTTAATTTCTACGCCGATGGCGGGCTCGATCTCACCCAGCTCGAACTCTTCCGCGTTCACAACCGACACATGCGGCGTTGTGATATCCACCCGGTGGTCGAGCATGTTTGAGATCGCCGTAGCCGAAGAGCCCAGGCTGATATTGGTGATCTCGCCAATGGCGCTGATTTCTAATGGACTAAAAATACTATTCATTTCCCTGAATGTCCCTTCTTTCGGCGTTTTGGTAGACCTGCTTTATTTTGACGGCCAGATGCTTTTCGCTGACGCCCATCATGCCGTCAAACCATTTCCGCCCGCCAATCCGCAGGAAGACCGCGCTGTCCTTTTTCTGGCTCAGGTCGATCACGTCGCCGACATTGAGGCTGTAAATGTCACGCAGCCGCAGCGTCGTCCGCCCAAGCTCGGCCACTACCTCCAGGCTCGAATCGCGCAGCTGCCCCATGATCTCGTCGGAATGGTCCTCGGCGGTCGTCCGCCGCGTGGGGTTGTCCTC
>QXXE01000347.1 GCA_009911355.1 Clostridiaceae bacterium | reverse complement strand
TCCGGCGTCGAGATATTCACGACCCTGCCAAGAAAATCGGACAGGGCGGTCGATGCCGCGCCCATCATCTGGTTCATGACCTCGCACACGGCGCTCAGCGTCAGGTCGTTGAGCACAAATTCCTCGTCCGGCGTCTCCGTGCCCATCAAAATATCGACAATGACCTTGATATCGCTCAGCTTGAGGATCATGATATTGCTGCCCTCAAGCCCCGTCACATATTTAATTTCTACGCCGATGGCGGGCTCGATCTCACCCAGCTCGAACTCTTCCGCGTTCACAACCGACACATGCGGCGTTGTGATGTCCACCCGGTGGTCGAGCATGTTTGAGATCGCCGTAGCCGAAGAGCCCAGGCTGATATTGGTGATCTCTCCAATGGCGCTGATTTCTAATGGACTAAAAATACTATTCATTTCCCTGAATGTCCCTTCTTTCGGCGTTCTGGTAGACCTGCTTTATTTTGACGGCCAGATGTTTTTCGCTGACGCCCATCATGCCGTCAAACCATTTCCGCCCGCCAATCCGCAGGAAGACCGCGCTGTCCTTTTTCTGGCTCAGGTCGATCACGTCGCCGACATTGAGGCTGTAAATGTCACGCAGCCGTAGCGTCGTCCGCCCAAGCTCGGCCACTACCTCTAGGCTCGAATCGCGCAGCTGCCCCATGATCTCGTCGGAATGGTCCTCGGCGGTCGTCCGCCGCGTGGGGTTGTCCTC
>QXXE01000036.1 GCA_009911355.1 Clostridiaceae bacterium | reverse complement strand
GCAGCATCATCCGCCTCTTGTGTCCAGATTCTTCCATCACCCGCTGCTTTCCTATCTTTACCTGCGGAAGTAATATTTCCTCAGCACGATGCTGTCCCAGTGGGGCGGGGCCTTCGGCGTGGATTTCTCTGCGGAAGTCGGCGGCACGAGCGGCCTTGCCATGATCGCAAATATCAAGACCCTTGACATGGGCATGATGGGCGCGCTGCTGGTCTCCGGGCTGGTGATCTACCTGCATAACCGCTTCTTCGACACCGAGCTTCCCGACTGGCTGGGCTCCTTCAACGGCTCGACCTTCGTATTCATGGTTGGATTCTTTGTGATGCTGCCTGTGGCGCTGCTGTCGGCGCTGGTCTGGCCCAAGGTCCAGATGGGCATGATGGCTTTCCAGGGCTTTGTCAAGGGCGCGGGCGCTGTGGGCGTATGGGTGTTCATCCTGCTGGAACGCCTGCTGATCCCCTTCGGCCTGCACCATATCCTGTACTCGCCCTTCTATTATGACAACGCGGTTGTCCCGGGCGGCCTGTACTCCTACTGGGCGACCCGCCTGCCCGAGCTTGCGGCAAGCACGGCTTCCCTCAAATCCCTTGTCCCCGAAGCGGGCTTCACGGCGACCGGCTTCTCCAAGATTTTCGGCTGCCCCGGCATCGCGGCCGCGTTCTACATGACCGCCAAGCCCGAAAAGAAAAAGCAGGCGCTTGCGCTGCTGCTGCCGATGACGCTGACTGCGATCCTCTGCGGCGTGACCGAGCCGATCGAGTTCACCTTCCTGTTTGTTGCGCCCCAGCTGTTCGTGGTGCATGCGCTGCTGGCCGCAACCTGCTCGACCGTGATGTACCTCGCGGGCATCGTCGGCATCCATTCCGGCGGCGCGATCGAGATGGCGTCCCTCAACTGGATCCCGCTCGGCGCTTCCCACTGGAAGCAGTACCTGCTGATGCTGGGCATCGGCCTGGTATTCACTGTGATCTGGTTCCTCGTGTTCCGGTTCCTCATCGTGAAATTTGACTTTAAGACCCCCGGCCGCGAAGCCGATGAAGGCGTCAAGTTCTACTCGAAGGCCGAGTACCGCGAAAAGCAGGCCGGCGGCAGCGGCGGCGCAGCCCCGGCGGCGGGCACGGCAGGCCGCGACGAGCTTGCGGCGAAAATCCTTGAAGGGCTCGGCGGCAAAGACAATATCGTCGATGTGACCAACTGCGCGACCCGCCTGCGCGTCAACGTCAAGGACGAGACCAAGCTGCAAAACGACGCGTACTTCAAGGCGATCGGCACCCACGGCGCGATGGTCAAGGGCAAATCGGTACAGGTCATTGTCGGCCTGTCGGTGCCGAAGGTCCGCGCCAAGGTGGAGGAGCTGCTTTAAGATAGATCCCCCGGCAACCGGGAGGCCGCCCACGGCTTCCCCCACCGCCGGGCGGTACGGATGAAAACAAGAAAGGAAGGGAGCACATGCTGCCACAGACTGCAATGAACTTGAAAGACGAAAAGCTGAACCGGTATTTCACCATCCTGAAAATCGTGCTGTTCTGTATGCCGTTCCTGTGCATCGGCTATGTCGGACTGGGTGCGGGAAGTATGGCGCTCGATACCGGGGGCGTCCTGGCAGCCAACCCGGCGATGGCGGTTTCCTTCCTCGCGGCGATGCTTCAGCCATACGCGGCATGGATCGCGATCCTTGCCGAACGGCGGCTGGCCGACGGGCGCACCGGCTGGGCGGTTGTCAACCTCGCGCTGCTGCTCGCGGCGGAGGCGATGCTGATGAGCACGGTTGGCGTAATCGGCATGGCGCTGGTGCTCTGGAAGAGCACGAAGGTTTATGGCTGCGGCGTGGGCGAAGCCTTCCGCACCTGTGACAAGCGCGCGTTTGTCCGCGAAGCGGGCGGGAACCTCCCGCTGCTGGCGCTGGCGGGGCTGTGCCTGTTCGCAAGCCTGCGGCTGGGTATCGGCATTGCGGGCTGATCCCCGCAGCGCCCTGTAATACGGTTTACAATATCAATATATACAATTTAGGAGGATTCTATCATGGCTAAGAAAAAGTATGCGGTAACTGTCGCGGGCGGCGGCTCGACCTTCACGCCTGGGATTGCGCTGATGCTCCTGGAGGAAAACGACCGCTTCCCGATCCGCAAGATCATGTTCTACGACAACGACGCGGAGCGTCAGGAGACTGTCGCGAAGGCGTGCGAGATTTACCTGAAGGAGAATGCGCCTGACATCGAGTTCGGATACACGACCGACCCGGAGACTGCGTTCACCGATATTGACTTCGTGCTTGCCCATATCCGCGTCGGCAAGTATGCGATGCGCGAGAAGGATGAGAAAATCCCGCTCAAGTATGGCGTTGTCGGGCAGGAGACCTGCGGCCCCGGCGGCATTGCTTATGGGATGCGCTCGATCGGCGGCGTGATTGAAATCCTCGACTATATGGAGAAGTACAGCCCGGACGCATGGATGCTGAACTACTCCAATCCGGCTGCCATTGTCGCGGAAGCGACCCGCCGCCTGCGCCCCAACTCCAAGATCCTGAACATCTGCGACATGCCGATCGACCTGGAAGAAAAGATGGCAAGCATGGTTGGCCTGAAATCCCGCAAGGAGATGGAGGTCGGATATTACGGCCTGAACCATTTCGGCTGGTGGCATAAGATCTATGATAAGGACGGCAACGACCTGATGCCCGAGATCAAGAAACACATGGCGGTAAACGGCTTTGCGGACGGCATTTCCGAGACCAACCAGCATGTCGATGACAGCTGGAAGGAGACCTTTGCGAAGGCGAAGGACGTTTACGCGGTCGACCCGACGACCATCCCCAACACCTACCTGAAATACTACCTGTTCCCCGATTACGCGGTTGAGCACTCCAACCCCGCGCACACCCGTGCCAACGAGGTCATGGAGGGCCGCGAGAAGCATGTGTTCGGCACCTGCCGCGACATCATCGCGAAGGGCACCGCGAAGGGCGGCGGCTTTGAGGCGGACGCGCACGCGACCTATATCGTCGACCTCGCCTGCGCAATCGCCGAGAACACCCGCGAGCGCTTCCTGCTGATCGTCCCGAACGAGGGCGCGGTGGAAAACTTTGACCGCACCGCGATGGTCGAGATCCCCTGCATCGTCGGCTGCAACGGCTACGAGCGCATTTGCCAGGGCGCGATCCCGCAGTTCCAGAAGGGCCTGATGGAGCAGCAGGTCAGCGTAGAGAAGCTGACGGTTGAAGCGTGGATCGAAGGCAGCTACCAGAAGCTGTGGCAGGCGCTGACCCTGTCCAAGACCGTGCCGTCGGCGCGTGTTGCCAAGCTCATCCTCGACGACTTGATCGAGGCGAACAAGGGCTACTGGCCGGAGCTGAAATAAGGGCCGGCTTCCCCCCCCCTCCGATTTCCGGCGGGGGGATTTTTTTGTGCAAACTGGCACTTTTTGAGGCGCTGGCAGCGGCAGGATTTGCATCCGGGATGGAAGTTCAGCCTTTCTTTCTAACCGGGCTTGTGCTATAATAACGGTATATGCTCGTCCCCGGCGGCGCCCCTCCAGGGGCCCTGGGGGCTGCAAAGGGCGGCCTGTGCGCAGTGCGCGGGGCGCGCAATCGAAAAGGAGGAAACCAATATGAAAAACCCGGAACGGATTCTTGCGCTTCTGAGTGAAGACGCGCGCCTGACCCCTGCACAGCTGGCCGACATGGTCGACAGCACGGAGGAGGAGGTTGCAGCAGCCATCCGAGCTTTTGAAAAAAATAAAACCATCCTTGCGTACAAGGCTATGATCGACTGGGAAAAGACCGATAAGGAGCTGATTACGGCGCTGATTGAGGTCAAGATCAGCCCGGAAAAGGCGATGGGCTTTGACCAGATCGCCCGCGACATCTATTCCCACCGGCAGGTGGAAAGCGTTTACCTGATGAGCGGCGCGTTTGACCTGACGGTGATTATCAACGGGCGTTCCATGAGTGATATTGCGCGCTTTGTTTTTGACCAGCTTGCGCCGATGGAGCATGTGCAGTCGACCTCGACCCATTTTATCCTGAAGAAGTACAAGGAGCAGGGCGTCAATTACGACCCGCAGCAGTTTGACGAGAGAGAGGTTTTGATCTGACATGCTCGATTATGAATCCCTGCTTTCCGAGCGGGTGAAGGTGGTGAAGCCGTCAGGCATCCGCAAATTTTTCGACTATGCGGCGACGATGGAGGATGTGATCTCGCTGGGCGTGGGCGAGCCTGATTTTGAAACGCCCTGGCAGATCCGCCGTGCGGGCATCCAGTCGCTGGAGAAGGGCAAGACGTTTTATACGTCGAACTGGGGGCTTGCCGACCTGCGGCGGGAGATTGCGGGGCTTGCGCAGCGCCGCTACGGGCTCAGCTACAGCCCGGATAAGGAAATCCTGGTGACGGTTGGCGGGAGCGAGGGGATTGACAACGCGATCCGGGCGCTGGTGTCCTTTGGGGACGAGGTGCTGATCCCGGAGCCGTCGTTTGTGTGCTATACGCCGCTGGCGGTGATGGCGGGGGGCGTGCCGGTGCCGCTGCCGACTTATGAGAAGGATGAGTTCAAGCTGACCCCGGAAAACCTCCGTGCGGCGATTACGCCGCGGACCAAGCTGCTGGTGCTGCCGTTCCCGAACAACCCGACGGGCGCGATCATGACGCGGGAAGAGCTGGAAGGGATTGCGGCGGTGCTGCGGGATACCAATGTGGTAGTGATTTCGGATGAGATTTACTGTTCGCTGACTTATGGGACGGAGCGGCATGTCTGCTTTGCCGAGCTGCCCGGCATGAGGGAGCGCACCATCGTGATTGACGGGTTTTCCAAGTCGTATGCCATGACTGGCTGGCGGCTGGGCTGGGCGATGGGGCCGCGCGAGCTGATGACGCAGATTTGCAAGCTGCATCAGTTCGGCATTATGTGCGCGCCGACGACCGCGCAGTTTGCGGGCATTGAGGCGATCCGTTCCTGTGACGAGGAGGTTGTGCATATGCGCAGGCAGTACGACACGCGGCGGCGCTTCCTGGTGTCCGAGCTGCGTGATATCGGGCTGCGCTGCTTTGAGCCCAGGGGTGCGTTTTATGTTTTCCCGCGCATTCCGGACTGTGGGCTCACGAGCGAGGAATTTTGCAGCCGCCTGCTCATGGAGCAGCGGGTTGCGGTCGTGCCGGGCTCGGCGTTTGGCGAATCGGGCGAGGGGCATGTGCGTATTTCGTATTCTTATTCGATGAACCATTTGCGCGAAGCCTGCCACCGCCTGCGCGCCTTCCTGAAAACGCTGTAATGCCTGCTGGGCGCGCAGTCCGCCTGCGCGGCGGGCGGTCCTGCGCGGACGGCGCCAAAGGGGCTCGCCCCTTTGGAATCCCGTCTGCCGCCTGCGGGCGGGGGTGGGGCTGTGCCTGACGGTGGGGCTGTGCCCGGCGGTGGAGAGAAGTTTTTATCGTTTTTGTGAAAAAGAGGTTGCGGAAACCGGAAAACTGTGATATGCTAATGCAAGCGCCGCGTGGACAAATGTATGCAGGGGGTGGACACTGTGAAGCAGCCGGAATATTACCTGGTTGAGCGCTCGCTGCTCCCCGAGGTGTTCCGGAAGGTGGTCGAGGCTAACGCCGCACTGAAAAACGGGCGGGCCAAGACGGCGGCGGAAGCCGCGCAGAGCGTCGGGCTTTCGCGGTCTGCGTTTTATAAATATAAGGATGGCGTGCGGCCCTTTTATGAGGCGACGACCGGGCGGGTGATTACCTTCCATCTGATCCTGCACGACCAGCCGGGGACGCTGTCCAGCCTTTTGCAGCTGCTTGCGCAGTCAGGGGCAAACCTGCTCACGATCAACCAGTCGGTGCCGATGAGCGGGCAGGCGTCGGTGACAATCGCCGTGCGCACCAGCCTGCTGGTGGGTTCGGTAGAGGATTTGATGCAGCAGGCGGGCGCGCTGGACGGCGTGCAGCGCATTGAGATCGTTGCAAGTGAATAACCGGGGCTGTCAGGAAAGCGGTTCCGGGCGGGAGGTTTTTTGAATATGATAAAAGTAGCCATTCTGGGGCATGGCACGGTCGGCTCGGGCGTATACGAGGTGTTTGAGATGAACGCCGGGAAGATCGCGCGCGCCGCCGGGGAGCCAGTCGAGGTCAAATATGTGCTTGACCTGCGGGATTTTTCCCATCTGCCCTACGGGAACAAGTTTGTCAACGATTTTTCGGTCATCGAGAATGATCCGGAGGTCACAGTCGTATGTGAGGTAATGGGCGGCGTGCGCGCGGCCTATGATTTTACCAAGCGGTGCCTGCTTGCGGGCAAATCGGTTTGCACGTCGAATAAGGAGCTTGTCGCGACAAAGGGCGAGGAGCTGCTGCGCATTGCGAAGGAAAAGAACGTCAACTACCTGTTTGAAGCGTCGGTCGGCGGCGGCATCCCGATTATCCGCCCGATGGTGCAGTGCCTTGCGGCAAACGAGTTCAATCAGATCTGCGGCATCCTCAATGGCACGACAAACTATATCCTGACGCAGATGATCAAGAACGGGGTTGCGTTTGAGGACGCGCTGCGGCAGGCGCAGGTCAACGGCTACGCCGAAGCCGACCCGACCGCCGACATCGAGGGGCATGACGCATGCCGGAAAATCTGCATCCTGTCCGACCTCGCGTTTGGCGACAAATTCGACCCGGACGAGGTTTCCTGCGAAGGGATCACAAAGATCACGCTGCGGGACGTGGAATGCGCCGACAAGCTGGGCTGCGTGATCAAGCTGATCGGGCGCGCGGTACGCTGCGAGGACGGCTCCGCTTATGCCTTTGTCGCGCCGCACCTGGTGCAGAAGGAGAGCCCGCTGGCGGCAGTCGAGGACGTGTTCAACGCGATCATGGTCGACGGCAACGCGACCGGCGAGGTCATGTTCTACGGGAAGGGCGCGGGCAAGCTGGCGACGGCATCGGCGGTCTGCGCGGATATGCTGGATTGCATGCAGCACCGTGATCGCCGCCGAGATATCGGCTGGGGCGATGGTTCGCAAAAGCTGCTGCGGCCGCTGGGCGGCTTCGTGTCGCCGTGGTACGTGCGGTTCCGCGGGGAGCGCGCGGCGCTGGAGGCGGCGCTGCCGTGTGAGAGCGTGCGCGAGGTTGACGGGGAACTGGCTGCGTCGGTGAATCCGCTGTCGTCGGATGAGCTGGCGGCGCGGCTTGAGACGATCCGGGGCGGCGTACTCGCTTCGATGCGGGTGCTGGCATAAGCTTCCCGCCCCTCGACGGGGAAGAACCCTGCGCGGACGGCGCCAGAAGGGCTGACCCGTTTGCAAACAACATGCCATAAGGCGTGTTGTTTGCAAACGCTCGAGAGCCGCGCGCTGCCGCACGTCCTGGCAGGCATTAAAAAATGCGGCAGCTTACTCCCTTTCACCTCTGAAACGGGAAAGGGAGGAGTACCTCCGCAGGGTTTCCTTCGTCCCCGCCGCAGCGGTACCGAAGCTTTTACTCGATTTTTTCCCGAAAAAATCGCGGGGTCCAGGGGCAGAGCCCCGGCCGCGTCCGCAGGCGCGGAATCCCCCGCGGGCAAGACCCCAGCATGATGCAAGTTCAGGGCACGTTTGCCCTTAGGAGGAACAGATACATGAGTTTAATAGTGCAAAAGTTTGGCGGCTCGTCGGTCGCCAATGCGGAGCGCCTGATGAACGTCGCGAAGATCGTGACCGACACCTACCGCGCGGGCAACGAGGTTGTCGTTGTCGTGTCCGCGCAGGGCGATACCACAGACGACCTGATCGCAAAAGCAGCCGAACTGAACGACCGCCCGTCCAAGCGCGAAATGGATGTGCTGCTCTCAGCAGGCGAACAGATTTCCATGAGCCTGCTCGCAATGACAATCCAGAAAATGGGCTGCACCGCAATCTCTTTGACCGGCTGGCAGGCTGGCGTCCAAACCGATATCAACTATTCCGAAGCGCGGATCCGCAAGGTCAAAGCCGAACGCGTGCGCTCTGAACTGGACCGGGGCCGCATCGTCATCGTCGCCGGCTTCCAGGGGATCAACAAACAGGACGACATTACCACCCTGGGCCGCGGCGGCTCGGATACCACAGCGGTTGCAATCGCAGCCTCGCTGCGCGCCGACCTCTGCCAGATTTACACCGACGTGGACGGCGTTTACACCGCCGACCCGCGCATCGTCCCCGAAGCGCAGAAACTGTCTGCGATTACCTACGACGAGATGCTGGAGCTTGCCTCGCTTGGCGCGCAGGTGCTGCATAACCGTTCGGTAGAGATGGCCAAAAAATATAACGTCGACCTCGAAGTCGTTTCGAGCTTCACCCGCAACCCGGGCACAAAGGTCAAGGAGGGTTCAGATATGGAAAAATTAAATGTGAGCGGCGTTGCCCGCGACAATAACTGCGCGCGTATTGCAGTCATCAACCTGCCCGATGAGCCGGGCGTTGCGTTCCAGGTGTTCAGCCTGCTGGGCAAGCACAAGATCAACGTCGACATCATCCTGCAGTCGGTCGGCAAAAACAAGAAAAAAACCATTTCCTTTACCGTCCCGCAGGACGCCGCCGACGAGACCCGCGAAGTGCTCCTGAAAGCAAAGGAACAGCTGCGTTTCGAGGACGTTTCGGTCAATAAAGAGGTCGCAAAGGTTTCCATTGTCGGCGCAGGCATGGCTTCCAACTCCGGCGTTGCCGCGAAAATGTTTGAAGCGCTCGCAATGGCGGGAATCAATATCCGCATGATTTCAACCTCGGAGATTAAAATTTCCGTCCTGATCAACGAAGAGGACAGCGAAAAGGCAGTCAAGGCAATCCACAATAAGTTTTTCTCGGAAGAGTAAACCCTGCCCGGCCTGTGAAAGCAGAAAACCCGCCGTTTTGGCGGGTTTTTCGTCTAATAAGGAATCGTTTCGCAGCGTATCAGGTTTGCCCGCCCCGGCAGGCTATTTGGCCGCAGAAAAAGCGTAAGCTTCGTCCAGCCAGCCGAACAGCTCCGCGTCGAGCTCCTCCGGCGTGCGCACCGCGACATGGTGCGTCCAGCGGTTCCACGCCGCCTCCGCCGCGCAGAAAATACGCGGTGAACGCTTTTCGTACCCGAGCCCGAAGCTGACCACCAAATGATCCTCTTTTTTGCGCTTCGGAGGGCTGGCAACCGCGAAAATATACCGGTTTGCAAATGAAACCTGCGTTTTCGCCGTCCGGACCTGCATGCCCGGATACCGTTCCAGAAGCCGCCCTTCCAGCTGCACATAAAGCGCCAGCGCCAACGGCCGCCCTTCCCAAAGGAATAAAATATCGCTGTCCAAAGCAGCCCCCTGTCAAAAAGCAAAGGATACGGAACCGCCGCGCACCCATCGGATGCACGGCGGATTCGTTTCTTCAGGATGTATATCGGCTTACTTGAGCACGACCTCGCCGCCCAGGCCGGTGTGCTTGGTGATGTACTCGCGGCCCATCTTCGCGTACTCGAACGGGTTCGCGACTGCCGGGTCCTGCTCGGCCTCGACCATGATCCAGCCTTCGTAGCCAGCCTTGTCCAGAATATCAAATACAGCGTCAAAGTCCACGCAGCCGTCCGGGTCGCCCGGTACGGTGAAAGCGCCGCTGCGGACTGCCTTCAGGAAGGACCAATCCTCAGCCTTGACCTTCTCAACGATCGGCATACGCATATTCTTCAGATGCACATGGCCGACACGGTTTGCAAACTTGCCCAGCACGTCTACCGGGTTCTCGCCTGCAAAGGTGAAATGGCCGGTATCGAAGCACAGGAACACATACTTCGGGTCGGTGTTTTCCATCAGGCGGATGGTCTCTTCAACGGTCTGTACCACGGTGCCCATATGATGATGGAAGCAGGACTTGATGCCGTACTTCTCGAGGGACAGCTTGCCGAGCTTGTTCAGGCCGTCGCACAGGCGGGCCCACTCCTCGTCGTTCATGATGCGCTTGTCCTTCAGGACGCGCTTGTCCAGCATGCCCTGGATGGAGCCGGACTGCTCGGAGATATTGATTGCGGAAGCGCCGACATAGGACAGGTATTCGAGCTCCTTGATAAATTCAGCCTCGACCTCTTCATACGGCTTGTCTACCAGGAAGGAGGAGAACCAGCGGGACGCGATGGTCATGTTGCGCGCGTCGAGCATGTGCTTGAGGACTTCGCGGTCCTCGGGGTACTTGTGGCCGACTTCGCAGCCGTCAAAGCCCGCGAGCTTCATTTCGGAAACGCACTGCTGGAAGGTGTTCTCGTCGCCGAGATCCCACATATCGTCGTTTGACCAGCCGATGGGGCAGATGCCCAACCTTACCTTTTTCGGATCTAACATTTTTCATAACCTCCTGAAATTCTTCCTTACGCCGGGCTTAGAACCCGTGTCCTATAGGCTGCCAGCTGCGTCTGCACGGTTCTGACACCGCCAGCGCTGCTAAGCCGCGCCTGCCATCCTGCAAATACAGATTCTGAAACCCCAGCGTCAGTCTCTATCTATTATTGTATAAGAATTACACCGTAAAGTCAAACATAATTTGCCCAAACTGCGCAGTAATTTCGGCAAAACTGCACAATGCACGCAGGGTTAGATGCGTGCCGCCCCGGAAGTGCGTGCAGCCTGGGCGACCGCGTCCGCAACCGAGCGCGTGACAAGCGGGTCGAATGCCATCGGCAGGATATGCTCGGCGTTGAGTTCGCTGTCCGGGACACAGGATGCGATTGCCTGCGCGGCGGCGAGCTTCATCTCCTCGTTGATATCGCTCGCGCGCACGTCAAGCGCCCCGCGGAAGATGCCGGGGAAAGCGAGCACGTTATTGATCTGGTTCGGATAGTCGGAGCGCCCGGTGCCAACAACCGCCGCGCCGCCCTTTTTCGCGTCCTCGGGCCAAATCTCCGGTACAGGGTTGGCCATCGCGAAAACCATAGGGCTCCCGGCCATCGTAGAAACCATTTCGGCAGTCATGACCTGCGGGGCGGACATCCCAAAGAACACGTCCGCGCCTTTCAGAGCGTCGGCCAGCGTGCCGGTCAGATGGGCGCGGTTGGTGAGGCGGGCCATTTCGGCCTGCGCGGGGTTCAGGCGGCTGTCGCCCTCGCAGACGATGCCGAAGCGCTCGACCATCGTCACATGCTTCACGCCGAGGAACATCAGGAAGCGGGTCACGGCAATTGCCGCCGCGCCGCAGCCGTTGACGACCATTTTCAGGTTGCCGACCTCGCGCCCGGTCAGGCGGCAGGCGTTGAGCAGCGCCGCGCCGCAGCAGACCGCCGTGCCGTGCTGGTCGTCATGGAATACCGGGATGTCGCAGACCTCTTTTAACCGGCGCTCGATCTCGAAGCAGCGCGGCGCGGAGATATCCTCCAGGTTGATGCCGCCGAACGAGCCGGAAATCAGCTGGACAGTGCGTACAATCTCGTCTACATCCTTGCTTTTCACGCAGAGAGGGAATGCGTCCACGTCGGCGAACGCCTTAAAAAGGGCGCATTTGCCTTCCATGACCGGCATGCCGGCCTCGGGGCCGATATCACCCAGCCCGAGCACCGCCGTACCGTCGGTAATGACCGCAACAAGGTTGTGGCGGCGGGTGTATTTGTAGCTGAGAGAAGGATCCTCCTTAATCTTCAAGCAGGGCTCCGCCACCCCAGGGGTGTAAGCGATGGAAAGGTCGTCGCGGGAATTGACCTCGCAGCGTGCGACCACCTCAATTTTCCCGGCCCATTGTTCGTGTGCCTGTAAAGCGCGTTCTTTCAAATCCATATTGGCGTCTCCTTGAGCATTGTCATATTATATTACAGATTGAGCTGAACCTGCCATGCAGTCCCCCTTCGTCCCGCCCGCAGGCGGAATGAAGTTTTTACTCGATTTTTTTCCAAAAAAATCGCGGGAGTCCAGAGGGCAGAGCCCTTTGGTGGGAGCCCGGAGGGCAAAGCCCTCTGGCGCCCGCCGCGGAGGCGATTTACCAGCGTACCGCTTTTTCCTCGAACGCAAGGCCGATCGCGCCCGGCCCCGCATACGTGCCGATCACTGCGCCCGCCGCATGGATGCGGACCTTGATATCCTTCACCAACGCCTTTAAATCCCCCGCAAGCGCAGCAGCCGCAGCCGGTGCGTCCGCATGGACGATAATAACTTCATGCAGGTTGGCCGCCGTGTCAATAAATTTCTGCACCAGCTTTGCCGTCGCCTGCTTGTAGCCCCGGCACTTGGCTACATCGGTCGGCGCACCCTCCAAAAAGGTCAACAGCGGCTTGATGCCCAGCAGCTGGCCGAAAACCGCGCTGATGTTGCCGATCCGTCCGCCCTTACGCACATATTCGAGCGTGTCAAGTAGGAAATACAACGCAGTCGTGTGCTGCATCTCATGCAGACGCGCGAGGATCTCATCAATCCCGCAGCCATCGCGAACCATGCCGCACGCCGTCTCCGCCAGCAGCCCGACCGCCGCCGACGCGTTGCACGAGTCCACCACATGAATTTCCGGCTGGAACCCCTTCTCCCTGAGCAGATCCGCCGCCAGCTGCGCAGAGCGGACCGTCCCAGAAGAAACACCGGTCACAGTCACGCAGATGATATGCTTTGCAGCAGAAAATTTCTCGAAAACACGCATGAACGCGTCGGGCGAGGGCTGGGAGGTTTTGGGAAGGCCGTTCATTTTGGCGAGCCGCTTGTAAAACTGCGAAGGGGTGAGTTCTAGCCCGTCAAGCAGGGTTTCGTCGCCAAAAGTGACGGTGAGCGGCACCATGGAAAACCCGGCGGCTTCGGCCTGGTCGGCAGAATAGTCGCAGCTGGTATCGCTGATTACGACGATTTCGGAGTTGAGTGACATAAATTACACCTCTTTATGAAAAATATTTTAAAAATAAAACTTTCTGCCGGTTATAGTAAGATCCCCACACAGACGCCCTTTCCGGTCCCGCCCGCAGGCGGAATAAAGTTTTTACTCGATTTTTTTTCAAAAAAATCGCAGGGGTCCAGGGGACGGAGTCCCTTGGCGCAGCCCGCGCAGGGCTGGAAGACCGTGGCCAGGGCCAGCAGGTTAAAGCATGCTGCAATCCTCAAAAAAGCGCTGGAGCTTGACCAGGCTCGCGCCCAGGACCGACGCCTCCTCCGGGGTCAGGACTTCCATCACCGCGTGGATCATACGGTCGTGGAACGCCTGATGGTATTCGTAAGCCGCCTGCCCGCGCGGGGTCAGCGAAACGTTGACGACCCGCTTGTCGGAAGCGTTGCGGGTGCGGGTGATGAGCCCCTTGTTTTCCAGCTTGTCACAGGCAACCGTAAGCGTTGCCAGGGTGATGCTCAGCGCTTTCGCAATGGAGGACATCCGGCTGCCCGGCGATTCGCCGATCTTCTCAAGAATATGGATCTCCGTGACGGAGATCTCGTTGCCGAGCCCCGCGGCAAGCGCGCGCTCTTCAATCTTATTGATACGGCCCCAGATCTCGACAAGGAAAGTATTCAGCTGATCGTAGACCTCCATACAGTCACATCCTTTCCGGAGATACTTTATAAGACTAACTAAGTATACCATACCCTACGGGATTCGACAAGGGGGCGGATGGAAAAAGCCGTAAAAGATTTGCGGAAATTGCCGCCATCCAGCCCAAAGGATGCGCCGCCGGTTCTATCTTGTCCAGCAGACGCATATTTTTGTACCATGACGAGGACGCGCCATGCAGGGAAAGCCACCCCTGCGGCGTGTGCAAGGAACGGAGGGAACATAAATGATCGTATTCGCAACCAAGCTGACTGTGAAAAAGGCGGCGGCGGGCCTGCTGCTGCTGTGCGCGGTAGGGCTGTCTGTGGGATACCTGACGCCGGAAACCGAGCCGGAAGCAATTGCCGCGACGGCTTCGGCGACCACGCCCGACCTCGGGATGAAGATCAAGGGGGGTGAGGACTGCGTAAAGCTGCTGGAAAGCTGCGGGTGGGAGGTCGACCCCGCGCCGGTGAGCGAGCAGGAGGTGCAGATCCCCGAAAGCTTCGACGCGGCGTACCAGAGCTACAACGAGCTCCAGCAATCGCAGGGGCTCGACCTGTCGGCACATAAAGGCAAACGGGCAACGCTGTACACCTTCCACGTACTGAACCACCCGAGCGGCGAGGAGGGCGTAACGGCAAACCTGGTGGTGCGCCGGAAAAAGCTGATCGCAGCGGACGTCTGCTCGGCGCAGGCCGACGGGTTCCTGCATGGGATCATGGAGCAGCCCAAGTAGGAAGGGGGAAACCGGCGCGCGCAGCCGCCGGTTTTTGCCATTTTCAGGTAGGAAAACAGGGGAATCAAACACGCAAAAAACAGGAACAAACGTTTCTGATTTTTCCGGGAAACGCAACCATCAGGGGAAATGTTCGCCAAAAAAAAGGGACGTTTTTTGGATGTTCACTGAATCGACACAATAAAATGCACTTTTTTTGCCGCTAGCTATTGTGCAAATTGCAAAAAAGTGATAGTATATTATCAGTCATTCTTGGCTGACAAAGGCCGTTTGGAGCGGAAAACGTGACCGTAAAGCGCTGAAAACCGCAGAAAGACGGCATAATGCCTTGTTTTGCAAACAATATGCAGGGGATTTCAGGCGTTTGCGGGTGCAGCCGCCCCCCGGCGGGAAGGGGAGAGGCAACTGATACGGCTGGACAAGCTGCTGACGCATTTCGGGTGCGGGACGCGGCGGCAGGTGATCGACGCGGTACGGCGTGGGCGCGCGCAGGTGAACGGCAAAACCTGCTGCGACCCCGCGGCGAAGGTCGACCCCGAGCAGGATGAGGTGCGGTTTGATGGCGTGGTGCAAAGCTATCAGAAGCACCGCTACCTGATGATGAACAAGCCCGCGGGCGTGATTACGGCGGTGTCCGACCGCCGCGAGACGGTAGTCGACCTGCTCCCGGAGGGGGAACGGCGGGGGCTGTTCCCGGTAGGGCGGCTTGACCGGGACACCGAGGGCCTGCTGCTGCTGACAACCGACGGGCAGCTGTGCCACGCGCTGATGTCTCCGCGCCGCCATGTGGAAAAGGTCTACCTTGCGCGGGTCAGCGGCGGGCTTGCCCCGGATGCGGCGGCGCGCTTTGCCGAAGGGATGCAGCTGCGGGACGGGACGGCCTGCCGCCCGGCGCGGCTGGAACCGGCCGGCGAGGAGGAGGGCCTGCCGCTGTGGCGCATCACGTTGCGGGAAGGCAAGTACCATCAGGTCAAACGGATGGTCGCAGCCGCCGGAGGGCGTGTGGAAGCGCTGCGGCGGGTGTCCGTGGGGACGCTGGAGCTGCCGCCGGGCCTGCCGCCCGGCAGCTGGCGGGCGCTGACAGCGGAGGAGCTCACGCGGCTGCTCGCGCACATCGGCGAGGCTTCCGGCCCGCCAGACGGGTAAACGGCCTGCTGTGCGATCCCCCTGGCAAAAAATGGGCCTGTGTACGCCGGAAACCCGATGAAAAAATTTTCACAATAAATTTGTAAAATTTTTGTACAAAAATGTTGGAGAGTGTGATATAATAACTTAAATTGCATAAGAAATCTTTTTGTTGTTTGTACACAATGGCGGAGGGCAGCGGGAGTTTTCCTGCGTGGAACCGAGCGAGAGCAAATAGAGAAAGGTGATATTTGAGATGGCTTCAAGATTGTTTCAGTCGATTATCCTGCAAATGAAAGACACCGTAGACCGCACCATCGGCATTGTGGATGCTACCGGTGCAGTCATCGCCTGCACAGACCTGCCCCGTATCGGTGAAATGCGGGAGGACGCGGTAACCGAGCTTGGCTTCGCCGGGGAAATGATCCGTTTTGGCGGCTATACCTACCGGTCGGTTTCCGACCGTGCCACCCGCTTTGAATATGCCGTATTCGTGCAGGGCGAGGATGAGCTTGCGCGGTCGGTCTGCTCGGTCGTCTCGGTTGCAACCAACAACATCAAAACGCTCTACGACGAAAAGCATGACAAGGCAACGTTTGTCAAAAATATCATCCTGGATAATATCCTGCCCGGGGATATCTACATCAAGTCGCGGGAGCTGCACTTCGGCTCCGACGTGCCGCGCGTGGTATTCCTCATCCGTCAGCTGGAGCGCGCGGATGTTGCGTCGATCGACGTGGTTTCCGGGCTGTTCCCGGACAAGCAAAAGGATTTCGTACTGCATATCTCAGAAACTGACATCGTGCTGGTGAAGGAAGTCAAACCGGGCAGCGAGATCCGGGACCTGAACAAGATTGCGAAATCGGTGGAAGAGGCGCTGTCGTCCGAGCTGATGGTGAAAACGATCATCGGCATCGGCTCCATCTCGACCCAGATGAAGGATATCGCGGCTTCCTTCAAGGAAGCGCAGGTCGCGATTGACGTCGGCGGTGTGTTTGACACGGAAAAGTCAATTATCTCCTTTGAAAACCTGGGGATTGGGCGGCTGATTTACCAGCTGCCGACCACCCTTTGCCAGATGTATCTGACAGAGGTCTTCAAGCGCGGCTCGATCGATTCGCTCGATCAGGAGACGCTGTTTACGATCCAGAAATTCTTTGAAAACAACCTGAACGTTTCGGAAACGTCCAGGAAGCTGTTTGTGCACCGCAATACGCTGGTCTACCGCCTTGAGAAGATCAAGAAGCTGACCGGCCTTGACCTGCGTGAGTTTGACCACGCGATTGTGTTCAAGGTGGCGCTGATGGTGCGCAAATACCTCGCCAGCCGCGAGGAGGGTTCGCTCTGAGGCACCCTGAAACCCGATTTCCCGTCCCGCCCGCAGGCGGAATGAAGTTTTTACTCGATTTTTTTCCAAAAAAATCGCAGGGGTCCAGGGGACAGCGTCCCCTGGCGCAGCCCGCGCAGGGCCAAGGCAGAAACGGGGGCTGACCGCCCGGGAGCCCGGCGGAACAGCAACCAGCATTATTTCCCGAACAATCCCCACCCCCCTCGCGGGCGTTGGGGAAGCGCAGGCGCCGCCAGCGCGAAGCGCCAAAGAGGAGGTTTATCAGACGTGATCAGAATGAGCGACGTCAGCATGGTGTACGACAACGGCACCCGGGCCGTACATAAGGCGACGCTGCGGATTGATGAGGGTGAGTTCGTCTTCCTGACCGGTTCGTCCGGCTCCGGCAAATCCACCCTGATTAAGCTGCTGACCGGCGAGATCCGCCCGACCTCGGGCCGGATTGTCGTCAACAACTACAATATCGGCAACATCAAAAAGCGCGAGATCCCCTATCTGCGCCGTACCCTCGGCGTTGTGTTCCAGGATTTCCGCCTGATCGGCGACAAATCGGTCTATGAAAACGTCGCGTTCGCAATGCGGGCGATCGGCGTGCGCAACCGCGCTATCCGCAAGCGCGTGCGCTATGTCCTGGACCTTGTCGGGCTGACCGACAAAATGGACGTCCGCCCGCAGGAGCTTTCCGGCGGCGAGCAGCAGCGCGTCGCCATCGCCCGCGCGCTGGTCAACAACCCGCGCCTTATCATTGCCGACGAGCCGACCGGCAACCTTGACCCGGCACGCTCGCTGGAGCTTATGACCCTGTTCGAGAAGATTAACGAGCTGGGCACGACCATCCTGATCGTAACGCACGAAAAGGAATTGGTTGACAAGTTTGAAAAGCGCGTCATCGTTATCAATAACGGCGAAATTATCAGTGACCAAACAGGTGGGTATTACGAATATGAAGAACCGCATGAGTTTTAGTTATTTCCTGAAGGAGGGCGTGCGCAGCATTTTCCATCACGGGTTCATGAGTTTCGCGACGGTCAGCATTATCCTGGCCTGCCTGCTCATTACCGGGAGTGTGACGCTGCTTTCCTTCAATATCAATCTTGCCATTGCTGATTTGCAGGCCCAGAGCGAGATTGTCGTCTGGGTCGACGACAGCTATTCGGGCGAGCAGGCGCGCGGGCTGGAACGGGAGCTGCTCGCGATCGAAAATGTCGCGTCGGTGGAGTTCAAGGCGAAGGACACCGCGCTGGAAGAGTTCCGGGCGGAGCTTGGCGAAGACGCGGGGATGCTGGACGATTTTGATTCGGAGCACAACCCGCTGCCGGATTCCTACCATGTGACGCTCAAGGACGTGTCGCTGGTGCGCCAGACGCGCAGCCAGATCCGGCAGATTGCAGGGGTTGACGACACCGATTCCAGCGAGGATACGATCGCGATGCTGCTGCGTGTGCAGCGGGTGTGCCAGATCGTGTCGCTGGTGCTGGTCATTGCGCTGGGCGCGATTTCGATTTTTATTATCTCGAATACGGTTAAGCTTGCGATGTTCTCCCGGCGGGATGAAATCGCGATCATGAAGATGGTGGGTGCGACCAACTGGTTCATCCGCTGGCCGTTTGTGATTGAAGGGCTTCTGCTGGGGCTTGTTGGCGGCGGCTTGGCATTTTTTGCCCAGTGGGGCGTTTACCTGGAGCTCCATCAGATGATTGCCAGCATTTTGCCGGCGTTCAGCATGGTAGAATTTGAGCTGGTGCGGCCTTACATCCTGGGGATCTTCCTGGGGGTCGGCGTTGTGGTAGGCATTGGCGGCTCGGTGCTGTCGATGCGCCGATTCCTCGATGTTTGAGCCTGCGCCTGCGCGGCGGGCGGCAGGGCTCTGCCCTGCACCCGGTCCTGCGCGGACAGCGCCAAAGGGGCTTGCCCCTTTGGAATCCCGTTCTCGCCTGCGGGCGGGACGGGGGAGGTTCGGCCGTGTGCGGCGTTTGATGGAATCAGTTTGTTGTTTATGTGAAAGGAGTCTTTTTTCATGTTGTCCCAGAAGGCGGTCAAACGGGTTGCCGGTGTGATCGCGGCAGTGCTGGTCGGTTCGATGCTGTTTTCACTGCTCGCGGGCGGGCTCGCTTCGGCGGGCGCGGCGACAACCTCGCAGCTCAAGCAGCAGCTTCAAGAGATCAGCGACAAGCAGAAGAAAATCAAGGCGGAGATTGCCGACCTGAACAAGCAGGTGGAAGCCATCTCGGAGAAAAAGGCCAAGCTGGAAGAGCAGATGGTGCTGACCGAGGATGAGATTACCGCGGTTGAGGGGATTATCAAGGAGCTTGAGGGCGAGATCGAGGTTACCCAGCAGCAGCTGGTAGAGGCCCAGATCCGGCTGGACGATATGCAGGATACCTACGAAAAGCGTATCTGCAACATGTACAAGCAGGGCGATGCCAGCTATCTTGACGTTGTGCTGGGCTCGGATTCGTTCAGCACGATGATCCAGCGTATGGAATATGTTTCCCGCATTATGGACTATGACAAGCAGCTTTTGGAGGCTTACGAGGCCGCGAAGGAAGCGGTAGCCGCCGCAAAGGCCAAGCTGGAAGCGGATAAGTCCGAGCAGGAGGAATACAAGGGCACGCTTGAGGTCAAATACGACGAGCTTGACGAACAGCGCGCCGAGCAGCAGAAGCTTCAGGAAGTGCTGGAAAACGATATTGAGAAGGCGCAGAAGGAAAGCGAGCGGATGGAAGCTGAAAAGTCGTCCATCAACGCGGAAATTGCGGAGATCAGCCGCAAGGCTGCCGAGGCGGCCCGCAAAGCGGCGCAAAACGGCACAAAAAGCAGCAGCGGCGTCCCGTACAGCGGCACGTTCAGCTGGCCGCTCCCATCCCGCGGCACGTTGACCAGCCCTTATGGCTGGCGCAACCTGTGGGGCAAGCAGAACTTCCACTCCGGCACCGATATCGCGATTGCGGGCGGTACGACCATCAAGGCGGCAGCGCCCGGCACGGTGGTCAAGAGCGGCATGTACAATTCCTACGGCAACTATGTCGTTGTCGACCACGGCGGCGGCGTGATGACCGGCTATGCGCATATGTCGCGCCGCAGCGTTTCGGTCGGGCAGCAGGTCTCGACGGGGCAGAAGCTGGGCGAGGTCGGCTCGACGGGCAATTCTTCGGGTAACCACCTGCATTTCCAGGTGTTCATCAATGGCTCGACCACCGACCCAATGCAGTATTTCTAAAGTACATAATCACGACAGCGGGGGAGGACAGCGGTTCTTTCCCGCTTTTCGCAAAACGGGCAGATTGACAGAAGCGGAGGTACATAACGGTGCAGGGTGAAAAAAAGGCGCTGCTGCGCGGCGCGGCAGCGGGGGCGCTGGGGATGCTGTTGGCGTGCATCCTTGCGGTGCTGCTGTTCCTGCCGGGCTACGGCAGGCATATGACGACGATGCTCAAGCTGGGGCAGATTTTGGATACGGTGGACCGGCAATTTATCGGGGAAGCGGACGCAGATATGATGGGCGATATGGCAGCATATGGCATGATGAAGTCCCTGGACGACCGGTACAGCCTTTACCTGCCCGCCGAAATTGCAGAAGAATACGAAGCCAACAAGTACGGCGAGACCTTTGGGGTTGGCGTGCAGTGCGTCTGGGACGAGGAGCGGCAGGCCGCGCGGGTTTACCGCATCCTGGACGGCTCTTCGGCGAAGGAGCAGGGTATTTTGCCGGGCGACTGGCTGCTTGCGGCGGACGGCGTTACAGCGGCACAGGACGGCTATGACGCGCTGGTAGAGGCGGTGCGCGGCAAGGAGGGGACGGAGGTCCGGGTGACGTTCCTGCATGTGGAAAACGGTGCTGAGAGCGAGCGCGAGGTATCCCTCGAACGCCGCCGCCTGACCCAGCTGATGGCCGAGGGGGAGCTGCTGGAGGACCGCGTTGGGCTGATCCGCATTTTCAGCTTCCACAAGGGCGCGGCGGAGCAGTTTGAAGCCGCCTATCAGGCGTTGCAGGAGCAGGGGATGGAACAGCTGGTGATCGACGTGCGCCACAACAGCGGCGGGCTGGTTTCCGAAATGGAGCAGGTTGCCGACCGGTTCCTGCCCGAGTGCGATGTGATGATCCTGCGGCGTAAAAACGGGCGCGAGATGCGGAGGACCTCGGGGGCGGAGCACGACGACATCCCTTTGGCGGTGCTTGCAGACGAGCAGTCTTATTCGGCGGCGGAGTTTTTTGCGGCGCTGATGCAGGAATATGGACGCGCGGTCACCGTAGGGGCGAAGACGACCGGCAAGGAGCGGGCGCAGAATACCTACAAGCTGGCAGGCGGTTCGGAGATTGTGCTGTCCGACCAGCAGTACCTGACCCCGCAGGGGCGCGCGCTGGGCGAGACCGGCATGACCCCGGATCTGGAAGTTGCGCTGCCGGAAGGCGCGGTGTTTTACTTCCTCGAGCCCGGGGAAGACCCGCAGCTGGCAGCGGCGGTAGGCGCGCTGGCGAAAAAAACCGCGGAAACAGGCGCAGAAAATAGTGAAAATGTGAAAAATCCATAAAACATGGCCGACCGCCTTGACATTGGCGGCCGGTTTTTTTATAATAAGGAGTAATGTATATGGAAAAGAAGGTTTGACTTATGGCGAAAGAATTTAAGCTGACCCAGGAAAGCTATGATAAGCTGGTCGATGAACTGGATTACTTGAAGACCGTGCGCGAGAAGGAAGTCGCGGAGCAAATTAAAGAAGCGCGTTCTTTTGGCGACCTGTCGGAGAACTCGGAGTATGACGAAGCGAAAAACGAGCAGGGCAAGCTGTATTCCCGGATCGCGGAGATCGAAAATATCGTTGCCCATGCGGTGATCATCACCGACGACCTGTACGCTGCGGATGAGGTTTCCCCAGGCTGCCGGTTCACGGTCGAGGATCTTGAGTTTGGCGACGTGGAGGAATACCACTTCGTAGGGTCTCAGGAAGCCGACCCGATGAGCGGCAAGATTTCCGATGAGTCGCCGTTTGGCAAAGCAATGCTGGGCAAAAAGATCGGCTCGATCGTAGAGGTCGAAGCACCGGCTGGGGTGATCCAGTATAAAATCGTAGACCTGAAAAAGTGATCAGGTTCGCGCATTTTGGCGAATATCAGATGCTCCGCGCCTAAGCGGTGTGTTGCAGAACACTTTTAGCGTGAAATCCCGAAAAAAATGTGCTGATTGGCTGGGAGAATTGCGTTTCCCCTTCCGTCCCGCCCGCAGGCGCGATAAAGTTTTTACTCGATTTTTTTACAAAAAAATCGCGGGGGTCCAGGGGGCAGAGCCCCATGGCGCGGCCCGCGCAGGGCCAGAGGGCTGTGTCCCCTGGCGCCTGCTGAAAAAGAGAAAGCGAATGAGCAGAAAAACCGAAAAGGTGAGATTTTAATATGGCAGAACAGACAAATAATAACCAGCAGGCAGAGCCTACCCAGGCCGAACTGAATGAACTGCTGCGCATCCGCCGGAGCAAGCTTGCAGAGCTCCAGGAAGCGGGCGCCGACCCCTTTGTACAGGTGCGCTTTGACCGCACACACCACACAACCGATATCCTCTCGGGGTTTGAAGAGCTCGAAGGACAGACCGTCCGCCTTGCAGGGCGCATGATGTCTAAGCGCATCATGGGCAAGCTGACCTTTGCCGACCTCGCCGACCGCTATGGCAGGCTTCAGATGTGCGTCAAGCGCGACCTGATCGGCGACGAAGAATACAAGGCATTTAAAAAGCTCGATATCGGCGATCTGGTCGGCGTTGCAGGCGAGGTGTTCCGCACTCAGAAAGGCGAGATCTCTGTCCGCGTCAGCGAGCTTGTGCTCCTGTCGAAAAACCTGATCCCGCTGCCCGAGAAATGGCATGGGCTGAAAGACACCGATATGCGGTACCGCCAGCGCTATGTTGACCTCATCATCAACCCCGAAGTGCGCGATACCTTCGAGAAGCGCTCGGCAATCGTGCGCGAAATCCGCCGATTTATGGATGGGCGCGGCTTTATGGAGGTTGAAACCCCCTGCCTGAATACCATCCCCGGCGGCGCGGCGGCAAGGCCGTTTATTACCCACCATAACGCGCTCGATATCGATATGTATATGCGTATCGCGACCGAGCTGCACCTCAAGCGGCTGATCGTCGGCGGCTTTGAGCAGGTTTATGAAATCGGCCGCATCTTCCGCAACGAGGGCATGGACACCAAGCACAACCCTGAGTTTACGACCATTGAGCTTTACCAGGCATACACCGATTACCACGGCATGATGGATATCACCGAGGATATGGTCGTGCATGTCTGCGAAACCGTGCTTGGCACGACAAAGGTGACCTATCAGGGCACCGAACTCGATTTCTCGAAGGGCTGGAAGCGTATGACGATGGCTGAGGCCGTCAAGGAATACGCGGGCCTTGACTTTATGGCAATGGACGGTGCGCAGGCGCTTGCCGCCGTACAGGAAAAAGGGCTGGAAATTGAGAAGGGCAAGGATAGCTGGGGTGACCTGCTCGCGCTGTGCTACGATGTTTTCGTCGAGGAAAACCTGATACAGCCAACCTTTATTACCGATTATCCCGTCGAGATTTCCCCGCTTGCCAAGCGCAAGCCCTCCGACCCGCGGCTGACCGAACGGTTTGAGTGCTTTATCTATGGGCGTGAGCTTTGCAACGCCTTCTCGGAGCTGAACGACCCCATTGACCAGCGGGGCCGCTTCGAGCGCCAGGCGGCGCTACGTGCTGCCGGGGATGACGAGGCCAATATGATGGACGAGGATTTCCTGACCGCGCTGGAATACGGTATGCCTCCTACGGGCGGCATGGGGATGGGGATTGACCGCCTTGTGATGTTCCTGACCGATAGCTCGTCGATTCGTGACGTCCTGCTCTTCCCCACGATGAAGCCTTTGGATTGAGAAAGCGCGTAAACTGAAGGTATTGAGACTATGGAGGAGAATCTTTTTCCCGTAGCTTATCCGTTTTTACAATTCGAAAAGTTTACTATATGACGAAGAGAACGCCTTTACCATCGGTAAAGGCGTTCTTTTTGTGGTGTCTTATTCTTTGTGCATAAACCTAAACATAAAAAGGCATTTTGAATTGCGATACCAATATTGTCAATCCCGGGTGCTATTTTTGATGATTGCTATAAACCTTCGTCCCGCCCGCAGGCGAGTGGAGATGCGGCAGCATCTCGGGGTCTGGGGCGTAAGCCCCAGCGGGTGCAGGGCAGAGCCCTGCCGCTCGCCGCGTAGGCGCGGGTGCAGGGCAGAGCCCTGCCGCTCGCCGCGCAGGCGCGGGTGCAGGGCAGAGCCCTGCCGCTCGCCGCGCAGGCGCGGGGTGCAGGGGCAGCGCCCCGCCGCCCAGCTCACAGTAAAGCGCCTCAGCAGAGCGGGCAACTTCGCAGACCGTGTAATGGCTCGCCGTCATGAGCGCCTGCCCCGACAGGGAACGGCGGAGACGCCCATCTGTGAGAACGTCCGCAATCCGCGGCGCCAGCTCGGCTTCACAGGTGAGAAGGCCGTTTTCCCCGTCGCGTACCACGTCCTGCGAGCCAGAAGCCCGCAGCGCAACCACCGGCCTGCCCGCTGCCATCGCTTCCAGTAAGACAATTCCCTGCGTTTCTGAACGTGAAGCAAATACAAATAAATCGCACGCCCGGTGCCAGATGGCCAGCTGGTCGTTACTTACCACGCCCGGGAACTGTACCTCCTCCGTCAGCCCCAGCCTGTCCCGCAGCGATTCCAGCGCCGCCCGCTCCGGCCCCTCGCCGATCATTACCAGCCGGAAGCTGCTGCCAATCCGCTCTTTCAGCAGCGCCATGCCGCGCAGCAGGATATCAAGATTTTTTTCCCGGCCCAAACGTGAGACCGTACACAAAAGATACTTCCTGCCGCCGAGGAGCTCCTTGCGCAGCCGCGCACTTGCCGGCTCATCCCGCAGGAACGCCGCGTCGGTCAGCCCCGTCGGCAGCACGCAGATCGGGCTTTGCACCCCCGCGCCGAGTAGGTCCTGCCGCAGCGTTTCCGACGGCGCGATTACCGCGTCGCACCGGTTCTCAAACGCCGTTACATACGCCGGGAGCCAGCTCTCCCGCACCTCCCGCAGCAGCCCCGCCGTCAGCGGGTGCCCGTCCCGCGCCCGCGCCTCCACCGCCGCATATGCGCGCACATAGTGCAGGTATTGGTCGTAGCGCGTATGATGCGTGAACACAACAGGCACGCCGTACCGCCTGCCCAGCCGCAGCCCCAGCTGCCCGACCAGGAACGGGTCATGCACATGGATGACGTCGGCGCCCAGGTTGGGGAACAGCCGCCCGACCGCCGGGTCAAACAGCTGCGACGGCCGGAAGCCGCCCCGCTGGAGCGGGCGCACCGTCCGGAACCGGTAGGTAAAAATATCATCCACCGCACGGGTGTCGCCGCATTCCGGCGCGAACACAAACACCATGTGCCCCCGCCTGCGAAGCCCGTCCGCAAGGCGCTCAATCGAGATCGGCACGCCCCCGACAAAAGGCTTGTAATTACTTGTGAGCATTGCAATCCGCATCTTCCATATCCTCCTTGTTTTGAACTTCCGCAGGCCATCAGGCGAAATAACGCAGAATCGCTTCGCCGCCGACGTATCCCGCCCCCACAAAGATAAAATTCCAGACAAACACGCCTGCAAGGGAGCTGAGCGTGTACTGCCCCAGCGGCATTTTCAGCACGCCGGCCGGGATGGATATAATCGTCCGCACCATTGGGATCAGCTTGCTGAGGAATACCCCCCAGCCGCCGTGGCGCTGCACGGTGTCAAGCGTTTTGTCGATGCCCGCCTTGTGCGAGGGGAAACGCTTGAGATAAGCGCCCAGGAACAGCTGCCCGCCCAGCCTGCCGATTGCATACAGGATCATGCTGCCGAGCAGCCCTGCCGCGACCGACAGCCAGATCGCCGTCCAGAACCCGAGGTTGCCCTGCGCCGCCCAGACGCCCGCAAGCGGCATAATAATGCCCGCCGGGAAGCCGGGGAGGTTGCAGTATTCCAGCAGGACGATCGTAAAAACCGCCACCGCGCCGTATTGCTGGAAATATCCGTTGATCATGCTGAGATCCATTTTGCATCGTTCCTTCCATTTTTCTGTGCCCCCAGCATACCGCAGGGATGGGGGGAAAACAAGGGGTTTAATCGAATCTTAAGATTTCCATAAGAAAATTTAAGGGTTTCGCAAAAATTGCTTCAAAGGATGATAAGCTTTGGGGGACTAGAGGGCCTCCTGCTTCCATTGTAGCACATCAATCTTACAGAAATCTTTCCGGAATCTTACACTTTTGAAAGATTTCCATACGGACCCGGCGGCTGATATGGCTGGATGCAGGCCGAACAGCGGCAATCCATTGCCGCTGTTCCTTGCCGGGAGAGGGGGCCCAGCCGCAGCGCGGCTCAGATGTCCAGCGTCTTGCAGACCGATTTCAGCGTGTACCGGTAGCAGGCCCAGAGTACGGCGCTCAGCGCCGCCAGGATTGCCGCACAGGCGAGCAGCGCGGCGATTTCGCCGGAAGCGAGCCTCCCATCGTTAGAAAACAGGATCATACTATAAAGCGCGTAAATCGCCGAGGTGCCGACGGCCGCCGGGATCAAGTAGACCTTCGAGACCTGCCCGCGCACCGAGTGGAAGAGGTATCCCCGGTCAGCGCCCAGCCGCCGCAGGTCCTCATATACCTGCCGGTTGTTCAGGGCGATCGATTTGCACCGCGTGTAGCCGATCAGGATGACCGACAGGTAGCACACGACCGCGATATACAGGAACACCGTGACAAAGACCGCCATCATCTGCAATTTGTCGGCGCGTTCCATGATGCGGGACAGGGGCTTATACTTGGCGTCCAGGCGGAAGGAGACCGAGTGGCGTTTTTCAAAGCTGAAGCTGTCCCCCTCCCATTGTTCGATATAGTATTCGCCGTCCTCTTTTTCACGGGCTTCCTTTGCAACCAGGTTCCATGATTTCGAATGGTAGGTTTCCGGCCCCATGCGCGAGAGGAACTCGTCGTACAGCCGCCGCGAGAAACGGTAGCTGCCGTCCACGTTGGCGACATTGAACCCGGCCCAGCGCTCCTTGTAGGTGTCCGGCAGGCCGGCGGCAAGCCTTGCATAGTCCGCGTCGTTTAAAATCAGGGCCTGGCTGCCAAACTCAGTGTATTGGAGGTCGCAGGTCACCTCGACGGGCAGGCGCTCGCCGGTGATGGTGTTTGTGACAAGCGTCAGGCCGTAGTCGTCGCCGTACTGCGGCTCAGAGCCGTCGAAATTCTTAAAGGTGCAGGCTTCGCCGGGGGCGAGCTCGGGCGCTTCCCCGGTGAGCTGCCGGAAAGCCGACGCGGAGAAGAACAGCCTGCCGTCAAGGACTTCCCGGTACTCCGCGTGCCAGCTCCGGCCCTCCTCGATTGTCAGCTCGCCGTCCCCGCCCAGCAGGACGCATTCGGCCTCGCGGTAATCGGTGATTTCCACGCCTTCCTCCGCTGCCATCGCGAAAATTTCCTCGCGGGTGGGCGCGTCCTGATCGGCCTGCCAGTGCAGCAGGTTGTCAAAATGCAGCGCGTTGGTGGCTAAAATTTGGCTCATCATCATGGTCGGGGTGTAGAAGGATGCGAAATACGCGCCCGCCAGCAGCAGGGTCATGACCAACATGTTATTGACCGTCTGCCGCCCCTGGAATTTCATCATGGAGTGGGTGATGATATTTTTGTAGTAGCCCTTGCCGCCGCGCCAGCCGTTGACGACCGTGTGCAGCAGGATCATATAGATGCCTGCGAGCAGGGGGAGGTAGAACATGTAAATCCATGCGCCGGGGTAGTAGTGGAAGGTACGGATGGACACGTTTGGCGCGAAGTAGCCCGCGACGCCGCCGAAAACGCTCAGCAGGATGCCCGCCCAGCCGCACCAGCGGGGGATGCAGCGCACAGGCTCGCTTTTCCGCTGCTCGTTGACGATATCTATGATGTTTGTGCGCCGGATGAACTGTGCAGCCATCACGAACAGCGCAAGGATGACGAACGCCGAGAACGCTGCGGAATACAGGAAGGCATTTGCGCTGATATGGAAAACCATGTCCGCGGTATCGATGAGGACGATCCGGAACAGCTGCCAGATGCCCAGCGCAAGCGGCACGCCGCATACTGCGCCTGCCGCGCAGGAGAGCACGGAAATCAGCGCGAGCTCTTGATAGAGCGCCTTCCGCAGCAGCGACTTGGGAGCGCCGAGCGCCAAAAACGTCCCCATTTCACGCGATTTAAAGCGGAAGAACAGGCCCGCGGCGTACAGGGTAAACGCTGCGCAGCCGATCACGGCCAGTGCGAAGATCATATAGAGCTGCTTGCGCGAGTCGCCGCCCTCAGGCAGCATATTCAGTATGGTCGGCGAGCAGATCACCACCGCATAGGAGGTAATCAGCAGCACGGAAATAAAGTCGCAGAGCATCAGGAGCGCATAATTTTTGTGGTTTTTGCGCCGGAGCCCGCTGTAAAGCTTCTGGAATGTCATGGGTTATCACTCCTCCGTCCCGTTCATTTCGCGGATTGCGTCGAGCAGCTGGTCCTGGAATTCGCGCCGGCCGCCGGGGTTTTGGAGCTCGCGGCAGACGGCGCCGTCCTTGAGGAGAATGACGCGGTCGCAGAAAGAGGCCGAAAAGCTGTCGTGGGTGACCATGAAGATGGTTGCGCCGAGGCGTTTCTTGGCTTCCTGGAAGGCGCCGATGACTGCGCGGCTGGATTTGGAATCGAGGTTGCCGGTCGGCTCGTCGGCTAAGATCAGGTAGGGGTTGTTGATGAGCGCGCGGGCGACGGCGGTGCGCTGTTTTTCGCCGCCGGAGACCTCGGCGGGGTACTTGCCTGCGATGTGTGAGATGCCGAACAGCTGCATCAGGCGGGCGGCGCTTTCTTCCATATCGCCGCCGGTGCGGCCTGCGATGATGCGCGGGAGGATGATGTTTTCGCGGATGGTCAGCCCGTCGAGCAGCATGAAGTCCTGAAAGACGAAGCCGAGCTTTTGGTTGCGCACCTGGGCGAGATCGTGCTCGGGGAGCTTGGCAAGCTGCTGCCCGCCGAGGCTGATCTGGCCTTTGTCGAACGGGATGTAGCAGGAAATGCAGCTGAGCAGAGTGGTTTTACCGGAGCCGGAGGGGCCCATGACGGCGACAAATTCGCCCTCGCCGATGTGGAAGGAGACGCCTTTCAGGACTTCGTAGGAAGCCTGGGCGGTCTGGTAGGATTTGTGGAGGTCGGTAATGGTAAGCATGGTAATTGCTCCTTTCAGTATGGTGGTGGTTTTGGCCCCTCCTTGGGACGGGCGCCCTGCGCGGCAGCAGCTCACGGGGCTCTGCCCCGGCACCCCTGCGCCTACGCGGCGGGCGGTCCTCACGCCGGACAGGCGGCAGGGCTCTGCCCTGCACCCGCTGGGGCTTTCGCCCCAGCCCCCGAGATGCTGCGCATCTCTCTCGCCTGCGGGCGGGACGGGGGTTAACGGTGCAGCGCCAGCCGGATCAGCCCGATTGCCAGCAAATGCGCCGGATAGAACCCATAAAATACGTATTTGGGGATTTTGGGATGGAAATTGGTGTGGCAGTAGATGAGCGGGAGGGAGAGTGCCGCGAATATCTGGCGGTCGAAGGTATACGCGCCGATTGCAAGCTCGCCGCCGTTCATCAGGCAGGGCAGCCAGAACAGGAGGTTCAGCCCAAGCCCGATCCACGGCTTTTCCCGGAAGAGGTAGAAGATGAGCATCAGCAGGATGCCGTTCGCGCTGTAGTCAAAGTTCCACCAGGAGATGACGAAGAATGCGGCCGCAAAAAGCAGCCATTTGCGTTCCTTGAAGGCCCATAGGGCAGTAAGGCTGATGAAGAGGGTGAAAAAGATGTTCCAGTTGGCAAATTCCTGCATCCAGTCGTGGGGATGGAACGCAAACAGGTAGAACGGCTGGGACGCCAGCGCAAAAATGCCGAGCCGCAGCAGATACCGCTTGATATCGTGGGTGTAGAGCAGCCCGACGGTCATGCAGTAGCAGAACAGCGGGAATGCGATGCGCCCGATAATGCGGAAAACCTGCATTTCCGGGAAAAGGGCCCCGCCGATGTGGTCGACAAGCATCGCCGCGCAGGCAACCAGCTTTAGGAAGCTGGTGTCCAGGTTGGTTTGCAGCTTGGGGCTTTCCAAGGTTTGGGTCATGGCTTTCGTCTCCTTGTGTGTTTCTTGACTCCAGCATAGCAGGGGTTTTCGGAGGAGGCAAACGCCCTGTGTCAAATTTGACGCGTTCACCGTCATTTTCAGGAAGGCACGTCAAGCTTGGCGGATATGATGTAAAGTTTGGTTTGCGGGCGCTTGCCGGGGACAGCCCTGCGTGGTAGAATGGGGGACGGGAAGCGGCAGCGTTTTGGGAACAGCCGGTTTGTTCCGGGGTATGTAGTTATCGGACGTTTGTGGGATGCCGGCCGCTGCCGTTTCCAGCTTCTGCTTCGGAAGCAAACAAGTAGGCAAACGATTTATTGAAGTACCTGCAAAATGCCTGGCACTCGCTGGGCCAAAAGCTCCCGTTCCGTATTTTCAGGCAGTAAGTGCTGCGGCTTACGCCGATGATATTCCCCATATCCTCATTGGTGAGATGGAAATACGCCTTTTGCCCTAATAAATTTGCATACATGGCTGTTCAACTCCTTGTGGGCGATATGCCGATTTTTCCTTCATTATATACGCATAACGCCAACTAGTCAATAGCTTTTGGGAAATTTGTTGACATTTCGCGAACACGGTGTTATAGTCGATGTGCCTGGGGATCGGTAAAAAGGGCGCGGCAAGGCGGGGGACGGCAGCGCGGCGCGCGCGCCGGACTAACCGCCGGGCGTTACCGGTTTTCGAGTGCTTGGACGATGAGTATGCCAGTGGAATGGGGTGAATCTATGGGATTTCCGGAGCAGCTGAAAATAGCGAGGCTGCGCATGGGCTACACGCAGCAGCTGGTTGCTGACCGGATGGGGGTCAGCAAAAGCACCTATTGCGGATATGAAACCGGCAAAAGGCAGCCGGATGTTGAAAAGATCAAGCAGCTGGCGCATATCCTGCAAACGTCGGGCGACCGGCTGCTTGAGACGGGGTTTCATACGGATGCGGATCAAAAATGTGATGAAATCCTGTCTGTTTTCCAGTCGTTAAAGCCGGCGTTTCAGGACTGCGCGTTAGAACAGATGAAAAAGCTGGCCGAGCTTCAGGGGAAAGGCTGATTCTTTGGGGAGGATGAGGCGGACGGTGGAAATTGGAATTTCACGGGAATACAGGGATTCGCTGGCGCCGTTTGAAAAAGGGGGCTTGGAAGCGTTGGGGCTTCCGGTGGAAATCATAGGATTTCTAACGGAAACGGGGCTCCCGGCTTCTGATGGGCTGGAAATTACACCAAACGACCAGATTACCTTTTTAAAGCGGCCGGTTATAAAGCGTTACCCTTATTTACGGCATGATTATTTGCAAATCGCGTCCTTAGGTGTGATGGGGGAATTGGCGGTCAGCTTAAAATTCCAATCGGTGCAGCAAATTCAGGTTACGGATGACTGTGGTTATGCGTTATCGGTGTTTTATTTTGTGAATGACAGCCTTCGGCAGTTTGTAGACTGCCTGGGGCTCTGGCTGGATTTCTATCCGCAGCTGCGCGCGGAGGTAGGGAGGCGGCTGGAAGCCGACCCGGCGTTCAGCCTGTTTGACCACGGAGAATGGTATAAGCCGGTTTTGGAACGGTTGAAGGAGGTTGACCGGCGGGCGGTGCGCGAGCGGAAATGCTTTTGGCGCAGGATGTGTGAGCCGGATATTGTATAAGTACTGCCTGGAACCGCAGGAAGAGGAAAGGAGGGGTTCGGATGCTTCGGATTGGCATTTGCGACGATGACAGCGCTGCGCGGGAAAGCTTGCAGTTGGCGTGCGAGCGGGTGATGCGCGACAAAAACGAGGAACCGCAGTTTTTCGCGTTCTCCTCCGGGGAGGGTGTGCTGCGGTGGCTGGAAAAGCATGCGGGAGAGCTGGATATGCTGTTCCTGGACATTGAAATGGGCGGGATAAACGGCATGGAAACGGCCAAACGGATCCGCGCGCAGGATGGGAACCTTGTGTTGGTATTTGTGACCGGCTATGCGGATTATGTTTTTGACGGTTATACGGTGAATGCGCTTGATTATGTGCTCAAGCCCTGCCGGGATACGCGGCTGCGCGAGGTGATGCAGCGGGCGCTGGGGCAGATGCACCGGCTTGCGCCTGGGATGTTCACATTCAAGAACGTGGACGGGCTGTTCCGGGTTGCGAAGGATAAGATTTTGTACCTGATGAGCGACAAGCGGGTGGTGACGGTGTATGCTGCCGGGCGCACGTATACGTATTACGGCAGGCTGGACGACGCGGAAACCGAGCTTGGGGAGGGCTTTATACGGCTGCACCAGCGCTATCTGGCGCGGACGGAGGCGATCGAGCGCATTGAGGGCAGCACGGCTTATATCGGCGGGGAAGCGCTCCCGATCAGCCGAGCGAACCACCAGAAGGCGCTGCTGGCGTTTACGCGGCACATGCTGGGAGGTTAAAATGGTGGCCGGATTTTATGAAGGGTTCTGGCGGGGGCTGTTCGAATGGCACCTGTGGCTGTTGTTTTCGCTGCCGTATGGGTTCCTGTTTTACCGCACGGTTGACCGTTTTCTGCAGGTGCAGGAAAAATGGTGGGCGCGCACGGCGATTTTCCTTGCGGGGCTGGTGGGCGGCTCGATGGTCATTTTTATTGCGGATGCGTTCAATATCTTGGCTTTCCTGCCGTTTTTCGTAGCGGCGCTGTGGTTCTGCACGAAGGGGAGCCGTATTGCGCGGTTCACGATGATCCTGATCCTGTACCCGATGATGATGTCGTTCAACGCGATCATGGACAACGGCATTTTGAGCTTCCCGGGGACGCAAATCCATTACAGCGTGTTTCAGATTGTGTGCCGTGTGCTGTTCTGGCTGCTGCTGGCGCGGACGGCGCGGGCGTTCGTGCCGGACACGGACGAGGGGCGGCCGCTGCTGTCGGCGCGGCTTTGGGCACTGCTCGACCTGCTTGCGCTGACCCCTGCGGCTGCGTTGTTTGTGCTGGTCATCTACCCCGCTCACGGGTATGCGTCGGATCAGGAGATTTTCATTTTCCGGGGGGCGGCGATGTGCATCCTGCCGGTTGTGATTATGTCGTTGTTTGGTCTGCTGTACACGGTGGTGGTGCTGTCGCAGCACGAAGCGCTGCGGCGGAAGGAAAACATGTGGGAGCTGCAAAACCTGTATTATCAGAATCTGGAGCAGGAGCAGACCCAGGTGCGGCGGCTGCGGCACGATATGGCGAACCACTTGCAGGCGCTTTCGGGGCTGCTGGACAGCCCGGAGAAAGCGCGGGGATATCTGGAATCGCTGATGAGCAGGCCGGGGCTGACGGTCGGCAAGCGGTATTGCGGCAATACGGTAGTAAACACGGTGCTTGCGGGGAAAAGCGTACTGATGGAGGAAAAAGGCATCCGGGGGGACATTACGGTGGTGCTGCCGGAGGAGCTGCCGCTGTCGGCCACGGATTTGTGCGCATTGTTTGCGAATGCGCTGGACAATGCGATCGAGGCATGCGAAAAGCTGCGGGACCCGGAGGAGCGCGCGGTCTGGGTGCGGGCGCGTGCGGATAAGGGGCTGCTGATGGTGCAGATCACCAACCGGACCAACCGGGAGATCCCTGCGACGCTGGAAACGACGAAGGAGGACAAGGCGCGGCATGGGTACGGGCTGTCGATCCTGCGCGAGATTGCGGAGCGGGCGAACGGAACCTGTTCCATTGAGCAGCGGCCGGGGGTGTTCGAGCTGGTTATCACCATCCCGATGGAGCGCAAGGTCGAGGGGCCGCCTTTCCGGCGGTAGGGCTTTCGCGCTCTGCGGAGCGCGCCCCTCGCCGGGGAGGCGTCCTCATGCCGGACGGGCATCAGAGGGACCCGGCCGTGCGCGAAACAACATGCCACCGGCATGTTGTTTACGGCGCGCTCGAAAATCGCGCGCCGTCGCTTAAACCCACCGCCGCGCGCCCTAACGGGCGTATGAAAAGTCGGCGGTTCGTCCCTCTGGACTCCCATCCTTCGCCTGCGGGCGGGACGGGGGAGGGCTCTGCGGCGTAAAAGTTAGCCTTGACTTCATATTTTTGCATACCGTATAATATACTTACATTGGAAAACCCTTCATGAGGGAGTAATCAGCGCAGTGCGCGGCAAGTCAACATACTGGCGGTTTTCCCACCTGGCTTGCCTTAATTGATGAGACTCATGTACAGCAGTTTTGCGTTTATTTGCTGTACCTGTGTCTTTTTTGTTCGGAAAAGCCGGGGCAGCGCCCGGTTTTTGTTTTGCAGGGGGGGGGGACGGGAACGGTTCTCCCGTCCCGCCCGCAGGCGATAGAAGGGTTTCCAAAGGGACTAGTCCCTTTGGCGCCGTCCGCGCAGGACCGCTGTCCGCGCAGGACCGCCGTCCGCGTAGGACCGCCCTCCGCAGAGGGCGGAGTCCCCCCGTGCTTTGGAAAGGAGAAAACATGCAGGCTTTTGAACTTTTTATGATTGGCGTTGGGCTCTCCATGGACGCGTTCGCCGTGTCTGTCAGCAAAGGGTTGTCCGTCCGCAAATATCAGCCCGCCCAGTCCCTGTGCTGCGGCGTCTGGTTTGGCGGGTTCCAGATGCTGATGCCGCTCGCAGGGTATCTGCTTGGCGTGAATTTTGCCGCCTATGTGCATGCCGTCGCACATTGGATCGCGTTTGTGCTGCTTGCGCTCATTGGCGGGAATATGGTGCGCGAGGCTTTTTCTGGTGATGATGAGCCCGTTGGCGCATCCTTTGCCCCCACTGCGATGCTGCCCCTTGCCGTTGCAACTGCAATCGATGCACTCGCGGTTGGCGTGACCTTCGCCGCGCTTCAAACGGATATTCTGCCTGCTGTTGCGGTCATTGGCGTGACAACCTTCGTGATTTCCGCCGCAGGGGTGAAGATTGGTTCGGTTTTTGGCGAAAAATATGCCGATAAGGCCGAGCTGTTCGGCGGCGTGGTCCTGATCCTTATCGGCGTCAAGGTCGTGCTCGAGCATTACAATATTTTGTAAGCTGCGAAATTTCACACTTTTTTGTAATTGTGCTTGCATCCTGCGCTTTTGCGTAGTAAAATGGACAAGTAATAAAGAGAACCGTGCGATACGGTTCCCAACATCCAAATGTAAAGGGGTTTATTCATTATGCAAGCAACCATTTGGACGCTGCTCCCGCCGATTATCGCAATCGCGCTGGCGCTGATTACCAAAGAGGTTTATTCCTCTCTGCTGATCGGTATCCTTTCGGGGGCGCTGCTCTACACGGGGTTCTCGCCGCTGTCTGCGGTCGAGACCACTTTCAGCATCATGGGTGAGAAGATTGGCGGCAACGTCAACATCCTCATTTTCCTTGTGCTGCTCGGCATCCTGGTCGCGTTGGTCACCAAGTCCGGCGCATCCCGCGCCTATGGCGAATGGGCCAGCCGGCGCATTACCAGCCGCCGCGGCGCGTTGCTCGCAACATCCGCGCTCGGCGTGCTGATTTTCGTGGACGATTACTTTAACTGCCTGACGGTCGGCACGGTTATGCGCCCGGTGACGGACAAATACAAGGTCAGCCGCGCCAAGCTTTCCTACATCATCGACGCGACGGCGGCCCCGATCTGCATTATCGCGCCGATTTCCAGCTGGGCGGCGGCGGTCGGCTCCTCCATGCCGGAGGGCTCGGAGATTGACGGGTTTAACCTGTTCCTCCGCACGATCCCGTTCAACCTGTACGCGCTGCTGACGCTGGGCTTTATCGTCTGGCTGATGGTGTGGGACAAGGATATTTTCGCGATGAAGGAGTACCAGAAGAAGCTGGGCGCGAAATCGGACAGCCTGAACACCGAGACTCACGTCGTCGGCGGCATGGGGAAGGTAAAGGACCTGATCGTCCCGATCCTGTTCCTGATTGTTTCGTGCATCGCGGCGATGATGTACACTGGCGGCATTCTGGAAAGCGGCAATATTGTGGATGCGTTTGCAAACTGCGATTCGTCGGCGTCGTTGGTGCTTGGCTCCTTCTTCACGTTGGTGTTTACGTTTATTATGTATGTGCCGCGCGGTATTTTGAACTTTGGCCAGTTCTGCGAGTCCTTTACAGAGGGCTTTAAGGCGATGGTACCGGCGATTATGATCCTGTGCCTTGCTTGGACGCTTTCGGGCGTATGCTCGGCGGACTATCTGAACATTGGCGGCTATGTAGATTCGGTGGTGCGCGGCAATGCAATGATTATCCGGCTGATGCCTGCGATTTTCTTCCTGATTTCCCTGGGGCTGGCCTTTGCGACGGGGACGTCGTGGGGCACCTTCGGGATCTTGATCCCGATTGCGGTGATTGTGTTCCAGAACCAGCTGTGCGAGCTGCTTGTTGTGACGGTGGCGGCGTGCTTGGCCGGTGCGGTCTGCGGCGACCACATTTCCCCGATTTCGGACACAACGATCCTGGCTTCGGCGGGGGCGCAGTGCAATCATATTGACCATGTTTCGACCCAGATCCCGTATGCGCTTTCGGTTGCGGTGATGTGCTTCTGCGGCTATTTGGTTGCGGGGTTCTCGGGCAGCGGCTGGGCTGGACTTGCGACGGGCGCAGTGCTGCTGGCAGTTTTTGCGGCAGTCATGGTGGCGCGCGAGCGCAAAGCTTCATAAGGGGGCTCCGAGGGCGCTGCCCTCTGGACACCCGGCAGGGCGCTGCCCTGCACCCGGCCCTGCGCGGGCAGCGCCAAAGGGGCTAGCCCCTTTGGAATCCCTTCCGCCGCCTGCGGGCGGGATTTTGGGGGGTGCCTGCCCTTACAGCGCAGCGGCCCGCCCGCCAGAACGGCGGCAGGCGGGCTTGGGACAATGGATGGGGGATGACCCACTTACCGCTCAAACGCACGAAAAGCCGCTGGCAGGATAATGCCAGCGGCTTTTCTTTGCTTCTGATGGGGTTTTTGCAGCTTTTTCTGTTTTGTGTTGCATCTGCCGGTGCAGATGTGGGATTTGTTTCGTGTCTGGGGAAGCGTTGGGTGGTGGTGTGCATAATTGTTACAGGGGGGAGGGGATAAGAGGGAGAAAGGGCGCTGCATGAAGCTTCATCCAGCGCCCTTTCCGGGAAAAAAGAAGAAAAGATAGGTTTTGGCAAATTTGCGGACGGTTTAGCTGACCGCCATATAGTCTACAGAGCGTACCGCTGAGACCGACTGTAAAAAGTTGTTTACTTCATTCATTGTGATATCGCGCGGCGAACGGACGATCATTTCATAGGTTGCGTCTCCATTGTGCTCATCATATGTAACCTTGCTTTCGATAATATGCGCTTTATGCTTGTGCAGGAACTCGTCCAGCGCGGTGGGGAAGTTTTCGTTTCGCTCAATCGTAAATTGCAGCCGGTTCGTGATATACGCATCCGCGCCAAACGTATGCCGGTGCATCAGGATTTGAAGCCCGCCGACCAGCACGGTTGCAAAAATCGCGACCGGGTACATTCCCGCGCCAATCGCGAGCCCGATGCCCGCTGTCGTCCATACGCCTGCTGCCGTTGTCAGCCCGCGAATCGAGCTGCCATGCTTGAAGATGACGCCCGCACCCAAAAAGCTGATGCCGTTGACAACCTGCGACGCAATACGGGAAGGGTCTGCGCCTTTCGTACCGTCATAAGTGCCCCCCAGCAGGTCTACAAGGTCGACAAAGCTATATTTTGAAACGATCATCATCAAGGCAGCTCCGCAGCAGACAATAATATGTGTGCGAAGCCCCGCGCCTTTGAACCGTCTGCTGCGTTCAAAACCGATAGCAGCCCCGCACAGGCAAGCTACGACAAGCCTGATAAAGAAGTCGACATTTTGCAAGAAGGAAAAGTACTCCGTCATATACCCTACCAATGTTGCCCCCATGTTCAATCAAACCAGCCTTTCATGTATAATGGTTTATTATACCGCCTGGGAAGCGTCTCTGTCAAGAGAAAATGACAGGAAACGCGCCACGTTTTCCTGAAAGAATCGAAAACGTTTTCGGTTATATTATCTTAGCTGTTTCCTCCAGGTTTGTCAAGATGTACCGGAAAATTTCTTTTGTGGGCGGATTTTGATGTTTCAGGAAAAAATATCGAAAAAAATTTATGCAGAATGCCTAATAGCTTCTTTTGCGGTCTGCTGGTATAATAAAAGAAACGCAAACGATTACGATGCTTGTAGGGCGGCCTTTTGAGGCTGTCAGCGCACTTTGCGGAAATCTAGCGGCTTTTCGAGCCGGAAGGAACGGAAATACTTATGAAATATGATGTGATGTTTATCGGGCCGGTAACGCGTGACCATAATATCGATTACCAGGGCGACGAAGTGCATGATATTGGCGGCGCGGTTTATTTTTGCGCATACGCAGCGCGGGCCGCGCAGGCAAATGTTTTCTCGTCGATTAAGATCAGCCCGCAGGACGCGGACATTATGGATGCGTTTGATTTCCCGAAGGAGAGCCTTGCGCTGCTGCCGTCGGAGAAAACCACGCTGATGCGCAACACGTATTTTACGGCCGACCGTGAGCGCCGCAAAGCGGAATGCCTTGCGCAGTCCGACCCCATCACGATTGGGGAAATCCCGCAGGCCGACTGCAAGCTGTACCATCTGGCCGGGCTGCTTTACGGAGATTTCCCGAACGAGCTGATTTCGGGGCTCAAGGAGCGCGGGATGGTCTCGGCTGATATCCAGGGCTTCCTGCGCCACAATGAAAACGGCAGCATGAACTTCCACGACTGGGCGGACAAGCGCGAATATTTGCCGATGTTTGATTTCCTGAAAACGGACGCTGCGGAAGCGGAAATCCTGACCGGGCTGTCCGACCGCCGCGAGGCTGCAAAGCAGCTGTACGAGTGGGGCTCGCGCGAGACGCTGATCTCCCACAATACGGAGATGCTGGTTTATGACGGCAAAGAGTTTTACACCTGCCCGGTGAAGGCGCGCAACCTGTCCGGGCGAACCGGGCGCGGCGATACGACCTTTGCAGGGTATCTGGCCCGCCGGATGCTGGGCGATGACATCCCGACAGCGCTGGAATATGCCACCGCGCTGGTTTCGTTCAAGATGGAGCATCCGGGCCCGTTCATGGGGACGGACGCGGATATCCGCGCATACATCAACGAATTTTACCGTTAAAGCATATACGCCATACGCCAGCTAACAGGAGGTGGCCCCGTGCGGAGAGTAACCATCAAGGACATCGCGAAAATCGCGGGGGTATCTTATGCGTCGGTATCTCGTGCGCTGAGCGGTTCCACGGAGGTCAGCGAAGCGACGCGGGAACGCATTGTTGCGATTTGCGAGCAGGAGGGTTATCGCGTCAATACGCTTGCACGAAGCCTGATCTGCCAGCGGTCGGGGGTGATCGGGCTGGTTGTGCCGGATATCTCGAACGCGTTTTACGCGGAAATCGCGTTTGCAATCGAGACGTATGCACGGCGGTTTGGCTATAACGTCATGCTGTGCAATACGGTGCATGACGCCCGGCAGACCACCGACCTGTTTGAATACCTTGTCGGGCACCGGGTAGAGGGCATTATTTTCGCCAGCACCCGCAACGACGCGCGTTCGTGGGCGGCGAAATACCGGGACGCCGTACCAGTCGTGCTGCTGGGCGACGCGGACAGCCCCGGCGACCCGCAGGGCGACCGTGTCAACTCGGTCAGCCTGGACAACCATGCGGGCGGGGTGCTGGGGGCAAAATACCTGTACAAGCTGGGGCACCGCCGTATTTTGTACCTCGGGATGCGCCCTGTGAGCATTACCCACCAGCGCCGGTTTCAGGGGTACCGGATGACGATGGAATCCCTGGGGCTGGAGCCGGCGGTGATTGAGAACCCATGGGACGCATCGACGATTGAATACGGCTACCAGTTGGCGCGGGAAGCTTTCTCAAAGCAGTTCCCGTTTACGGCGGCCTTTTGCGCAAGCGATTCGGTTGCGCTGGGAGCGATGCAGGCCGCAGGCGAATGCGGGGTGCGCATACCGGAGGACGTGTCTCTGCTGGGATTTGATAATGTCAGCTATGCGGCGCTGCCGCGAATCTGCCTGTCGACCATTGCGCAGCACCAGCAAAAGCTGTCAGAGGCGGCGTTTGATTTGTTGCTGCGGCTGATCCGGGAGGATGGCGAAGCGGCAACGACTCACAGGATTGTCCGCCCGATTTTGGTTGAACGTTCGACCTGTATTCCCATATAAAAACTGTTATTTTGCTTATATGATCTCCCATTTATATTTCCCCCCATTTTGCAAAACGCACGGCTCCAATCTTGGAGCCGTGCGTTTTGCAAAACACCGCAGCATCAGCCATGCATCAGGGGCATGAAAACCCGCTGGCATCGTTCTGCCAGCGGGTTTTTATCGCCAACAGCAGTCATTGCGACATCACCAGTGTATCAGCGTAAACCGCCCCGGCCCGCCGCCGTTCTGGCGGGGCGGGGCAGTGCGCATTTGCGATGGGCGGAACGCCCAACTCCCGTCCCGCCCGCAGGCGAAAAGAGATGCGTCAGCATCTCGGGGTCTGGGGCGTAAGCCCCAGCGGGTGCAGGGCAGAGCCCTGCCGCCCGCCGCGCAGGCGCGGGGTG
>QXXE01000346.1 GCA_009911355.1 Clostridiaceae bacterium | reverse complement strand
TCAACGTCGAAGACGGCAACGACGTTGAGCAGATCCATGACGCGCTCCGCGCGGCGTGCGCCGTTACGGGAAAGCCGACCGCGCTGATCCTGAACACGGTCAAGGGCAAGGGCGCGACTTTCGCCGAGCCGACCGGCGCGCATTCGTCCCAGCCGGACAAAGAGCAGTGGGACGAAGCGATTCAGGCTTCAGAAGCAGCGCTTGCGGCAATTCTGGCAGAGTAAAGGAGGGAGGACGTTATGAGTTTCACTTTGGTTGGCAAGCATGAAAAGGACGCGCGCGCAAATCGCGACGGTTACATAGACGCGATGCTGGGCGTGATGGGAAATGACAAGACGGTCTCCCATGTTGACTGCGATTTGATAGGCTGCATCAACTCCGGAAAGCTGCTCAAGGCGTTCCCGGAACGGACCTTTAACGCGGGCATTGCCGAGCAGAACGCTATGGGCGTGGCCTCCGGCATGGCGGCGACCGGCATGAAGGTGTTCGTGCATTCGTTCGGCTGCTTCGCGGCGCGGCGTATGTTCGACCAGGCATTCCTGGCGGCGGGGTATTCCGAGCTGCCGGTGCACGTGATTGGCTCTGACCCCGGCGTGACGGCGGCATTCAACGGCGCGACGCATATGCCCTTCGAGGACTGCGCGCTGTACATGACCATCCCAAACGCGGTGGTGATCGACTCTTGCGATTATGTGCAGACAAAGGCGCTGACCGAGCAGCT
>QXXE01000345.1 GCA_009911355.1 Clostridiaceae bacterium | reverse complement strand
GCGTTGCTCCCGTGGATCTCCGCCTTCCGGATCGAATTGTTCAGCTTCCGGATCCCGTCGAGGATCGTGTTGACCTTGGTCACATCCTGCTTGAATTCGCTGACCTTGGTGTCATATTCCTTTTCCAGCCGCCTCGCATAATCGTTAAAAATGCTGACAAGCTCCTTCGACATGCCCTTTACGATCGTGTCGAATTCCTCCTTGCCCGCGCCCTCGCTGGAATAGTATTCCAGCTGTTCGATCAAGCCCTGGAGCGCCGCTTCCATCACGCCTTCATCGTGCGTACCGTCGCCAACCTCGTCAAAAATGCGGCTTAATTCATTCAATCCCTCGAGTTTTTTCTCGATCATGCCCACATTCGACTGCTCTACGCGGTAGCGGATGTCGAGGTACGGGCTGCGGATCTGGCTGACGCCGGTTGAAATCACGCCCGAACCGACCTTCATATCCCATTTCGAGCTGTACCGGTCGGCCCCGCCGATGTACAGGCTCTGCAGGTCAAGCTGCTGGCGGGTATAGCCCACTGTGTTCACATTTGTAATATTGTTGCCGGTCACCTGCATCGCCTTCTGGGACGCGTAAATCCCAAGCTTTGCCATTGTGAACGCGCCAAACGTAGATACGCTGCTCATGCTGAAACCCCTTCCTTCCGAAACAATTGAAACATCTATCGAAATGCCTGTTTTCCCGCTGATATCCGGCCTGCCGCCCTACGCCTTGAAATCGGCGCCGTGGCC
>QXXE01000344.1 GCA_009911355.1 Clostridiaceae bacterium | reverse complement strand
GCGCTTGTTTGTCGAAGTCATGATTGTTTACCCAGATGGATGCTGCAAAATACTCATCGCCCGAGTCATCTAAGATAGTTAAGATGTCTTCACCTAGTGCGTAGGCGCTCGCCTTAAAGTTTAGAGCGCGTGCGTCTGAGAGTCTATTTGTAATTGTTTTAAACATAAAAGTTACCTTTCTAGTTAATCATTTGGAAGCTTCAGTAATTGCTGCAACTTTTTCGCTGTAATCGACTGGTATAACTACACGATCTACAAACGCGTTAATGGTCGATGTTGATTTAAACGGGTTAATGTTGTCCATAGCATAGATACGTTTGGCTTTAATTTTAACAATAGGCGTTTTTACGCGTGTAGACTCAACAAAGTCAACATTGCTTATGCGACCCTCGCCTGCATAAAACTCAAGCTCGCCGTTTTCGTGTTCTTCATAAAGTACTTTTTCTTTAGCGTCTACTACAAAATGTTGTGGTATGTCGGCGTTCTTTGGAACTGTTGTTAGGACTTCATCCTGCGGCATACGCGTCAAAGCTATTACACCATTTAATAAAAGTATCAAAATTGACCAGACCAGGATTAAAGCAAGTGCCACCCCAGTATCATATCTGCGATATAATACTACGGCAAGTAGAACAAATACAATAGCGTAGATTGCTAGAACAATGACCATTTAAACCTTCTTTCTAATATAAATTATAAATTTTAAGCAAATTATTAGTTGCTGTAAGGATGTTCAGGTAAGAGGTTAA
>QXXE01000343.1 GCA_009911355.1 Clostridiaceae bacterium | reverse complement strand
TCAGCGCCGAATACTTCTGTCAGCATCGCGTCGACCTCAGCGTCCGTAGCCATCTCAATACCGGCGAGCTTGGCTTTCTCCTCGTCAGTGTAGTCGTTCGCCGACAGGCCCTTGCCGTCCTCCTTGTCCACCTTGCCGGAAAGGTCGACCTTCGTGTTACCGACATGTTCAACCTTGCCTTCGAGTACCATGTATTCGTCATACAGGTCATCTTCATCGGAACCGGTCTTGGGCACCATGTAGATGAACTTATCGGCGTCGGCAGCAGCCGGATCGATTGCGTCCACACCGGTAACGACCTTACGCTTCAAGTGGTCGGAATTCGCGACAGCGGCCGCGATGGACGCGCCGATATCAACAGCTTTGTCGGTGATTTCCAGCGCAGTGCCATTGTTCTTCACCGCAGTAATCACGTTTGGCTCGCCGCCAGCGGTTACCAGTTCGTCAACCCTCGTCGACAGTGACGTAACTTTGCTGTCGACCTTGCCGATTTCGGCCTTGGAGCGCTGTGCCAGCTTCTTCAGCTGGTCAAGAGTAGTGTGCTTAGACATATAGATGTCCTCCCTAAAATATATTTGTTTACGGCTATTCGCCAAAAACATCGTTGAGAATATTATCCACTTGCAAAGAGGCGAACGTTTTAAGATGTACCGTTGGCGGATAATTCCATACGGATTACATTTACCGTAAGGTCTGCTGTCGGCTGTGTTTCGCTTGTGAAGGTAATAAAGCCGTTAATGATGATATCCTT
>QXXE01000342.1 GCA_009911355.1 Clostridiaceae bacterium | reverse complement strand
GTTGCCTCCTTAATTCTCTTTGATTATACATTAAATCCTTGCGTATGAGGTGTCAACTAAAATGGTACAACATCAATTCGCCTTTTTGCTCTTTGGAAGCGCGGTAGCCATAGCAGACACTGCCCGAACAACGCAAGCCCTTTTCCATTCTGGACTTGAAAACAGCTTTGATTTTGCGGCTGGTGTCGGCAACATACCACTCGTTTATCACGTCACGGAAGATAGACATAATATCAAAGCCGTTGGCGGTGTCAAGGTTGTCATTGGCGGCGATAAAACGCACATGGTATTCGTCAAAGGTGCGCTTTAAAAGCCCCACTTCAACCACGTCACGCCCGATTCGGCTTTGGTCTTTGATGATAACCGTTGCCACGTTCCCCGCCCGGATTTCGTCTAACATAGCGTCCAGCCCCGGACGCTTGAACGTAGTTCCCCGGATTCCGTCATCGGTAAAATGCCGGATATTGGTAAAGCCGTTTTTTCTTGCGTAGTCCTCTAAAATCCGCTTCTGGTTTTCAATGCTTACGGATTCGCCTGCCCGTTCATCGTCATGGGAGAGTCTTTCGTATAGGGCGGTGAGCTTGTCTTTCTCTGCCTGCTTCTTCATGGTGTGTAACCTCCTTTCGTTGAGGGTGCGCGCTTCCCTATAACCTTATTATACTTATCTGTTCGGAGCAGTAACCACATACGAGCTATGGAGCTGCATCAGGTTGGGCTTGAGCCAGAAGCGGGTCTTGCCGGAGCCGGAACCG
>QXXE01000341.1 GCA_009911355.1 Clostridiaceae bacterium | reverse complement strand
TCAGCGCCGAATACTTCTGTCAGCATCGCGTCGACCTCAGCGTCCGTAGCCATCTCAATACCGGCGAGCTTGGCTTTTTCCTCGTCAGTGTAGTCGTTCGCCGACAGGCCCTTGCCGTCCTCCTTGTCCACCTTGCCGGAAAGGTCGACCTTGGTGTTGCCGACATGCTCGACCTTGCCTTCGAGCACCATGTATTCGTCATACAGGTCGTCCTCATCGGAACCGGTCTTGGGCACCATGTAGATGAACTTATCGGCGTCGGTAGCAGCCGGATCGATTGCGTCCACACCGGTAACGACCTTACGCTTCAAGTGGTCGGAATTCGCGACAGCGGCCGCAATAGACGCACCGATATCAACCGCCTTGTCGGTGATTTCCAGAGCAGTGCCGTTGTTCTTCACCGCAGTAATCACGTTCGGCTCGCCGCCAGCGGTTACCAGCTCGTCAACTCTCGTGGACAGTGATGCAACCTTGCCATCAACCTTGCCGATTTCGGCCTTGGAGCGCTGTGCCAGCTTCTTCAGCTGGTCAAGAGTAGTGTGCTTAGACATATAAATGTCCTCCCTAAAAATATATTTGTTTACGGCTATTCGCCGAAAACATCGTTGAGAATATTATCCACTTGCAAAGAGGCGGACGTTTTAAGATGTACCGTTGGCGGACAATTCCATACGAATTACATTTACCGTAAGGTCTGCTGTCGGCTGTGTTTCGCTTGTGAAGGTAATAAAGCCGTTAATGATGATATCCTT
>QXXE01000340.1 GCA_009911355.1 Clostridiaceae bacterium | reverse complement strand
TTTCACAATTCCAACATTCAAAATGGAGTCCCAATCGCCATCATCCTGCAATATGGGCATGGTACGGGGACTGGCGGCTGGGTAGAAGGGAGAGATTACATCAACCCCGCTATCCAGCCTATTTTTGACCAAATTGCAAATGACGCGTGGAAGGAGGTTAAACGGCTATGAATAAAACAGTTGACGAGAGAGTCGTGGAGATGCGATTCGATAATAGGCAGTTTGAAGCCGGTGTACAAACAAGTTTATCGACACTGAACAAGCTCAAAAAGGGCTTGGATCTGGACGGCGCTGCCAAAGGCTTCGATCAGCTCGGTGCGGCGGTGAAGCGATGCGATATGTCTTTGTTGGGACGCTCGGTTGCAACTGTACAGGCGAAATTCTCTGCGTTTGAAGTCGTAGCCATAACCGCTCTTTCCAACATCACCAATTCAGCAGTAAATGCCGGTAAGCGTATTGCTGCGGCATTTACAATCGATCCAATTAAGAGCGGATTTCAGGAATATGAGACCCAGATCAATGCTGTGCAGACGATTCTCGCTAATACGTCCAGTAAAGGGACAAGTCTGGAACAGGTGAACAATGCGCTCGACGAACTAAACCGCTATGCCGATAAAACGATCTATAATTTTACGGAGATGACCCGTAATATCGGTACTTTTACTGCGGCTGGTGTTGATTTGGATACATCGGTAGCAGCCATTAAGGGTATCGCCAATTTGGCAGCTGTTTCAGGATCAACATCGCAACAGGC
>QXXE01000339.1 GCA_009911355.1 Clostridiaceae bacterium | reverse complement strand
GAACATTATGGACTTCCCGGATTTCCACCCTGAACGTCGCAAGAAAGCAAACATCAAGTTCAAAAATCCTTGGGGGTAATGATGAAAACCTTTGAATCGTCTTTTTTTGAGTCCTTAGTAGAGTCCAGTGCCATCAGCAAAGCTGATGTCACGGCGCTTAAACGCGCCATTAAACGCCAAAATCCACACTTCGTGGACGACGTTTTAGCACGCAACTTTAAAGGCTCAAGTGACAACAAGCATGCGCGCTTGGCCGAGCGTTATGCAAAAAGCTTTGCGCGTGAGCTGTCTAAATCAGACGCAGGAAAGTTCACTTTTTCAGACCGTTTATTAAAAACCGATTTGAAACATGAGCTAAAAGATGTACCAGCGCTTCCAGTCATAGAAAAACAAGCGCTGCGTAAAACACCAAAGCTTGAACCTACTGCGCCAAAAACTGAGCGCCCACCACTCAACCCGAAATCTGTCCCGGCGCCTATGACGCCACTTCGCCCTAAAAAGCAAAAGGACGATTTCGAATTTTAGCTTTATGCTAGAAAGATGTTATGTCTAATAAACACATCACTGTAGAAGTCGTGCATCGCACGCAAGCACTCACTTAAGGTCATAATTTGACCTTAAGTTTTTATATAAATGAAAGGTCAAATTATGACAATTAAAGTATTTGGTAACCACCTTGTAGCAATCCACGAAGAAAACACTAACGCACCACGCGTTTTAACCACATCAAGCGCTAAAAGTGCCCGCGTATTCTCAAAAGAAGAA
>QXXE01000338.1 GCA_009911355.1 Clostridiaceae bacterium | reverse complement strand
CCTGTCTGCCGGGACATTCTACCGCCAGGGATCAGCCAGCGGCACGGCCGGAGAACATGATCTCCAACTGGCTGAGCACCAGGTCCCAGTTCTGGCATCTGGTACGCCAGCGCTTCGTGATGCGCTGAGAGGCCAGGTAGAGCATCCTGCGCAGGGAATCATCGTTGGTAAAGCTGGGCTTGTTCTTCGTGATCTGACGGAACTGACGGTTGAGGCCCTCAATAATGTTTGTCGTGTATATGATCTTCCGAACCTCGGGCGGATATTCATAGAAGGTGCTCAGGACTTCCCAATTCTCCTCCCAGCTCTTCACGCAGGAGGGGTACTGATTCCTCCATTTTTCTGAAAATTGAAGCAGGTTCTCTTCTGCCTCATCCAGCGTGACGGAGGTATAGATCTTCTTCAGATCAGCCACCACCTGCTTGATGTCCTTCCAACTGACAAAGCGGGTAGAGGAGCGGATCTGATGGACAATGCAGCGCTGTAAACGGCTCTGGGGATACACTGCATGGATGGCCTCCATCATCCCGCACAGGCCGTCCGTACAGAACAGGTATACATCCAAAACTCCCCTGCTTTTGAGGTCATTCAACACATTCAGCCAGAATTTGCTGCTCTCATGCTCTCCGATCCACACCCCAAGGATGTCCTTCCGCCCGTCCATGGTGATGCCCAGAACCACATACGCCGCCTTCGTCACATACCGGTGATCCTCCCGTACCTTGTAATGGATGGCGTCCATGAAGATGAAGGGATATACTGCCTCCAG
>QXXE01000337.1 GCA_009911355.1 Clostridiaceae bacterium | reverse complement strand
AACTTTAAACATAAGTTTTAAGTTTGAAAGATGCAATTGCATCACTCAAAGATGATCCCGCGTTGTATTAGCTAGTTGGTGAGGTAAAGGCTCACCAAGGCGATGATACATAGCCGACCTGAGAGGGTGATCGGCCACATTGGGACTGAGACACGGCCCAAACTCCTACGGGAGGCAGCAGTAGGGAATCTTCGGCAATGGACGAAAGTCTGACCGAGCAACGCCGCGTGAGTGAAGAAGGTTTTCGGATCGTAAAACTCTGTTGGTAGAGAAGAACGTTGGTGAGAGTGGAAAGCTCATCAAGTGACGGTAACTACCCAGAAAGGGACGGCTAACTACGTGCCAGCAGCCGCGGTAATACGTAGGTCCCGAGCGTTGTCCGGATTTATTGGGCGTAAAGCGAGCGCAGGTGGTTTATTAAGTCTGGTGTAAAAGGCAGTGGCTCAACCATTGTATGCATTGGAAACTGGTAGACTTGAGTGCAGGAGAGGAGAGTGGAATTCCATGTGTAGCGGTGAAATGCGTAGATATATGGAGGAACACCGGTGGCGAAAGCGGCTCTCTGGCCTGTAACTGACACTGAGGCTCGAAAGCGTGGGGAGCAAACAGGATTAGATACCCTGGTAGTCCACGCCGTAAACGATGAGTGCTAGATGTAGGGAGCTATAAGTTCTCTGTATCGCAGCTAACGCAATAAGCACTCCGCCTGGGGAGTACGACCGCAAGGTTGAAACTCAAAGGAATTGACGGGGGCCCGCACAAGCGGTGGAG
>QXXE01000035.1 GCA_009911355.1 Clostridiaceae bacterium | reverse complement strand
CTACGCGGCGGGCGGCAGGGCTCTGCCCCTGCACCCCGCGCCTACGCGGCGGGCGGCAGGGCTCTGCCCTGCACCCGTTGGGGTTTCACCCCAAACCCCGAGATGCTGACGCATCTCCCTCGCCTGCGGGCGGGACGTGGAGCTCTCGTGCCCTCCCTCCACGCCCCACGGCCCAGCCCGCCATTATGGCAGCGGGCTGGGCTGGCCTGCGGCTGTGCACGGGTGCTTTCCTCCCATAGTGCTCTCCCGCCCGAACCCCGCTGGCAGAACGTCGCCAGTGGGGTTCGGGCGGCCTCTTCCCTGCACTCATAAAGTCCCAAAAATTGCTGCTGGCTGTCCTCAGAAAGATTTAAAAGGTTTTGCGTTTTCCCCTTGCCATTTTTTTAAAAAAAGGCTACAATAAAGATATCAGAGAAAGAAAGGGTGAAATGTATTGGCATTCTCCGGATTTTCCCCGGAAGGGCTGGATTTGTTGATCGAAAACCGCCTGCAAAACAGCAAGCCGTTTTACGACGAACATAAAGACGCCATCAAGCGTCTTGTCCAGCAGCCAATGGCCGACCTGATCCTGGAGATCAGCGACGCCATGCGGGAAATCGACCCCCTTTTCGTGCTGGTACCTTCCAAAATGATTTCACGGGTACGCCGGGACACCCGCTACACCCGTGACAAGACCCTCTACCGCGACCATGCATGGTGCACCTTCTGCCGCCCGAAAAACGGCTATGACGCGCGCCCCTGCTATTATTTTGAGGTCATGCCGGACAGCTGGGGCTACGGCGCGGGCTACTACCGCGCAAACCCCGCCGAACTTGCCGTCCTGCGCCAATTCGTCCTCCGCGAGGATAAGCGCTTTCTGGATGCCTTTGACGCGGTGCGCCATTCCGGCAAATTTGAGCTCTACGGCGAGGAATTCAAGCGCCCAAAGTTTCCGGACGCAAAACCGGAATACCAGCCCTGGCTGAACAAGAAGAATATCGGGCTTTCCTACAGCTGCACCGATTTCGGTCCGCTGTTCGCGGGCACTTTCGTTGACGGGATGCTGAAGGACCTGCGGGCAATCGCCCCCTTTTACCATTTCCTGTGCGCCGTCCACGCGGCGGCTGAAAGCGGTGCGGACGGATGAAGTATGCCGCAATTGATTTTGAAGTCGGCAACGGTAGCCTTGTCAGCGCCTGCTCGCTCGGCTTGTCTGTTTTTGAGGATTTTGAGCTCGTCAAACGCGGAAATTACCTGATCCGCCCGCCAAGCTCTGCTGGGAAATTCCACTGGGGCAACGTCCGGATCCACGGCATCCGCCGTCAGGATTTGATCCATGAGCCGACCTTTGATGTGGTTTGGTCGCATCTGCGCGAGGATATCGAAGGCAGCATCCTTGTTTGCCACAACGCGTCCTTTGATACCGCCGTGCTGCGCGCCTGCCTGGATTATTTCCATCTTCCCTGCCCGGAATGCCAGTATATCTGCACCGTAAAGGTATCGCAGGCCGTTTGGCCCGCGATGGAAAACCACCGTTTGAATACCGTCGCAAATTCCCTTGGCATCACCTTGGAGCATCACAAGGCCGGGAGCGACGCCCACGCCTGTGGGCTCATCCTGCTCGAAGCGCTCCGCGCGTCCGGCTGTGCCGATGCCGTTGAACTCGCGCAGAAGCTCAAAATGCGTCTCGGCGTTCTGGGCGGCACGCCCTGCCAGACCGCCGAAGAAGCCGGGCGCCCCCCTCGCGAGGAGCGCCGCCGCCGTCCCTCCCGCCGCAGGTCAGCCGCACGCGGCCCCGACGGGAAAGCGCCGTCCGTTAAAAAACCATCCGGAAAAGGAGAGAATGATCATGAAAGAGTATTTAACCGCCCTCCAAAGCATTGACCGCGACGCACTCAAGGCCAAAGCCCAGGTCGCGCGCGAGCTTGCTGGTGATTACGCCCAGCAGGCCAAGGCCGTTGCCGGTTCCTACGCGCAGCAGGCCCGCGCCGCTGCCGGCGAATACGCCCGCGAAGCGCGATCCCGCGCCTCCCAGGCGGCCGCCGCGCACGCCCCGCGCGCCGAAGCATTCGCGGAAAATGCAAAATCCGCTGTGCGCAGCCTCGCCCGCGATGCACAGGGCGATATCTGTGATTTTTGGTCCTTTGCTGCCGAGCGTATGCGCGGTTTCTCGCTGTTTGACATTGCCGTGTTTAAAATTGTGCTGGTCTCGTTCGGGCTTTGGCTCGGCGCATGGCTGGCTGCGAAATTCTCTAAGCTGACCGAAAAATTCCGCCCTGTCTTTTTTGCCATGTTTCTTTGCGGGTATATTTATCTGATTTACCGCATTTTTTTCAAGGACAACGAATGAACCTGCGCCCCTGCTTCCCGCAGTCCTTTGACAAACCGATTTCCCATCTGACGGAGCCAGTATGAAACATAAAACCAACTATTTCCTATGGGGGCTCACCGCCTTCTGTGTCATCGCCGCAAGCCTGCTGCTGTGGTTTGTGCTGTTCAATTTCCGTTCCCTTCTGGGGGCGGCGCGGACGCTGGTCAGCATCCTGATGCCCTTCATCTGGGGCTTTGCGATTGCTTACCTGCTGCTTCCGGTTTTCAATTTCAACATGCGCTGGATGGAGCCGCGCCTGCTGGCCCACGCCAAAAGCCCCGGCAAGGCAAAAGGCCAGATCCGCCTGTTTGCAAGCATTATCACCGTTGCCGAAGGCGTGCTGGTTGTCGGGATACTGCTGTCGCTCATCATGCCCCAGCTGATCGTCAGCATATACAGCCTGATCGAGCTGATGCAGTCAATGGCGTCCTATTCCACGAACCTTCAGCAGATGATTACCGATCTGCTGCAATTTAACCCCATCCTGGAAAACAATTTTAATCAGGCGTTTGACCAGGCTGTTTCGCAGCTGAGCGATTTTGTCAGCAGGTTCGTGCTTCCCCAGCTGCTGTCCCTGACGAGCGGCTTCCTGTCGACCGTTACCGCGATAAAAGATTTCCTGATCGGTATGATTATCGTGATTTACGTCCTGTGCAGCAAGGATTTGTTCTGTGCGCAGGGGAAAAAGCTGGTCTATGCGTTCCTCCCTGTCAAAAAGGCGAACCTTGTCGTCGACAACCTCCGCTTTACCCACAGCGTGTTCGGCGGCTTCATTTCCGGCAAGCTGCTGGATTCGCTGATTATCGGGGTGATCTGCTTTGTCGGCCTGAGCATCCTCGACCTCCCCTACCCGATGCTGATTGCGGTCATCATCGGCGTTACCAACATCATCCCCTTTTTCGGGCCGTTTATCGGCGCGATCCCGTCTGCGCTGCTCGTCCTGATGGCCGACTTCCAGCAGCCCCTCCGCTGCCTGTATTTCGTGCTGTTCATCCTCGTTTTGCAGCAGTTTGACGGCAACATCCTGGGGCCCAAGATCCTCGGCGACTCGACCGGGCTGTCGCCCTTCTGGGTGATGTTCTCGATCCTGGTCTTCGGCGGAATCTTCGGGTTTGTCGGCATGGTTGTCGGCGTGCCGTTGTTCGCAATGTTCTATGCGCTGATTTCCGGCCTGGTCAGCCGCTCCCTGCGGAATAAGCACCTCTCCGACCAGACCGCCGACTATTTCGATCTGGGCTTTATTGACCCGCTTACACTGGAACGGAAACCGCTTCCTGAAAAGCAGGCAGGGAAAGCCGCGGAAATCGGCAAAAAGCAAACGTAGAGAATCTTTCCATATCTGCTGAAAGGCTGTATGGAAGCCATGCCCCGGAACGGCATAGCATTTTGGCTATGCCGTTTCTGCATTGTGCGCATCCGGCAAAAAACACGGCAAAGCGGACGCGCGGCCATGATCGTATCCCAATCGCCGCGCGCAAGATTGACAGCAGGCGGCGAATATGGTAAGCTGTAACCGATGATGCCTGCCGCAGCAAACGGCCATGCGGAAATCCAGCCCAAGAACGAGTTCGATTTCTGGCCGGATGGAGTACTAGCAGAGATCCGCGACCTGCTCCGTCAGCAGGCGGCAGCGTCTCCGAAGGCGGAGGAATAGGCCGCGCATGGCCTGTACAAGCTGCGTGCGGCCGGGCACTGGCACAATCCGAAAGCGGCATCGGGGAACTGAAAGGGAGGGCAAATCCATGCTTCTGGACATTTTACGGCTGCGGCAGGCGCATTGCGTGGCGCTTCTTGGCGCGGGCGGCAAAAGCACGCTGCGCGCAATCCTGGAACGGGAATGCGCCGCGTCCGGGCAGCCCTGCGTGTTTTACGAATGCGGCTCGTCTGACGGCAAATGCCTGCTGCTGTACGGTGGGCAGCCCCCTGCCCTGCGCCCCGGCACCGACTGCGCGGTCGTTGTGGCAGGGCTTGGCGCGCTTGACTGGCCGCTCCGCGAGGTCTGCGCAGGATATGCGCACGCGTTCTCTTCCGACCCCAGCCGCCCCTGCGACGGGCACGACCTGCTGTACGCCGTGCGGGAAAACCTGCGCGCTTCCGGCTTGCCAAAGGCGCAGCTGCGGGTGCTGCTGAACCAGGCGGACACCGGGATGCTCCATGTCCGGGCGTCCGACCTGCTGCGGGCGCTCCAGGACGAGGGGCTGCATGCGGCGGCGCTGTCCCTGCTGGTGTAGGCCCGTCCCTTTCCGCCGGAAACGGCAGGGGGCATCCGGAACAGGGCGCCTTTTCCCTCGGCATTGAAGCGGCTTTTTGTCCCGCCTGATGTGATTGCAAAAAGAGTGCCTTTTTTCATTTTTTATTTGTGCGTTCAGCGCCTTTTTTGAACGTCTAAATAAAGGAAAAAGCCTGTATTCCCTACAAGGCTGTCAAAACATCCACGATCGCTTTCCACCATGCCGCCGGCAGCTATTGACACGAAAAAGGGAAAAATAGTATAATATAAAAGAGTGGCGGAAGCGGCTCGGTCTATGGAACTGACAGATATTTTCTTCGATTGGATGGCACATGCCCCCCGAAGCGTCGAGATGGAGATTGTCAATGAAAAAGAAGCCAAACCAACAGAATAAACAGGGCGGGCTATCCCTGCTCTTTTCCATTATCTTAATTTTTGGCCTTTTTGGGACAATTGTATTTGCGGTGTCGCAAAGGATCTCCTCGGAGATGTCCGATTCTGCCATTCAGAACCTGAGCGAAAGCCTGGACCTGATCGAAAGCACGATCGAGGCTATCCTGCGCAGCGAAGCTGAATTCCAAAAGCTGATCGCACAGGAAATCGCGCGGGCAGACGACCCGGAAGAGTACATCCGCTTTCACGAGAAAAACCAGATGGTAGCAAAAATGTCGCTGATCCTTTCCGGGAAGGCTGAGGGGGTTTCCAACACCGGCGAGCCGTTTACCGGGGAGGGCCTGGATTTTTCCGCGGGCGGGACGGTCCTGGGCATGCAGATTTCCAAATCCTATCTGAATTATATGGGCACCTGGTCTTATACCATAAAATGCCCGGTTGAGCGCGATGGGCGCGAGATCGGCACCCTGTACGCCGAGTATGTTTACGACGCGATCGACCAGTCCCTCCCGGACGGGTTTTACAACAAGCAGGCGTCGCTGTATATCATGGACGCGGAAAGCCAGCGCTTTGTCTTAAAGCCCAAAGGGATGGGGCAGCGCAGCGCGGGCCATTTGAACCTGAAGGATTTTTACCGTGCAAATAACATCGTGGGGGACGACATCCAAGCCGAGGTAGACGCCTGCCTGGACGACGGCCGGAACATCCTGTTTTATCACCGTATCCGCGAGAAACAGGCGCTCAATTATATGTGGTCGGTCAACGGCGGGACGATTTACCTGGTCGGCTATGTGCCCGTAGAAGCCATCCAGCAGGAGGGGCGGACGGTCAACCAGAATATCATGATCGTCGTAGCCTCGCTTTTGGCGGCGTTTTTCCTGTGCATCGCGCTGTACTACCTCAGCTGGCGGCAGCAGGACAAATTGCGCAGGGAGCAGGATGAGGAGCGCAGGCTGCACAGCCAGCAGCTGGCGGAAGCGCTTCAGGCGGCACAGATTGCCAGCGAATCCAAGACCATGTTCCTCTCAAATATGTCCCATGATATCCGCACGCCGATGAACGCGGTGCTGGGCTTTACGACCCTGCTGTCGACAGAAGCGGAAAACCCGGCGAAGGTGCGGGAATACACAAGGAAGATCATGGCCTCCGGCCAGCACCTGCTCAGCCTGATCAACGACATCCTTGACGTTTCCAAGATTGAGAGCGGGAAGGTCGTGCTCAACCTTGAAAAATTTGCCTTAAACGACGTGCTTTCGTCGGTAGACGCGATCATCCAGCCGATGGCGAAAGCCAAACGGCAGGAATTCCATCTGGAAGTGTCGGGCATCCGGCATGAGTATCTGATCGGCGATGATACGCGGATCAACCAGATCCTGATCAACCTGCTTTCAAACGCGGTCAAATATACGCCGGAGGGCGGCCAGATCTGGCTGCGCATTATCGGCCTGAAGCAGCGTTCCACCCAATATGAGCATATCCGCATCGAGGTGGAGGATAACGGTTACGGCATGACGCCGGAATATCTGGAAACCATTTTTGACGCATTTACCCGGGCGGAAAACAGCACCACAAACAAGGTGCAGGGCACCGGGCTGGGCATGGCGATCACGAAAAGCATCGTGGAGCTCATGGGCGGCACGATTGAGGTTTTCAGCGAGGTAGGCCGCGGTTCGCTCTTCCGGGTCGACCTGGAGCTGCGCATACTGGAAGAAGCGGCAGACCGCCAATTTTGGGAGCTGCGCGGCATTTCCCATATCCTTACGGTTGTGGGGAACCCGGATATCCGGGAAAACATCCTGTCTTTAATGCAGGATACGAGGGTTACGCTGGATATCGCTGCCAGCCCGGAGGAAGCGCTGGCGCGGCTGCATTCCGGCGGAAGCTGCCAGCTGGCCCTTCTGGACTGGGACGACTGCGGTTTCCAGGCGGTCCAGGCGCTGCGGGAAGCGCTCACAGACGCCGTACCAATCGTACTCCTTACGGAATTTGACACGGTGGAGATCGAGGAAGCCCTGCAATTCGGCCGCATGGCTGTCATTACAAAGCCGTTCTTTGTCTCTGCCCTTCAGCGGGCGGTCGAGGGGCTGTGGGAGCAGCCCTCCACAGCCGTTGGCCCGGAACCGCAAACATCCGAAGCCTTAAACGGGCTGCGCTTCCTTGCCGCAGAGGACAACGAGATCAACGCGGAGATCCTGGCTGAGCTTTTGGAAATCGAAGGGGCTGCCTGCGAGATCGTGGCGAACGGCCTTTTAGCGGTCGAGCGGTTCCAGTGTTCGGAGCCGGGCTGGTTTGACGCGATCCTGATGGACGTCCAGATGCCGGTCATGAACGGCCATGACGCATCCAGGGCCATCCGTGCGCTGGAGCGGGAGGACGCGGCGCGGATCCCCATTATTGCCATGACGGCCAACGCGTTCGCCGAAGACGAAAAAGCCGCCCTGGACGCCGGCATGGACGCCCATGTGCCCAAGCCGCTGGATATGGAGCTTTTGAAGAAGGTTATGAAACAATTGAACCTGTCATATAAGGAGCCGTTATTATGATGCACACCAAAAGTCAGAAATGGATTTCTGCCTTTCTGGCAGTGCTGTCAGCCCTGACGCTGTCAGCCTGCGGGGGCATTCGGACCCACACAACCTGATCTCCCAAGAGGAGACGGAAAAGCGGATCATCAACCTGTTTAGCCCTATGGAAAAAACCGACCCGGATGCGGAAAACGTAGCACGGACCGCGTCAGACCTGACCGTCATAATGGCCGAGGAAGCGTTGGGGGCAACCGCGGTATACCGGACGTATACGGCAGAGGATTACCAGGAAAAGACATATGATGAAGTCTGCCTTGACCGCGCGCGGAACAACATGGATGACCTATACCTGCTCAACCCGGATACGATCCAGATGCTGGGGTCAGAAGGGCTGCTGATGGATTTGTCGGGCTTGGAGAGCACGAAGAATTTGCGGGATATCGTCCGCACGGCCAACACGGTGGATGGAAAGCTGGTAGCGATCCCGCAGGAAGTGGTTGCCTATGGCCTGTTCATCAACAAAAGCCTGTTCATCCAATATGGGCTGTCCCTGCCGGAAACACCGGAAGAATTTCTGGAATGCTGCCGGGTTTTTCAGGAAAACGGCTTTGAAACCCCCATCGGGGCCAACCGCTGGTGGCTGGAGACCTTTGTTTTTGCGCAGGCTTACGCAGATTTGTATAATGGTGGGAACACCGAAGCGGAGATTGCGGCCCTTAACAGCGGGGCAAAGCGCTACAGCGATTATATGCGTCCGGGCTTTGAGTTCCTGCAAACGCTGATCGACCATGGGTACGTGGATGCAGAAAAGGCGCTTACCAGCGAAGCGATTGAAGGGGAGGGGCCAGATTTCCTGGCTGGGAAGACCCCGATCGTCATGGCCTACTGGGGCGCGGCAAACACGGGAACTGCTTATGGGAAGACTGATTTTGAGATGGAGGTCATCGGGTTCCCCAGCAGCCGTGGGCAAGTGCCGGTCGTATCTATGACGGGCTGGGCTGTGGGCGCGGAAGCCGAACACGCTGAGGACGCGATGCAGATGATTGATATTATCACTTCTGATGAAGCGCTCAAGCTGTATTCGGAGACCAACCGGGTGATTTCCCCATCTAAGAGCATTCAGGTGGACTGTGTCCCTGCCCTAAAGCCTCTGAACGAACGGATCGAGGAGGGCGTTTATGTCCTGGGCTCCAATGCGGGGATGTCTGTAGAGCAGTGGGGCAACACGTGCCTGATCGTGCGGAAGCTGCTGGGCGGCGCTTCGGTAGACGAATGCATGGCAGCTTTTGACCAGTTACAAGACGCGGCACTAAACAAAAATTAACGCGGGGGCATCCTTGCGCCGGACTGGCGGCAGGGCTCTGCCCTGCACCCGCTCCTCTCCGGAGGGGCGTCCTCGCGCCGGACTGGCGGCAGGGCTCTGCCCTGCACCCGCTCCTCGCCGGAGGGGCGTCCTCGCGCCGGACTGGCGGCAGGGCTCTGCCCTGCACCCGCTCCTCGCCGGAGAGGCGTCCTCACGCCGGACTGGCGGCAGGGCTCTGCCCTGCACCCGCTCCTCTCCGGAGGGGCGTCCTCACGCCGGACTGGCGGCAGGGCTCTGCCCTGCACCCGCTCCTCGCCGGAGGGGCGTCCTCGCGCCGGACTGGCGGCAGGGCTCTGCCCTGCACCCGCGATTTTTTTGTAAAAAAATCGAGTAAAAACTTCTTCTCGCCTGCGGGCGGGACGAAAGAGTAAACGTTTTGATCCGAATTACCAACTATCAAGTTTTATCACCCCAACGGAAAAGGCATAGCTTTGAAGCTATGCCTTTTCAAGTCTTCATAATAATAACATAAACGCGCTTCTGGAGCAGCCGTATTTCCTGCTGCCATTGCACTCCATTTATGTATGCGCAGCAAAAACCATGACACTACGCTCATGCACGGTAACCAGATTCCCCCGAAGCGGCCGCTGCGGCTGCGCCGCCTTCCAGGTATCCACCTCCGCTTCCCAGTGCAATGTTGCGGGCAGCTCCGGAAGCTGCACCTCAAGCGGCTCCCAGTAAGCGTTGGACGCGATATAAAGGATCTCGGGCTTTTCGCGCTCAGCTTTCCCGGCAAACATCACGCCGAGATAATGGTCGTACCCTGCAAATTCCTCCTGCCACGGCTCCACCCCGTGGAAGCTGAAATCCGGAAAGCCGCAAGCCCCGCCGCTCAAATCTGCACGCAAAATGCGATGCGATTTGCGATATTGGATCATGTATTTGAAAAACTCAAACATCTCCCGGTTCTTTTCCAGCAGCGCCCAGTCCAGCCATGAGGTGATGTTGTCCTGGCAATAGGCGTTGTTGTTGCCAAACTGCGTGTTGCAGAACTCATCGCCCGCGAGAAACATCGGGATGCCCCGGCTGCACATCAGCAGCGCAAAGGAATTTCGGATCATGCGATGGCGCAGCTCCTGGATCGCGGGGTCGCTGGTCTCCCCTTCCACACCACAATTCCAGCTGTTATTGTCGTTCGTGCCGTCGCTGTTATCCCAGCCGTTCCACTCGTTGTGCTTCTGGTTATAAGAAAAGAGGTCGTACATCGTGAACCCATCGTGGCAAGTGATAAAATTCACCGAAGCATTTGTGCGCCCGTTCACTGCATAAATATCCTGCGAACCAACGATACGCTGCGCCGCCGCCTGCGCCGTGCCCTCGTCGCCCTTGAGATAACGGCGCATATCATCCCGGTAACGCCCATTCCACTCGGCCCAGCGGTTCCAGGACGGGAACGAGCCGACCTGATAAAGCCCGCCCGCATCCCACGCTTCCGCGATCAGCTTAATATCGCCCAGAATGGGGTCAAACGCCAGCGCCTGCAAAAGCGGCGGTTCCTGCATAGGCGAGCCGTCCTCGTTCCGCCCCAGAATCGACGCAAGGTCGAAGCGGAAGCCGTTGACATGGTAGGTCGTCACCCAATACCGCAGGCAGTCCAAAATCATCTGCCGCACGATGGGATGGTTGCAGTTGAGCGCATTCCCGCAGCCGCTGAAATTGTAATAGTGCCCGTCCGGGGTCAGGAGATAATAAATATTATTGTCAAAGCCTTTAAAAGAGAAAAACGGGCCGTGCTCATTGCCCTCGGCGGTATGGTTAAATACAACGTCCAGAAAGACCTCAATGCCGTTTTCGTTGAACAGCCGGATCAGCTGCTTGAGCTCGTTGCCCTCGCGGTTATACTCCGTGCTGGCGGCATAGCTGGTATTGGGTGCAAAAAAGCTGACCGTATTATAACCCCAATAATTATACAGCTTATGCCCGTCGACCACCCGGTAGTCCTGCATCTCGTTGAACTCGAAAATGGGCATCAGTTCGACAACGTTCACCCCCAGCTCAAGCAGGTAGGGCAGCTTCTCAATCATCCCCGCAAAAGTCCCAGGGTACAGCACGCCGGATGATTTGTCGTTCGTAAAACCGCGCACGTGCATCTCATAAATAATCAAATCCTCAACCGGCAGCAGCGGGCGGCGGGAATTGCCCCAGTCAAAATCATCCTTGACAACCCGCGCCTTGAAATCCGTAACGCCAGAGCCCTCCGAACCCCAGCGGCTCTGCCCGGTTACCGCACGCGCATAAGGGTCCAGCAGGTATTTCGTCTTGTCAAAAATCAGCCCGTTTTCCGGATCATATGGCCCGTCAACACGGAACGCATACTCAAATTCCTCAATATTCAGCTTAAACACAATCATCGAATAAACATTCCCGATCCGGTAATGCTTCGGGAACGGCAGTACGGCGAAGGGCTCCTTTTCTGTGCGGTGGAACAGCAGCAGCTCAATCGCTGTTGCGTTGTGGGAATTAACAGTGAAGTTTACACCGCCAGGAATCGCAGTCGCACCGTTGATTTCATAAAACCCGGGGCGTACATCGAATCCAGCGATGTGGTCGATCGGCACAAGATGGATGGTGCGTGGCAAGCCGACAGTCTGCGCCGGCTGCGGCGGGTTCGCCGCAGACATCGCTTCTTTTCGCATATAGGGGTACCTCCTTTTACGTATCGCCTGATTCCAGTATACACCTTTCCAGAACGCTTGTCACTTTGTTTCATGATTTTCTTACAAAAAAGCCATTACGCCCGCGTCTGCGCGGCGAGCGGCGGGGCTCCGCGCCTGCGCGGCAGGGGAATAAAGATAGTGGCCTACGGGCTGGAATCCCTTTATCGCCTGCGGGCAGGACAGGGCTGGTTTTTTCCGCCTGTTCTTCCCGCTCAATGGCACAGCCCGCCAAAAGAACGGCGGGCTGGTCGGTTTTCCTCTCAAATTGCATTCAAAAATGTAATTCCATATTGATTTACTTTCCAAAACGGCGCAGCCGTTTTGGTTCCCCCGTCCCGCCCGCAGGCGTGATAAAGCTTTTACTCAATTTTTTCTCGAAAAAATTGCGGGGTTCAGGGGCAGAGCCCCTGACGCTGCCCGCGCAGGGCCGGGGTTCAGGGGCAGAGCCCCTGGCGCTGCCCGCGCAGGGCCGGGGTTCAGGGGCAGAGCCCCTGGCGCTGCCCGCGGAGGGCCAGGGGTGCAGGGGACAGCGTCCCCTGCCGCCGCCTGCGGAGGGCATCACGCGTCCACCAGCACAAAGTCAATCTGCCCATTCGCCGGGTTCGCGCCCGTCAGCCGTACCCGCAACGGCGTGCCGATCGTATACCTGTGCCCCGAACGCTGCCCCCGCAGCTCCATACGCTCCTCAATGTATTCATAATAATCACCAGGAAGCGTCTCAATGCGCACCAGCCCCTCAACCGAGTTCTTCAGCGCCACAAACAGCCCAAACTGCGCAACACTCGAAACCTCCGCATCAAATTCCTCCCCGATAAACTGCTGCATATACGCCGCAAGGTACAGCTTGTCAATATCACGCTCAGCCGTGTCCGCAGCATATTCCCGCACCGTCGACTGCCCCGCCGCTTCCTCACAAAAAGTGCTGTCCGTCTTGGTAAACTGCTGGTTCGTAATCGCCTTGTACAGCATCCTGTGCGCCGCCAGGTCGGGATAGCGCCGGATCGGCGAAGTAAAATGCAAATAATACCGCGCCGCAAGCCCATAATGCCCCGTGCATTCCGCACTGTAGCGCGCCCGCGCAAGCGAACGCAGCAGCAGCGTCGGCAGCGCCCGCTGCCGCGGATCGTCCTGCGCCCCGTCCAGCACCGCCTGAAGCTGGCGCGTGTCCTTAGGCTTGGACGCATCCACCCGATACCCAAACTGCCGCGCAAACAGCGCAAACGCCCGCAGCTTGTCCGGGTCAGGATCCTCATGGACACGGAATACCGACGGGTCCCCTCGCTTCTCAAGATACTCCGCCGCCGCCTCGTTTGCCAGCAGCATAAACTCCTCAATCAGCTTTTCCGCCGCGCCGCGCTCACGGAACTGCACATCAACCGGCTTCCCCGCCTCGTCCACCACGATGTGCGGCTCCGGAATATCCAAGTCCAGCGCACCGCGCTCCATCCTGCGTTTGCGGGTCGCCTCCGCAAGCGCCGCCATGCGCTCAAACACCGGCACAAGCGCCGCATACTGCTCCCGCAGCGCCGCGTCGCCGTCCAAAATCTTATTCACATGATTGTAAGTCATCCGCGCCTTGGAATGGATCACCGACTTCGCAAACCGGTAATTGTACCGCCGCCCGTCCATATCCACCTCCATCAGCGCCGAGAAGGTCAGCCGGTCCACATCTGGATTGAGCGAGCAAATACCGTGCGACAGCGCAAAGGGCAGCATGGGGATAACATGCCCCGGATAATAAACCGAAGTGCCGCGCCGCCACGCTTCGTCATCCAGCGGGCTGCCCGCAGTCACATAATGCGATACATCCGCAATATGCACGCCAAGCTCGAAATGCCCGTTGCCCAGCGGCTCCAACGAAACCGCATCGTCAAAATCCTTCGCATCATCGCCGTCAATGGTAAAAATCACCTTGTCCCGCAGGTCGAGCCGCCGCACAGCCTCCGCCGGGTCGACGGTATCGCCGCAGGCCAGCGCCTGCCGCTCGCTCTCCTCCGAAAATTGCAGCGTAATTCCATTTTCACGCAGGATGCCCGCAACCGACGCTTCCAGCGTGCCCTCCGCGCCGAGGATCGCCGCAACAGCGCCCTGCGGCGGCAGCTTGCCGTCGCCATAAAACATCACATGGACAGCAACATGATCGCCAGGCAGCGCCCCCGCCATCTTGCCTTTCGGCAGGACGATATCCGGATATTTTGCCGACGCCGGGCGCAGGAAGCACGATTTCCCGTGCTGCTGCACCTCTCCCATGATCTCAGCGCGGCTGCGCTCCAGGATGCGGATCACCTCGCCCTCGTTCCTGTGCCCGCGCTGGGACGGCGTGACCTGCACCAGCACGCGGTCGCCATGCCATGCGCCGCCGCCTGCGCCGGGCGGGATAAAGATATCGCCGTCCTTCCCCGGCTCGTCTGGGCGCGCAAAGGCAAACGCCCGCCCGGTCGCAAGGAACGTTGCAGGGGTGCAGCCGTAATGCTCCGCCCAGGCGTAGCGGTTCTTCCGGTTGCGCAGGATCAGCCCTGCCTGCCCGAGCCTTTCCAATTCCTCCGTAAGCTCCTGCTTGCCCATCTCCGGGAGTGCCCGCCGCAGCTCCTCAAACCGCAGGGGCCTTGCCAGCAGGCGGTACACGATACTGTTCTTCATATGCACAGCTCCTTTCCATCGTTCCGATGGCTCTATTATAACACACACAGCGGCAAATATCACCAGCGGACGGCAAAAAAAGCCTGCTTCCGGCCGCTGTTTTTCTCACACATGGCTCCGCTTTCCGCCGCCGTGCATTTTTCCCTCTTTGCAAATCAGCAAAAAAATGCTATAATAGCCTATAAGAAAAAAGAAGGAGGCGGGACTATGGCAGTTACGATCCAGCAGGTCGCAGAGGCCTGCGGCGTTTCACGCGGGACGGTAGACCGTGCCCTGCACAACAAAAAAGGCGTCCGTCCCGAGGTCGCAGCACAGATCCAGGAAGCCGCACGGCAGATGGGCTACATTTCCCCGCGCGTGCGCCCGGCCATCGACGACCGCACGGTACGTATCGGCGTTGTCCTGCATTCGGCAGCGTCCCCATTCATGCAAATCCTTGCGGACATTTTCCGCACCCACCCAACGGAGGTCATGCTGCCGGTTGAGACGATCGTGCGGGTGCAGGAAAACCGCGAACCCAAGCTCCAGCTGGCGCTGATTGACGAGCTGGTCGAAAGCCTGCATGTAGACGGCCTGGTGCTTGCGCCGCTGGCGTCCGAACGGATACGCGAGCGCATCGACTCGCTGACCGAGCGCGGCATCCCGGTCGTGACGGTCAACACCGACATTGAGGATTCCAGCAGGCTTGCCTACGTCGGGCCGGACAGCATCGCGTCGGGGCGCGCGGCGGCGGCGCTGATGGGGCTGGCGCTGGGCGGCCAGGGCATGGTGCTCCCGATCACCGACCAGCAGTTCGGCCACTATGCGGACAGCCAGCGCCTGAGCGGCTTCACCGCGGAAATGGCGGAAAACTTCCCCGGCATCCATCTGCTGCCGCCGGTGTCCTGCTATTTGGACTCCGAGCTAATTGAACGCACGGTCCTGCGCGAGCTGGAAAACAACCCGATGCTGAACGGCATCTACCCGTCAACCGCCGTGCGCACGGGCGCGTTCCGTGCGGTGCAGCGCGCGGGGGTCGCCGGGAAAGTGCATGTGGTTGTACACGACCTGACCCCGGACAACCTCGACATGATCCGGGCGGGGGTGGTAGACTTCGCCATTGGGCAGGAGGTGCAGGTGCAAGGCACGCTGCCGCTGCGGCTGCTCTACCAATACCTGACGCGCCGCCAAGCGCCCGAAAAACGCATCCTGACCACGAATATCGAAATCAAATTCCGATACAATACGGAAATTATACCCAGCGGGCCCGATTAAAAGCCGATGCATCGCGAGGGGGCAGCCAGGCGGCTGCCCCTGCTTTTATGTCCGGCAGGCACAGCCCACCCCTCCCGCGCCGCCCCATCAGGCTTTGTACACTTCCACAAAAAAGAAACCCATTTTTTGTAAGCCTTTACAAAACAGCCGCCCTAAACCCGCCCTTTCCACCGCTCCCACAGGCGCAAACCCATTTTTTCCAAAAAAAATGTAAAGGTTTTGTGAAAATGCCCAAAGAAATGTTTGCATTCAGGGCGCATATCGTGTATAATTACAAGCGGAGGGCATTGCCTGCCCTTGGGCCTTGTGCAGCCGCACAAGAGCGATTCAGTTCAGGGAGTGTATAAATTTATGGCTACTTATAACGTTAACCAAATCCGTAATGTCTGCATCATGGGCCACGGCGGCGACGGCAAGACCTCGCTTGTTGAAAGCCTGCTCTATATTTCCGGTGTGACCGACCGCGTCGGCAAGGTGCCGGAGGGGAACACTGTCTGCGATTACGACCCCGAAGAGGTCCGCCGCCAGTTCTCTATCTCGACCTCCATCGCCCCCATCGAATGGAACAAGTGCAAGATCAACCTGCTCGATACCCCGGGCTTCTTTGATTTTGAATCCGAGGTGATTTCCGCCATGCGGGTTGCGGATTCCGCCCTGATCGTCGCTACCGGCAAGAACGGCCCCGGCGTCGGCACCGAAAAGGCCTGGAAGCGCGCCGCTGAGCGCAATATGCCCCGCGCGTTCTATATCTCGAAGATTGATGAGGAAAACTCTGATTATTACACTGCGCTGCACAAGCTCCAGAAACAGTTTGGCGTAAGCGTCTCCCCGATCACCGTCCCGATTTTCGAGGGCAACCGCGACACCGTCGGTATCGTCGACTGCGTCATCCGCAAAGCGTATAAAATGGAAAAGAATAAGCGCGTGGAAATCCCGATCCCGGAAAACATGGTCGAACGCGTCGACCAGCACCGCGCGCTGCTGTGCGAGAACGTCGCCGAGCTGTCCGAGGAGCTCATGGAGCGCTATTTCGCGGGCGAGGAATTCTCCGATGAGGAGCTGATCGCGGGCATCCGCCAGGGCGTAAAGGATCTGGTCATCGCCCCGGTATTCTGCGGCACCGCCGCAACTGGCATCGGCTCGTATTCCCTGCTGACAGGCATCTGCGACTATATGCCTTCCCCGGACGAGTCCCCCGTCGAGCTGACCGAGGACGAGAAGGGCGAAGCGGTTGAAATCAACTGCACCCCGAACGGCTCGCCGTGCGCCTTTGTCTTCAAGACCGTCGCTGACCAGTACGGCCGTTTCTCCTATTTCAAGGTATTCTCCGGCACTGTCAAGAGCGACATGTCGATGGTCAACAAGCGCGCCGACGCGAACGAAAAAATGTCGCATATCTTCACCGTCTGCGGCAAAAAGACGGCCGAGGTCAAGGAAATCGGCTGCGGCGATATCGGCGCGGTCTCCAAGCTGGTCACCACCAAGACGGGCGACACCCTGTCAATCATCGTGCGCAAGGTAGAGCTCGACGGCATCCAGCTTTCGGAGCCCTGCTATTCGCAGGCGATTGCCCCGAAGACCAAGGGCAACGAGGAAAAGATGTCCTCCGGCCTTGCCAAGCTGCGCGACGAGGATCCGTCCTTCACGGTGGAATACAATGCGGAAACCAAGCAGACCGTCATTTCCGGCATGGGTGACATCCATCTGGACGTGCTCTGCTCCAAGCTGAAAAACAAATTCGGCGTTGAGGTCACCCTGTCCGCGCCCATCGTGCCTTACCGCGAGAAGATCCGTAAAAAGGTCTCCGTCGAGGGCAAGCACAAGAAACAGTCGGGCGGCCACGGCCAGTACGGCCATGTCAAGATGGATTTCGAGCCCTGCATGGAAGCCGATTACATCTTTGAAGAGAAGATTTTCGGCGGCAGCGTCCCGAAGAATTTCCATCCGGCAGTCGACAAGGGCATCCGCGAAGCGATGGAGCACGGCGTGCTGGCAGGCTACCCGCTGGTCGGCCTGAAGGCCACGCTGACCGACGGCTCCTACCATGACGTCGACTCGAACGAGCTGTCCTTCAAGATGGCGGCGCGCCTTGCTTACAAGGCGGGCATCCCGCAGGCTTCGCCCGTCCTGCTTGAGCCCATCTGCTCTATGACCGTGATTGTCCCAGACAGCTACATGGGCGACGTAATCGGCGACCTGAACAAGCGCCGCGGCCGCATCATGGGCATGAACCCGACCCATGACGGGCAGCAGGAGATCATGGCGGAAGTGCCGATGAGCGAGATTTCCGACTACGCGATCACGCTGCGGTCGATGACCCAGGGGCGCGGCTCGTTCGTCTCCAAGTTCGAGCGCTATGACGAAGCGCCTCCGATGGTGCAGGAAAAGGTCATTGCCGAGAACAAGGCGCGGCTGGAAGCGCTGGACTAAGCGCGCCCACGGCGTCTGCACATTTCAGGAAAACAACCGCCGCTGCGCCCTTTGGGGCGCACGGCGGTTCTTCTCTCAGGAGGTCCCACATGGGCATTTATTTTTACGGCTGCATCACGCTGGACGGCTATCTTGCCGATGCGCGGCATGGGCTGGGCTGGCTGGACGGGACGGGCTCGGTTGAGGAGACCAGCTTTGACAGCTTTTACAAAGAGATGGATATTACGCTGATGGGGCGGCGGACGTTCCGGGCCGTCGAAGCCCTGGGCGACCCTGCGGGCGTTTACCCATCCACGGAAAATTATGTGTTCACACATCAGCGGCAACCGCTGCCGGAGGGCTTCCAAAAGGCAAGCGGCAGCGTTGTCGATTTTGTCACGCTGCTCCCTCGCGGCAAGAACGTCTGGGTGGTTGGCGGGAACACGCTGCTCGCCCCGCTGCTGGACTGCGGCCTGGTCGACCATCTGATTGTGCAGGTTGCCCCTGTCCTGCTCGGGCGCGGCGTGCCGCTGTTCACGCAAAAGGAAGCGCAAACGCGCTTCCGGCTGGACGGGCTGGCGCAGTATGGGCAGTTCGCGGAACTGCGTTACAGCAGGCTGTAGATCCCTACAGGCATTTGTAGTTTTTAGACATCATAGAGGAGGGCTTTTTATGGAACCCATTCGCATTGGCGTGATCGGCATTGGCGATATCAGCGACGTTTATCTCAACAACCTAAAAAAATATGATGCGGTGAAGGTCGTCGCGTGCGCATCCCGCGGGCTGGAAAAGGCGCAGCGGAAGGCTGCGCAGCACGGTATCCCGAAGGCATACGCGTCCGGCGACGAGGTGATTGCCGACCCTGAGGTCGACCTGATCCTGAATCTGACCACCCCGCAGGCGCATTTCCAGTACAACCTCGCGGCGCTCCAGGCGGGTAAGCATGTTTATACGGAAAAGCCGCTTGCAGCGACCTTTGACGAGGGGCGGCAGCTGGCCGGGCTGGCACGTGAAAAGGGGCTGCTGCTCGGCTGTGCGCCGGACACTTTCCTGGGCGGGCGGCTGCAAAACCTGCGGGAGCTGATTGACAACGGGACGCTTGGCCGGATTACGGGCGGCGGCGCGTATTTTGTGGGGCATGGGCATGAATTCCATCATCCGGGCCCGGCGTTTTTCTACCAGCCCGGCGCGGGCCCGCTGTACGACATGGGGCCGTATTATATGACTGCCCTTTTGAGCCTGCTCGGCCCGGTCCAGCGCGTCTGCGCGATGGCCACGAAGGCGGGGGAAACGCGGGTTGTGCCCTCTGGGCCGTGCGAGGGGCAGGTTTTGCCGGTCGATGTGGAAACGCACATCTGCGCGACGCTGGAATTTGCCTGCGGCGCGGTTGTGACGCTGACCTGCAGCTTTGACGTATGGGATTCCGAGCTGCCGCGCCTGGAGCTTTACGGCACGAAGGGCACGGCGCTGATTGATGAGAAGGACCCGATTTCGGGGCCGAACCTGTTCGGCGGCGACCTGTTGCTGCGCACGCCGGAGCACTATCGTTGGCGCGACCATGACCGTGCGCCGGAGGTTGTTGGGGAGCCGTGGGCGGTTGTGGCGAATGCGCATCCGTTCAACTCGGTAAGCCACGAGGAAAACCCGCGCGGCATCGGGCTGGTGGACATGGTGTATGCGATGCGGAACGGGCGCGCGCCGCGCGCGTCGGGTGACATGGCGCTGCACTCGCTCGAGGTGATGGAATGCATTCTGCGCTCTGCTTCGGAGCACATCTTCTGCGAGCCGTCGACCTCCTTCGAGCGCCCCGCGCCGCTCCCGCTGGATTTCCCGCGCAGCGAAGAAGATTGACTGCGCTGCCGCTTCGTTCGTGCTCCCGCCCGGGGCTCTGCCCCTGGACCCCGCGCCTGCGCGGCGGGCGCCAAAGGGGCTAGCCCCTTTGGAATCCCTTCCCCGCCTGCGGGCGGGACGGGGGCTTTGGGCTGCTACCGGTTCTTGCCGCTCTATGGCCAGCCCGCCATAATGGCAGCGGGCTGGCCGGTTTCCGTATTTGGGGCTTTGGAATTTGTGTTTTGGGAGGTGAACCCGTTTGGATATTCAACTCGGCGACGTGCTGACCATGAAGAAGCCGCATCCCTGCGGCAGCCACGAATGGACGGTCACCCGCATCGGTATGGACTTCAAAATGGTTTGCAAAGGCTGCGGCCATGAAGTCATGCTGCCTCGCAGCAAAGCCGAAAAAAATATTAAAAGCGTTATGCGCGGCGATGAGAAGGTTTATTAGCGGACTTTCCTGCGTAAATGAGGTATGAAAAATACAGGGTGACTGCGTATGGCAATCACCCTGTACCCCTTTTGTGTGAAGAAAAGCTGTTTTGGATGTTTGGTTAAAATGGCGGTGCCGGCAGTGTAATGGGAAATGGATCTTGAGACAATTTACCACGGCAGCCACGGGAAAAGCCCTTTGAGCCACAAAAACAAAATCGGCAGGAACATCGCTGGCAGCAGGTTGCCAACCTTGATTTTTTTGCTGTCCAGCAGGTTAAACCCGATTGCGAAAATCAGCACCGACCCGATACACGACATCTGCCCGATCAGCAGGTCGGAAAGGAACGGGCGGATAAAGCCCGCCAGCAACGTAATCCCGCCCTGGTAAACGATCAGCGCCAGGATAGATAAGTACACGCCAGCGCCCAGCGAGGCCGTAAATACTATGGCCGCTACGCCGTCCATAACCGATTTCGCAAACAAAATCGAAGGGTTGCCGTTCAGCCCATCCTCGAGCGAGCCGACAATCGACATTGCGCCGACGCAGAACAGCAGCGACGCCGTCACAAACGCCTCCACAAAGGTCGACGACCCCGAACTGCCCGCCGGGATCCGCTTCTTGAACCACTCGCCGAGCTCCTCCAGCCTTTTTTCGATATCAAGCGCTTCCCCGATAATCGCGCCGATCGCCATGCACAGCACAATCAGCAGCGTATACTGCGTGGAAATCTTGCCATCCTCAAAAACCAGTATCTGCGAAAGCGCTCCGCCAAGCCCGATGAAAAACGCACACAGCGACAGCGCCGACATAATGGTTTTCTCGAACCGCTGCGGCAGGCCCCCTTTCAGCAGCAGCCCCAGCGTTGTGCCGAGCGCTACAATCCCACAGTTGACAATCGTTCCTAAGCCAGTCATAGGTATCCCCCCTTACTTTATGAAATTACAGCACTACTATTAAATCACTTTAGCAGTTAAATTGCAAGGAAAAATTTGAACGGCTGCAAAAGTATCGCTTCCGGCCCACAGGGCCCGCGCTGCCGCGCCTCCCTGCGGCAAAGCACTTGACCGCAATGCCGCAAAAATGGTAAAATAGCTTTGCGGCGGCCCCTGCCGCCTGATCAAAGTGAATCGAGGAGGATTCAAATGCCCCTGAAAGATTTGTTCCAAAAAGCAAAGGAATTGGCCATGCCGCATGAAGCCCGCGTGCGTGAAGCCTTCCAAAAAGCCGTCCCGGCGGAGCTGCACGGGCTTCTGCTTGCAGGCGGGCCCGGCGAGGCCGAGCGCATCGCCGATTCCCTCGCGCAGCTCACCGCGCAGGACGTCCGCAAAGGCTCCGTGCAGGAAATCGCAGACCTGCTCAGCGTCTATGTCATCGTCGTAAAGAGCTATCTGCTCGACGGCAGGCGGCTGCATGACGTGCGCGCCGATCTGCTCAGAAAGTACGAAAGCTTTCTCAAAGCCGAAAATATCGGCCCTGTAACCGCGTTTTGCGTGCTCCACGCGGGCGACAACACCTTCTTTATGACCAGCGAGGACGCTCAGTCACAACTGGCCGCAATGGAGGAAAGCCTGGCCGATTAACCCCGATATGATGCCGCGGTGTTCCCTGTGTTCAGGAAAGCCGCGCCCTCAGCCACTCCCGGAAAAATGCCAGCTGGGCATCCGTATGGAACCAGTGCTCCCCGTTTTTCTGCTCGGTCAGCTCACAGCCAAACCGTTCCGCAAAGCCTTTTACCACCTGCGCCTCACATAAAGTATCATGTTCCCCGCGCAGGATGTACGTCTTATGCGCCCACTGCGTAATCGGATGCGCCTTTACATACGCATAATAGGGATAATACAGGGTCTCTATATCGTTTTCTATCCTAATTTTTTCTCTGAATTCCGCTTCACTGACACGGCAATATGCCATCAAGTTGTGAATGATCCTTTCCATATCGGTTACCGGGGAAAGGAACCACACCCGCTCAACCGCAGCCTCCCCAAGCGCCAGCAGCTGGAAATAAGCCCCCATGCTGCACCCAAAAAGCGACACGGATTCCGCTTGCCCCGCAGCATAGCCATATATCTGTTTCAATTCGCTGACGCATTCGTCGGGCATGATCGGCGCAGCCTCATAGACGCGTTCGCCGTGCTGCGGCCAATCAAAGCTGAGGACCCGGTAGCCTTTCGGAACGGCTTCCTCCGCAAGCGCCCAAATGCAGTCGTCTATTTTCGAGGAATGGCTGCCGTGCGCCGCAATTATGATTTTATCGCTGGGCTCTCCCCACAAAACAGCAGGGATCTGCCCTATTTTGATCTTGTATAATTGCATGTTGTCTCTCCGTATTCTGTATTCTGTCTTAGAGCCTATCCCGAAATGCTCTGCACACAGCTTGCTTGTATCTTTTCCGTCATGCCGCGCCGCTTCCCCTTGCAATCCACAAAGGATTCCTGCGGGAAATCAGCTTCGCCTGACGAAAAATCTGACGGCGCAATCTGCGCACGTCTCATTACGGGATAGGCTCTTAGTCCTGCCATGCCACAGGGCAAAGCCTGGCGTATGCCGTCAAGCGCACCCCGTCAGCGGTTGACCGAGCTTGCCATCCGGTGATAGGTATGACGTATCCCGCGGATTGCAACCGAGTATGCACGGATATTCTCCGGCAGCGCCATACCGCCGTAGCCGGTATCGCCGATATGATGCACATCCGCACCCGCCATCTTGCAGGCCAGCGCAATCCGCCGGATTGTGTCGGTATCCGCCCCCTCCTGCGAGGTGCCGATCGCGGTCATGGCAAGCTTTCCCAGCGCGTGTATACGCACAATGCGCTCCCGCACCGCTTCCACCGTCACACCGGGCACCGTCCCCGGCGCGGGCAGCAAGATGATATCCGCCCCGGCTTGCGCGAAGGCTTCCACATCCGTCAGGCTAAGCAGGCAGTCGCCCGCCATGCCCGACGCGTGCATTTTCCCAGCCGCCAGAATGACCCGGTCGCCCAGCGCCGCACGCAGCTCCCGCAGCGAGGGCAGTATCGCACGGTTTGATACCCCCATCCCCGGATTCCCGGTCAAAACGATCCAATCCACACCCATTTCTGCCGCCAAACGGGCATTTTCCGGCGTTGCGAGCCGCCCTGCGGTCATGGACCACATCGCGTCCGCTTCCACCGCCGCGCCCTCCGGGTCGACCGGTTCCAGGTTGATGCCGACCAGCCGCCCGGTCAGCCGCTTGAGCTCCCGGATGGCCTCCCCTGGCGCGCACGGCGGCAGCGCTTCGATCCGCGGCGCGCGCAAGTCAAACAGGTTCAGCAGCAGGATATCCGCTCCCTGCGACGCGGCAAATTCCGCGTTTGTAAGGTCACCCAGCAACGGCTGCACCGCCCCGATGGTCTCGCACGCGAGCACCCGCCCCTCGCTGCCCGCAATTGCCTGCAACACGTCCGCTTTTCCCATAGCAAGCATTTCGCTCGCAGTACAGCTGAGTAACCGTTTCACCATTTCATAACCTCCGCATTTTACCAATCATCCACGCGCGCCTGGAACAAAGCCAGGTGCGTTTTCGCGTCTTTCCATCGAATTGCAGCCGCAAAAACCCCAGCGCCCTGCCACATTGCCGGCCGGGAATCGGCTATCCCTCCACGCGGTCAAAAACGCGCTCCACATGCGAGCATTTCCCGCTAGCGGGATCGACCTCGAACACCGCACCCGCCAGCGCGCACTCGCCAGCCGCGGGCCGGAAGCGTTCGGTCAGGTCGCCGCGGAACATGGCGATCGACTGCCTCGGCTCGACCCCCAGCACCGACCAGAGGGGCCCAGTCATGCCGAGATCGGTCAGATAGCCTGTCCCGTTTGGGTTCACGCGTTCGTCGGCGGTCTGCACGTGGGTATGCGTCCCCCAGACCGCCGCGCACCGCCCGTCGAGATAATAGCCCATCGCCAGCTTCTCCGAAGTCGCGTCGGCGTGGATCTCGCAGACCGCAAGGTCATATTTCCCCTCAAGCGCCCGTAAAATACGGTCGGCTGCAAGAAAGGGGTTGTCCGGGCCGAACTCCATCCCGCACCGCCCGATAAGGTTCATCACGAGCAGCCGCCAGCCGCGCGCGTCGTAAATACCGAAGCCCTCGCCGGGCAGCTGCGGGGCGAGGTTCGCCGGGCGCAGCAAATACCGGTTGTCCTCCATATACGGCACGATCTGGCGGCGGTTCCAGACGTGGTTCCCAAGCGTGACCACATCGGCCCCGGCGGCGAAAATACGGTCGGCCTGCTCGGGCGTAATGCCCGTCATCGACGCGTTTTCCCCATTTACAACCGTAAAATCCACCCCATAGTACCGTTTGAGCGCCCGCAGCCGCTTTTCCAGCGTCCGCAGCCCCGGCTCACCAACAATATCACCTACCGCAAACAGTTTCATGCTTTTTCTCCCTTCCTGAACCTTTTCCCATCACTTCAACAGCCATAATCCCGTATCCCAACAACCAAAAAGCCTCCCCCAATCACAAGAAAGCAGTCACCCCATCCCTCCGTCCCGCCCGCAGGCGAGATGAAGTTTTTACTCGATTTTTTTACAAAAAAATCGTGGGAGTCCAGAGGGCAAAGCCCTCTGGCAGAGGTCCAGGGGACAGCGTCCCCTGGCGCCCGCTGCGGAGGCGAACCCGCTGACGAAAAAAGGGGCAGTTGCCTGCCCCCGTAATCCCCGCTCAGCCAAACAACGGCGAGACCGACCGCTCCTCATAAATGCGCGCAATCGCCTCAGCGAGCACCGGCGCAACCGATAAAGTGCGGATTTTCGGGATTTTCCGCTCCTCTTTGAGCGCAATGTTGTCAAGAATCGTAAGCTCCCGGATCGGGCTCTCCTCGATCAGCCGGATCGCCTTCCCGGAAAGCACCCCGTGCGTCGCACAAGCGTAAATCTCAGTCGCGCCGCCCTTCTCCACAAGCGCTTCCGCCGCATGGCACAGCGTGCCCGCCGTATCAATCAAATCGTCAATAATCACAACCTTCTTGCCGCGCACGTCCCCAATGATGTTCATCACCTCAGAAACGTTTGCCTTCGGCCGGCGCTTGTCAATAATCGCAAGCGGCAGGTCCAGCTTTTCCGCAAACTTGCGCGCACGGTTGACCGAGCCCAGGTCGGGCGATACGATCACCATATCCTCCCGCCCTACGCCAAACTGCTCCGCAAGCGCCGGGATCAGCACCGCCGACCCCTGCATGTTGTCCACCGGGATGTTAAAAAAACCCTGGATCTGCGCGGCATGCAGGTCCATCGTGAGCACACGGTCAGCGCCTGCCGTGGCAATCATATCAGCAACCAGCTTGGCCGAAATCGGGTCGCGCGCCTTGCTCTTGCGGTCCTGACGGGCGTAGCCGAAATAAGGCATCACCGCCGTGATGCGCCCCGCCGACGCGCGGCGGCAGGAATCAATCATAATCAGCAGCTCCATCAGATGGTCGTTGACCGGTTCGCTGGTCGACTGGACAAGGAATACGTCCGAGCCGCGCACCGTCTCGCTGATGGAAACCGAAGTCTCGCCGTCCGAAAAGGTCGTAACCGTCGCGTTGCCCAGCCGCAGGCCAAGCTTCGCGGCAATACGCTCCGCCAACGCGGGATTGGAATTGCCAGAAAAAATCTTGATATTATTGCCGTGAGCAATCATTTTCATATACCCCCTGAACGATATCATTCTATCCGTTTCAGGCTTTGCCTGATCACTTGGACACGCGCCCGGCGGCAAGGGAGTTTGCCGCCAGCCAAGGCAAATCCCCGCAGGATTCCAAAAAACCGCAACGCGGCGCGGCAGAAAAGGCCCCGCCGCTGGGCGTGCGCACCATTCTCAAGCAAAACCTGGGCTTTTATACATCATTTGCGCTGCACAAACGCCGTTTGCAGCGCCGTCAGGAATCCTTTTTCCCATGCGCCGCGCGGCGGCGGTCGTTCCAGCCCTCATAAACCGTCTGACGGGCACGGGCGACTGCCAGCGCGCCGTCCGGCACGTCCTTCGTTACCGTCGTGCCCGCAGCGGTAAATACCCGGTCGCCCAGGCTGACCGGCGAAACAAGGTTGGTGTTGCAGCCGATGAAGCAGTCATCGCCGATCACAGTCTGATACTTGTGGTAGCCGTCGTAATTGACCACCACCGTGCCGCAGCCAAAGTTGACCCTCTCGCCGACGGTCGCGTCGCCGAGATATGTCAGATGGGAAACCTTTGTGCCGTCGCCGATCTCCGCCTTCTTGAGCTCGACAAAATCGCCGATCCGGGTATGGTCGCCGACCTTGCAGCCCGGGCGCACATAAGCAAACGGGCCGACCGTCGCGTCCGCGCCGATCTCGCTTTCATAAACCTGCGAGCTGTTGACCGTCGTGCGCGCACCAATCCCCGCCTTCTCCAGGATCGTGTTCGGCCCGATCACCGCGCCCGCCGCAACCTTGCAGCCCTCGCGGATCAGACAGCCCGGCAGGATCACCGCCCCCGGCTCAATCTGCGCGTCCGGGGAAATATAAGTGCCCTCCGGCGCAAAAACCTGTACGCCGCTTTCGATCAACGCGAAATTGACGCGCTGCATCAGGCGCTTCTGGGCCTCATAAGCGCCCGCACCATCCCAGACCTCAACAACCGGCGCGGAAACCTGCACCCCGCCAACCGGGCAGCCGCGCTCAAGCGCCGCATCCACCAGCTGCCGGAACCCTTCCGCGCCGCCGGCTACCGCCGCCCGCAGCGTATCCGCCTGGAAAACCGCCGTATGCAACAGCCGTTCCCCCCCGGTGGTGCCAGTATGGCAAATCTCGCCATCCGCGCCCCGCAGCACCGCGAGCCCGTCCCGGCACTCGCCCGAAAGCAGGAGCGTCACGCTGCTGCCCACCGCAAAATGGACATCCACCAGCCGCTGGTAATCGCTTTCCCGCAGCTCCGGGCAGGGCGCGCAGACCAACAGCACCGCGTCCGCATCCCCAAGCCGCGCAGCCGCTTCCGGCAGGCTTGCGGCGCAGTCCGGCTCCCCGAGCCGCTCGGGCAGGTTCCTGCGCACCCACTCGCCCGCGGTCCAGAACAGGACCTTGTGGTCAAACGCTCCGCCGCCATCCTGGCTGAGCAGTACGGTCACAATTTTATCCATGCTTTCCAATCCATCCAATCTTTGTTGGTTGGCCTGCCGGCCCTCCGGCCGGCACGATTTAGCCATCATAACCATTATACAGGAAATTTCTCAAAATTGCATCTACAAAAGTGAGAAAATTTTACTGCATCTTGCGCCCAGACTGGTAAAAGGGTATAATAAAGGGGAACGCTGTGCGGGAATAGCGGGAAATCGGGAACGCCCCGCCGCCCCCGCCCTGCCAACCGGAATGGAGAATCGACACATGCCAAAACAGAGCCTGGCCCACCTGCTGCTCCCCGAGGGCGAATTCCGCATCATCCGGTGCGATATTGCCGACAAGCTGCTCAAATGCGCCGACGGGGACAGCGCCCTGCTTTACCTTTACATCCTGCGCCACGGCGCGGCAGCGGAGGAACCCGCCGCCATGCGCGCGCTTGGCTTTTCCAAAGAACAATATGAACGCGCCCTGTTCACCCTGACCTCGCTGACCATCTCCGCCCAGCCGGAGGAGCCGCAAAAGGAATCCGCGCCCTCCTATACCGCCTCCGAGCTGCGCACCGCGCGCGGCGGCGACCACCGCTTTTCGGCCGTCTGCGAGGAAGCCGAGGGGCTGCTCGGGAAAACCCTCACCGAAAGCCAGCTGCGGACGCTGTTCACCATCTACGACCATCTCGGGCTCCCGGCGGAGGTCATCATGGAACTGCTCGGCTGCCTGAAACGCGAGCTGGGAGCCGTCCGGCTGGGCGATATCCGCAAGGAAGCCTACCGCTGGGCGGATATGGGGCTCTACACCGCCGAGGCCGCCCAGGATTACCTCTCCCGCCGCGAAGCCGAACGCCCGCTCACCGAGGCGATGTTCGCCGCCCTTGGCACCGAGCCGCGCGCCCCGAAGGCGATGGAAAAGCGCCTCATTTCCTATGCCGTCGCGCACGGCTTCCCGCCTGAAGCGATGGAGCTCGCCGTGCGGCGCACCGAACGGACGCTCAAAAAATTCAGCGCCGACTATGTGCGGAAAATCCTGGAATCCTGGGAAAGCAAGGGCGTGCATACCCTCGCCGAGATTACCGCGCTGGAGCCCGAAAACGAAAAGAAAAACGCCACCGTACCCGAGCCCGACCCCGCCACGCTCAGCGAATGGGAAAAAGACTGGCTTGAGGAAGTCAAACGCTACCAGGAGGAGAAAAACACATGACCTTTCAGAAGGATATCCTTGCCGACGTGCTGCGCGAGCTCGAGCAGGAGCGCACCGCCAGCGAGCGCGCGCTCGCCGAACGGCGGCAGGAGGTCTATGCGCGCGCGCCCCGCGTGCGGCAGATCGACGGCGCTTTGCAGTCAACGGCGGCAGCGGTCATCCGCGCGTCGCTCGAGGCGGGCGCCGACCCCACCGAAGCCGTCGCGGGGCTGCGCGAAAGCAACCTGACCTTGCAGGAGGAACGGCGGCAGCTGCTGCGCTCGCTCGGCCTGCCCGCGGATTACCTGAGCGTGAAATATCACTGCCCCGCCTGCTCCGACCTGGGCTATATCGGCAGCGAGCCCTGCGAATGCCTCAAGGCACGGTACGCGAAAAAGCTGACCGCGCGGCTTTCAGCGGTCCTGCCGATCGAGGACCAGAATTTCGAGTCCTTCCGGCTGGACTATTACCCGGAAACCCCTGACGCGCGCATCGGCGTCTCCCCCCGCGTCATTATGGAGGTCAATTTCCAGAAATGCCGGGAATATGCGTCGTCCTTCGCCCCCCACGCGCCCAACCTCCTGCTGTACGGCTCGGCAGGGCTTGGCAAGACCTTCCTGTCGACCAGCATCGCGAAGGTGGTCTCCGAGCGCGGGTTTTCGGTTTCCTATGACACCGCGATCAACATCCTTGCAAGCTATGAAACCGTAAAATTCGGCGGCGGCGACCCTGCCGAAGCAAAGGCGGCTATCCACCGCTGCGAATCGGCCGACCTGCTGATCATGGACGACCTCGGCACCGAGCTGACAACCGCCTTTACAACCTCCGCATTTTACCAGCTCCTCAACACCCGCCTGATGACCCGCCGCCCCATGATTATCAATACCAACCTCCTGCCCGACCAGCTGGAAAAGCAGTATACCCCGGCCATCGCGTCGCGGCTGCTGGGCGAATTTACGCCGCTGCGCTTTCTCGGCGAGGATATCCGCCAGCGCAGGCGGCGCGGCAGGGGCTGACCCGCCCTCCTCAGGCAACAAAAGGCATGGCAGCATCCGCTGCCATGCCTTTTGCATTGATTTAGAGCCTATCCCGAAATGATCCGCACACAGCTTGCTGGTATCTTTTCCGTCATGCTGCGCCGCTTCCCCTTGAAATCCACAAAGATAGGCCCTTAATCGGGATTCCCGTTTTCCGCAGGGGTCCCTTCCCCTTCCGCGGAAGGCTCACCCGCCTGCTCCGTCGGGGCCTCAGGCTGCCCGGGAACGGGCTCCTGCTCCGGCTGGCCCTCCGCGGGGGCCGTCACCCCCGGCCCGAAGATATCCGGGTCGAGGTTTTCCGGGGAATCCGGCAGCATCTCGTCATCCGACGGCAAGCCGGTGTCCGAAATCTGGAAATCGTACTGTTCCGGGTCGACCGGCTGTTCCGGCGCCGGCGCGGGCTCAGACTTGATCCCCTGAAGCGCCGCAAAGCGCATCAGGATCGACGCGCACTGGGCGCGGGTCGCCGTCCCTGCGGGCGAAAGCACCTTCGCCGTAGAGGACGTGCTGCCGAGGATGTCGGCATGGACCGCCCAGCCCATCGCCTGCTCCGCCCAGCCGGACACGCTGCCCGCATCCGAGAAGCCGCCCAGGCTGGCAGCCGTCTGCGCATCCATGCCCTTAAATTCGGCGTAGCGGCAGAGCATCGACGCAAGCTGTTCGCGCGTCAGCGTCCCATCGCCGCCAAAGGTCCCGTCGCGGAAGCCGCTGACAATGCCGTTCTGGTTCGCCCAGATAACCGCGTCCGCATACCATGCGCCGCGCGGCACATCCGAGAACGCTTCTGTATAGGTGACTGCCGGCGAGCCCTCCAGGCGGTAGAGCACCGCCGCGAACATCGCGCGGGTCAGCTTGCCATTCGGGTCAAATTTGGTCGGGGTCGAACCCGCCATCAGGCCGTGGTCGAAGCAGAATTTCACGGCTTCATAGAACCAGTCGGCGTTCTTCACGTCACGGAAGTCCATCCCGACGGTCACATCGATCGTTTTCGAGGTATTTTTATAGGCAACCGTCAGCTTCCCGGCCCCCGACTGGGACCCGGCAGTGAAATTGCCGTTCACGTCGACCGTGCCGATCTCGCCGGAAACCGACCAATCAAGCAGCTGGTCGGCGGACGCCATGCGCATCCCGAGATGGTACAGCCACGCGTCGAGCTCGACCACATCGCCCGGGTCGAGCGCGAGCGAGGTGACCGTCTTATCACCGCGCTTGAGCGCAATGGAATTCACGTCATCGGTCACGCAAACCTGCGTTTCCCCGGCCACGCCGCCGATATCGGCCGCCAGCGTCACCGTCCCCGCGCTTGGATAGGAGAAGAAAATATGGTTCATCGGGTCCACATCGCCCGCCGTCGCGGTAAAGACAGCCTCCCCTCCCGGCAGGGGCGCGGGCCCATAGGCGCTGTCGGCAGCGCGGACGGTAAACCCGGTCTGCGCGCCGGGCAGCACATAATAATGCTCCGGCTCCACATAAAGATGGGCGGGCACGCCGTCGGCAACCGCGTTGGAAACCAGGAAGATATAGTTCGCGCAGCGGCGTTCCGAGCCGTCCGACGGATTGGAAATCGTCTGGGTGCCGCTGGTGCCCGGCTTGCGCATTGACATCACCGACGAGCCGCCGCCGTCCAGGCAGATGACCTCGGTGCAGCCCAGCTGCTGCATCTCAACACCCAGCTCGCGCGCGGTCAGACCCGCGCTGCCGCCCGAGCGGCTGCCGTCGTTCTGATAGAGGATGACCGTACCGTCCGGCTTCACCCCTACGGCGGTGCGCCCGGTGTGCGAGCCCGCGCCGTCGATGCCGTCCGGGGTGACCGCGCCGCCGCGCACCAGGCTCTTGCCGCCGACCGCATACACCACGTCGGCCCAGCCGGGCGACGGCGCGGCCACGGTCAGCGTGACCTCCTCGCCGGGCTGGAAATCCACCCAGCTGGCCGTCGATTTGTCCTGCATCGTCATGACCATCTGGTTTGCGCCGATCGGGGTCGCGCCGGTTGTTTCCTCATTCGAGAGCACGCGCAGCCGCACCGAGCCGCCGACCGTTACCGGCGTGCTGTCCAGCCGTTCCAGGACGATCGTCTTGCCCTTCTGGGTCGTATGCGAGGTGGAATCGTAATTGCGGTCGAGCAGGTAAATGCCCGCCGCCGTGCGGGTCTTGTTGAAATAGCTGATGGTCGCCGTCCCGCTCGGCCCGGAGACGCGCATGCTCATCGTAGGCTGCCCGGTGATCGCCGCGCCGTTCGCGGTAAAGCCCACCGCATACTGCCATGCGTCCGAGCTGATCAGCTCGCCGTCCTTGATCACAAGCCCAATCGGGATCGATGTATTCATCACGAAAAAGTCGGCATTGATGCCCGCGATGACCTGCTTGCCCTGCTGTTCCAGGTACTTTGCGGCTGCGGAAATGCCCGCGCCGCTGCCATAGAGCTTGTCCGACGCGTAGACGATCACCGGCGTGATCGTACTGTTCGGGGTGTAGGAAATATAGTTGGTTTTCTGTACGCCCGCGCTGTTCTTTCCTTCCAGGCGGGTGTAGGCCGTGCCCTGGCCGATATTGTAGCCGTAATGAAAGGCGTTGGTGAAGGCGGTCGCTCCCGCGCCCGTCATCAGGCAGGAAACCGCCAGTGCCGACGCGAGCAGCCGTTTTGCTGTGCGGGGAAATTTCATCATTCACGCTTCCTTAAAATTCGTTGGCGGCCGTCTGCCCGCCGGGTGTTTTCTGACCGCAGGGGACGGCTTCCCGGTATCCCGGCAAAAGCCCCGTGCTTTTCCATTATACAGGATTCCCGCCTATTATACAAGCACGAATTGCATTACATTTATGTGTCTCCCGCCCCAGACGGGCAAGCGCCCCCGGCCATCCGGGGGCGCTTGCAGCAGCCCTTATTCCATATATTCCGGGTCGAACGGGTCGATGGGCGCGGGATAATTCGGCTCGTTCGCCCACGGGTCGCCCGTGACGCCCGTGTTCCCTGTGTTCGGGTCGGACGGCTGGGTGTCCGGGCCGTTCGGGTTTTCACCGTTGCCCCAGATATCCGGCCACGGCCAACCGGTGTTCGGGCCGGTGACCGCCCCCGGCTCGCCGCCGGTCCCTTCCGGGTCAAAGTTCTCGTCATGGATATCGCATTCCTCGGAATACGTCTCCCCGGAGCCGCCCGATACAACCATGCCCGTGCCGACCGGCGGGTTTTCACCGGTAAAGCAGCGGTACTGGTCGCTCACGCTGACCGAGACCGGGAACAGCCGGGTCAGGTCGAGCATGGAAACCTCTTTTGTCTCCGGGCAGAATTCGGTCGCGCGCTTTTCGGTTTCCGCGCAGACCTTGATCGTCTGATGCAGGTTGCAGTAGGTGACCGGTTCGTCGCCGGGGAAATAGCGCCCGGTCGCGGTGCGGTTGCCGCCGATATCGGCGCGGCAGGCTTCGGTTGCGCGCAAGCCGCTGTCCTTACAATAGGCAGTGGTGGTATAGCCATTATATTCCTCGAAGGATTTCGGCGGCAGGTCCTCATGGATCGCCTGCATCACCCGTTCCCACATCTGCGCGGGCGGGCTGACGGTCAGGCCGTCGAGCGAGGACGGGATCTCATAGCCGAACCAGCACGCGCCGACATAATACGGCGTGAAGCCGACAAAGTAACGGTCCTGGTCGTTTTGGGTCGTACCGGTCTTTGCCGCAACCGACATGTTGGGCACATCGACAAAGGAGGCGTTGCCGCCGCTCGAAACGACGCCCTCGAGCAGCGTGCGGATATAATAGACCGTGCTTTCGCGGTCGAATACCGGCTGGGGGTCAGGGGTGTTGTCAATGACAACCGCGCCGCTATCGTCCTCCACGCGCGTATAGCTGCGCGAGCCGGCAAAGTTGCCGTCCATGAACGCGGTATAAGCGGCGCACATTTCGCGCACGGTAACGCCGCGCGTCAGGCCGCCCATGCCAAGCGGGCCGTAATCAAGGTCGCTTTTGACCTCGCCGCTGTCGCTGACCATGCGCTCCACCAGGTCCATGCCGAAACGCTCGGTCAGGTAATCAAAGGAAGTCTGGAAGGTCAGCTCGTCGAGCAGCGTCGCAGGGATGGTGTTCAGCGACTGCATGACCGCGTAATGCATGGTCCGCTGCCCCGAATAGATGCGGTTATAGTTGCGCGGGTAGGGGTTGCCGTTGACCACCTTGACCGGCATATCCGTGCGCACCGAGTCCGGGGTAATGAGCCCCTGGTCGAGCGCGGGCGCATAGACCGACAGCGGCTTGATCGAGGAACCCGGCTGGCGGTGGGACATAGTCGCGTGGTTGCGCAGGAGGTTGGCCTCCTTGTCACCCCGCGCGCCCACAATGCCCTTGATATTGCCGTCGGCGTCCATCACCACCATTGCGCTTTGGGGCTTGCGGCCGTTTTTGCTGATATCGGGGAAATTGGCGTCGTCGAGGTACATCTGCTCGAGCGTGTTCTGGATTTTCGGGTCCATCGTGGTGTAGATGCGCAGCCCGCCTGTGTACAGGAGGGTTTCGGCAAGCGTTTTCGAATAATCCAGCCGTTCGCACAGGTCGTCCAGCACTTCGTGGATGACGGTCTCGGTAAACCAGGAATAGGTGTGGTTGCGTTCGGTCTTGTCGCCGGAGCTGTACTCGAGCTCTTCGGCAAGCGCCTCGCGGTATTCGGTATCGGTGATATACCCCTGCTCGTGCATCGCCCAGAGGATATCGCGCTGCCGGTTCTGCGCCGACTGGGGATGCAGCAGCGGGTTATACTGCGAGGGGTTATTGGTAATGCCCGCGATCAGGGCGCATTCGGCGAGAGACAACTCGTCCAGTTCCTTGCCGAAATAGGTTTCCGCCGCGGCGCACACGCCGTAAGCGCTTTTGCCGAAATAGACGGTGTTCATATAGAGCTCCAGAATGCGGTCCTTGTCGCCCACCTTCTTTTCCAGCTCCAGCGCGCGGAAAATCTCGTTCAGCTTGCGCTTGACCGAAACCTCCTTTTCGTCCTTGATGTTCTTAATGAGCTGCTGGGTGATGGTCGAACCGCCGTACCCGTCGTCGTCGCCCGTAATCCACGCAAGCGCCGCGCCGAAGGTGCGCTTCCAGTAAACGCCCTTGTGGAGATAGAAATCCTTGTCCTCAATCGCCACAAACGCATCCTTGAGGTTTTGCGGGATATCGCCGAAATCGGCCCATGTGCGGTTTTCCGAGCTGTACAGGGTTTCGTACTCGTAGTATTCGCCGGTGTCCGGGTTCTGCACATAAATGATGCTGGTCATATTCAGGCCGATGTTGTCGATCGCCACATCCGCGTTCGGCAGGATGTATTCACGCACATAATAAGCGAATGCCATGCCGCAGCAGACGGCGCACAGCATACCGATCAGGACAACGGAAACGATGAGCAGCAGGAATGTGCGGAAAATGTGGAACCTTTTCCGTTTTTTGCGTCTTTTCTTGGTTGTCGCCAAAGCTCGATGCCTCCTTTATACAGGCAGGCGGCAGGCAGCGGGCGCCAGCCGCCGTGTCAAACTTTCAAATTGCGGGGGCTGCCGGAAAGGGGCTGCCTGCGGCAGCTGCAGCTCCCTTTTCCGCTGTTATTTATTTAGTATTTCTAAACATAAGAACCGCCTTTTCCAATTATACCACAGTTTACCCCAAAACGCAACGTTCGCAATCACAACTCATAAAAAGTTCACAAAAACCCCTTTTCCGCCAGCCTTTCCGGCCGGTTGGCCCCTCTGCGCAGCCGGATCTGGCCCTGCCAGGCCGCGCGCCGCTTCTCCCGCCCGGTATGTCCCGTGCCCTGCACGGCCCGTTTTTTCGGCCCTTGCAGGGCCCTTGCCTGCCTTCGCGATGTATTCTGACGCTTCTTATAAAACCTCTTCTTCCATCCGTTCCAGCGGGAACCACTTCCCGAGGAATTCAGGGATATACTGCATCCCCAGCTCGGACGGCAGGTCGCTGTGGTAGCGGCTGAGCAGCAGGTCGGACAGCTCCTCGCAGGCAGCGGGCTTGCCGTCGATGGTTTGCAGCTCGGAAATTGACAGGCAGGGCGCTTCCAGCCACTGCGCGCGGAAGGCGGCGGGGTCGTTGTCGAGGAATGCATCGGCGAGCGCACGGGCAAATTCCGCGCCGGTCTGGAAATCGCCGAGCAGCTCCTCACGTTCCAGCCGCGTGCCGCCAACCAGCAGCGTCAGCGTCCCCAGCGTGAGCCGGGTCAGCGCTTCGGGGGCGCGCACAGGCGCTTCGCCGGTGGCGAGCACCAGCCGCAGCGCGCCTATGCCGAGGTCGGCGAACGAGGTGCCAAAGGTGAACGCTGGGCATTTCAGGCTGTCCATCACCTGCGAGGTCAGGTCATCGACCATCTCGAGCGAAAGCGCCGCGCCCCCTTCCTGGTCCGCGATGGCGAGCATGGCGGCGGCCTGCACCTCCCAGCCGGGCTCCGGGCGCAGCGCCCGTATGCCGTATTGGATGAGCCTGCGCGCACCCGGCAGCTCCATTGCGGTGCCCTCCCAGAAATAGGCCGCCTTTGCCTGCGTCAGCTTTTCAACGATTTCGCTGTCCGGTTCGATGAAATTGGAGGGGGAGCACAGCTGCCGCCGCAGCGCGGCGCAGCCACTGGTGGTAAGCTTCTGTTTCATGGCGTCAAACTCCTTTGCGGGTGTATTTGCGTTTTTTCGCGGCGGCGCGCCAGGGACGCCGTTTCTCCCTGACGCGCATTTCGTGTAAGCCCTAATTTAACCGCGCAGCCGCCTGCGGAAATCGGATGGGGACACCCCGCACTGCTTGCGGAAAATACGGCTGAAATAGAGCGGGTTGTCGTATCCCACGATGCGGCTGATCTCCGAAACATTGTAGTCGGTCGTCTCCAAAAGCCCCTGTGCGTTCGCGATGCGCACCGACAGGATATACTGCATCGGCGTAAAGCCGGTGTACTCCTTGAAGCCGCGGATAAACCAGCTGGTGCTCATCCCGTGCGCCGCCGCGTAATCCTCTACGCAGAGCGGCTCCTGCGAGTGCTCGTGGAAATACTGCGCCGCCGCCTCGGTCTCGCTTTCGAGGTAGCCGCCGCGTGCCTTCGGCTTTACGGCAAGCTGCCGCCCCAGCAGGATCAGCAGCTCCCGCAGGTGCAGCACCAGCATTTCCTCATAGCTCTCGCGGCAGAGCTGCAATTCCTGGATCATTTCGTTGAAAATACGTTTATATGCAAGCGAAGTGCCGGTATAAAACACATGCGCCTCGTCCGTGATCCCGTACTGCCGCAGGATATTTGTGACGTTGCCGCCTGTGAAATGCACCCAATAGACCTCCGGCTGGTCGGGGCCGTAATAGCGGTATTTCTGCTCCTCCTTCGGGCGGTAGAGCACCATATGCCCCGCCGTTACCGTTTCCTCCCTGCCCTGGAAGAAAAACTGCGCCTTGCCGGACGCAATATATAAAAGCTGGAAATCCAGCCGCCCGCGCGGGCGGTGGGTCGGCAGCACCGGCCGGGTCAGGATGCGGTAGGTGCCGCAGCTGCCCACGAAAAGCGGGTGTGACCGGTCCTTGAAATCCATGCGCTTGCCCTTCCAATATGCACTGTTTACATACATCGCGGCTCCTTCCTTCGTAAAACTGTATAAACCGGCGGCAGGCCGTTCGTGCATCTTGTCAAAACCAACAAGAAGCCTTCCGTCCCGTCCCTTATATTGTACCATTTTGTGCATGTTTTGTCCAATGGAATCTATGGATATCACGCGCCCGGCCTGATATAATGGAACCATCCAAAAAACAGGCGGCAAAACAGATTGAGGAGGGGTTCCCAATGACCATACCGCGTTATTACGAAGACCTTGGCACGATGCATGTAAACACGCTGCCCGACCGTGCCTATTACATCCCTGCGCCGCAGGATCTGGGCCCGCTCGCCGGGGACCGCGAGCGCTCCGGCCGGTTCCAGCTGCTGAGCGGCGTTTGGCGCTTCCGCTATTGCCAGAGCATTTACGATTTTCGTGAAAAATTCTATGAGCCGGGCTTCGGCGGCGAGGGGTTTTCGCCGGTCAAGGTCCCCGGCGTGTGGCAGAATTACGGCTGCGATACCCACCAGTACACCAACATCCGTTTCCCGTTCCCCTTTGACCCGCCGTTTGTGCCGCAGGACAACCCCTGCGGGGCATACCTGCTCGATTTCACGTACCGGCGGGACGCCGGCGCACCTTGTGCGTTCCTGAATTTCGAGGGCGTGGATTCCTGCTTCTACGTCTGGCTGAACGGCAGCTTTGTGGGCTACAGCCAGGTTTCCCACGCCACAGCCGAGTTTGATGTGACCGCGCTGCTGCGCGAGGGAGGCAACCGGCTCGCGGTGCTGGTGCTCAAATGGTGCGACGGCAGCTATCTCGAAGACCAGGACAAATTCCGTATGAGCGGCATTTTCCGGGATGTGTACCTGCTCAAGCGGCCCGAAAACCATGTGCGCGATTATTTCGTGCAGCCGACCCTGCGGGATGGCCGCGCGGAAATCGGCGTGCGGCTGGAATACGCCCGCGGGGTGCTCCCCACCCGGCTGACGCTGCTGGACGCGGCGGGCGGGCTGGCCTCCTGCGCGGAGGTCATCGGCGGCGAGGGGGACGGCTGCGAAACCGTCCTGACAGTCGAACAGCCGGTGCTTTGGAACCCTGAGCACCCATATCTTTACACCCTGCGCATCGAGTCCGGCGGGGAGGTGATCACCGACCGCGTGGGCCTGCGGGAAATCCGCGTGAAGGGCTGCACCGTCGAGGTCAACGGCACGGCAATCAAATTCCGGGGCGTGAACCGCCATGATTCCGACCCGGTGACCGGCAGCGCGGTATCCGTGGAGCAGATGAAAACCGACCTGCGCCTGATGAAGCGGCATAATTTTAACGCGATCCGCACCAGCCACTATCCCAATTCGCCGGTGTTTTACCAGCTTTGCGACGAATATGGCTTTTTCGTGATCAGCGAGGCGGATATCGAGTGCCACGGCCCCGCCGAGCTCTACGACGATGCAAACGACTTCCCCGCCCGCGCGGCGCGCTGGAACCAGCCGGTCGCGGACAACCCTGCGTTTGCCCCCGCCATCCTCGACCGGGTAAAAAAGTGCGTCATCCGGGAGAAAAACCGCCCGTGCATTGTGATCTGGTCGATGGGCAACGAGAGCGCGTATGGCTGCTGTTTTGAGGAGGCGCTGCGCTGGACGAAAGGCTATGACCCCAGCCGCCTGACCCATTATGAAAGCGCGCTGTACCACAGCGGCGCGCGCAAATACGATTTCTCGAACCTTGACCTGTACAGCCGCATGTACCCCTCCTTCGCGGAGATTTCGGAATATCTGGCAAATGCGCCGGATAAGCCCTTCCTGCTCTGTGAATACTGCCATGCGATGGGCAACGGCCCCGGCGACCTGGAAGATTATTTCCAGCTGTTCCACGCGCAGAAAACAATGTGCGGCGGGTTCGTCTGGGAATGGTGCGACCACGCAGTCGCGCACGGGACGTCCCGGGACGGCAAAACCCGTTATTTCTACGGCGGCGACCACGGCGAAACCGTCCATGACGGCAACTTCTGCGTGGACGGGCTGGTAAATCCCGACCGCACGCCGCACACCGGCCTGCTGGAATACAAGAATGTGTACCGCCCTGCGCGGGCGGGCGGCTGGGCGGACGGCGCGCTGACGCTGCATAATTATCTGGATTTTACCGACCTGCGCGACAGCGTAACCCTCCGCTGGGAGGTGCGCCGCGACGGCGAGGTCATTGGCAGCGGCAGCGTGGAATGCCCGCCGGTCCCGCCGCATGGTGAAGCGCCGCTGCGCCTGCCGCTTGACATCCCGGAAGAAGGGAAATGTACCCTGCGGCTGTGTTACATCCAACGGGAGGCCGACGCGCTGGTCCCGGCGGGGCATGAATTGGGGTTCGACGAGCTGCCGCTGCCGAACCGTACCCCTGTAAACTGCACGGCGGCGCGCCTGCTGGCTCCGCGCGGCGGCAGGCCCGCGGAGGTTTCCGAGGACGGCCCATACCTGGACATTGCCGGCGAGGGCTTCCATTACCGGTTTGACTGCCGCACCGGGCTGTTTGCACAGATGGCGTTCGGCGGGCAGCAGCTGCTGGACCGCCCGATGGGGCTGAACCTCTGGCGTGCGCCGACCGACAACGACCGCGTCATCCGCGCCGCATGGGAGCGGGCGGGCTACGACCGCGCGTATGCGCGCGCTTACGGTATAAGCTATGCGGCGGAGGGCAGTGCCGTCGAAATCCGCTGCCCGATGTCAATGGCGGCGGACGGCGTGCAGAAATGCCTGACGCTGGACACGGTATGGCGCATTTTCCCGGATGGCGCAGCCGAAGCGACCCTGTACGTGCGCCGCGACCTGGAATTCCCGGAGCTGCCCCGGTTCGGGCTGCGGCTGTTCCTGCCGGAAAGCTTCTCGCAGGCGGAATACTGCGGCCTGGGCCCGGTGGAAAGCTATGCGGACAAGCGCCGGGCGGCCTATTACGGGCGGTTCCGCAGCACGGTTGGCGATCTGCACGAGGACTACATCCGCCCGCAGGAAAACGGGAGCCACAGCGGCTGCGACTGGGCGGTGCTGGAAAACGGGGGTCTCGGGCTGGCAGCGGCTTCGCCGGACGGGTTCTCGTTCAGCGCGTCGCCTTACACACAGGAGCAGCTGACGGCGGCGCGGCACAATTATGAGCTGACGCCCTGCGGCAGCACGGTTTTCTGCCTGGACTACGCACAGGCGGGGATCGGGTCAAACAGCTGCGGGCCGCGCCTGCTCCCGACTTACCGGCTGGATGCGGAACGCTTCTGTTTCCGCCTGCGCCTTGTGCCTTTCCATAAGGGGCTGCTGCGGCTGTAACGCCGCGGTCCTGCGCGGACAGCGCCCCTCGCCGGGGAGGCGTCCTACGCGGACAGCGCCCCTCGCCGGGGAGGCGTCCTGCGCGGACAGCGCCCCTCGCCGGGGAGGCGTCCTGCGCGGACAG
>QXXE01000336.1 GCA_009911355.1 Clostridiaceae bacterium | reverse complement strand
ATTCGGAAATCTGCGGATCAACGCTTATTTGCAGCTCCCCGCAGCTTATCGCAGCTTGTCGCGTCCTTCATCGGCTCCCAGTGCCAAGGCATTCCCCTTGCGCTCTTCACAGCTTGACCTTCGTCGAGGCGAATCCGTTCCGTTCCGTTTCCGCCGCCAGAGGCGGCAAAAACTCCACTGCACTACGTCGCCTCTCCTCCTCCACAAAAATCAGGATTTTTGTGGCAAGGGACGCGAGGTATGCTCGGCTTCGCCATCGCTAAAATATGCTGTATATTTTACAAGAATTGAGAAAATCTCGGTTGTTTTAGCTAATTTGTAGTTGTAATCTTCCGATTACATCTCCCAACAATAAACGTCAAAACCTTATCTTTATGAACCACTTTTACATGGTCCGGAATAACATTTTAACTTTCCTCTATTGTTGCTTTTGCTTTCGTTTTTGTTCAGTTTTCAAGGTGCAAATTTTTCATGCCTTTTGGCGAAAAATTTGTGCCAGTGCCGATTTTTTCAGAAAATCGGCCAAGGTGCAAGTTTCGAGAAGTCCCTTCGAGAAACTTCCTGAAACGGTTTTCGCCATTTTTCACATGAAATGGTGGGCTTGAGAGGACTCGAACCTCCGACCTCACGCTTATCAGGCGTGCGCTCTAACCACCTGAGCTACAAGCCCAAATGCGTTTTGGCGGCAGTCGTTCAGCTTCCGTTCTTCCGTCCGCCCTGGTGGAGATGAGGAGGATCGAACTCCTGACCCCCTGCTTGCAAGGCAGGTGC
>QXXE01000335.1 GCA_009911355.1 Clostridiaceae bacterium | reverse complement strand
TTTTTCCACATTTTTTGCTATTTTTTTTTCCCCACCCCAAAAAAATACACATTCACCATTTCCGTCGTTTTTTATCCCAAAATCTGCCCCACCACAGGGAATTCCAGGGCGCTTTGTGGCCAAGCAGTGCCTGCAACGACAAGAGCCCCCCCCCGCCCCATTGCGGGGCCTCACCGCGCCGCTCCTTTTGGGGCCGTTTCCGCTGATTCGGTGAATTCCGCCTCCAGCCTCACCACGCTCCGGCTGCTTCGCCTCATTGCCTTCCATTCCTTCTCTCTGCTTTTCCACATCTTCTCTTCTCTGGGCCCTATTCTTCCTCTCTTCACCAAATTTCCTCTTTTCTTCCCCAATTTACACTTCCATTCGGGCTGGAACCACTCCTCGCTCCGCCGCCTCCCATTTCTTCTACGTGCTGCTTTTCTATCTTCCTCTCTTCTCTTCTCCTCTATTTTCTCTTATCCTGATTTCCCTCTTCTATTTTCTATCTTCTTTCTTTCTTTCCTATTTTCTATCTTCTTTTTTTTTCCTATTTTTCTATCTTCTTTCTTTCCTATCTTCTTTTTTTTTTTTCCTATTTTCTATCTTCTTTTTTTTCCTATTTTCTTTCGTTCTCCTCTCTTCTTTTTTTTTTTTCTATTTTCTCTTGGTTTTTTTTTCTATTTTTTCTATTTTTCTGTTTTCTCTCTTCTGTTTTTCTCCTTTTTTTTTTTCTCATTTTTCCTCTCTTCTTCCTTTTTTACTTTATTTCCCTACTGCCTTCTTTTATGTTTTTTC
>QXXE01000334.1 GCA_009911355.1 Clostridiaceae bacterium | reverse complement strand
TTCATGCGCAACGCCCATTCTTTCGCGTCGGACAGCTTCACACTGTCAATGGGGCAGGAACCAAGTTTATCCGCTTCCAGCAGCTTCATCAGCCGTTCGCGCCCCTTTGTGGTGTTGTGCCTTACATTCCCCCGGTGGCGGTTCTGCTTCGCGTAAAGCTCGCAGACAGTCATTTTCTTTCCGATTGTGTCTATCCCGTCGTCAAGGTCTTTCTGTATCTCTTTTTCCTTTTCTCTAAGGGATATGTCGTCACGCTTCCCGGCAGGGGTCTTGTCCGTAGGCACTAACTTCCAAGCATAGACAAATTGCACTTTACCAAAAGTATCGGTATATTTATAAGCATATCTCCCGTCTTTTCTCTGGCTCTCTCCCGAACGCAAAATGCGGTTTCTATTATCACGTCTTTTCTCCGACATTGTTTTTGCTCCTTTCCGTGTCGGAAAGAGCCTTGATATGCCTACATCTATTATAGCATATTCAAGGCTCTTTTTCACTATCTTTTTCGCTAAATCGCGTCCAGTGTGTCAATGATTTTTTCAAACTGTTTCCTCTTGATCTGAATACGGTTCCCGTTCAAGAATACCCAGCCCGCCGTGGGGTTTTCCTCTGCAAGTTTCCGCAGCTTGTTTTCCCCAATGCGGAAATATTTTGACGCTTCTTCAATGGTAAGCGTGTACTTTTCCCAAATAGGCACATCAGCATTGTTCATTTTTATAAATCCCCCTTTCAAAAATGGGTAAAAGGTTAATAGTGAAAAGGGGCTGTGATCGGACGGTTAATAGCGTAACC
>QXXE01000333.1 GCA_009911355.1 Clostridiaceae bacterium | reverse complement strand
GGCAGCTTCGACGGTTATCTGTCGGCCTGCATCGAAAACGCCGTACTCAGGGTTAAGCAGGCAGACCCTGCCGCCTGTCTCGGCGATCCTGTCTTTGCTGCTATGGACGAATAAGGGGGGGCGCGTATGGATGTTGTACAGATTACTGCTGTGATCGGCGCAGCAGCTTCGCTGCTCTGCACGCTCGTGGTGGGCGCGCTCGCTTATTTCATCAAAAAAACGCTTGCGGGCTTGGAAAACGCCGACCAGCAGAATACCGATCACATTGAGCGGGTCGAGGAAAAGCTGAACGACCTGAAATCAGACCTCCCGCTTGTCTATGTGACACGCGAGGACTACATCCGCACGATGAACCGGATCGAGGACAAGCTGGATCAGATTTTATATGGGAAGCTGGGAAAGGAGGAATAAGCAAACATGGCGATTGTAGATGAAATGACCGAGCAGGAGATCAACAAAAACAAGGCGATCCGTGGTTATATTATCCGTTCGCTGGCAAAAGGCAACCAGAACGCGCTGCTTGTCCGGCAGATCACAAATGCGCTGGTCGCGGATGGGCTGATCTACTCCCCTGACATTTCCAAGCACATTGAATATCTCGAGGAGGCGGGTTACATCATGTTCACCAGCAGGAGCGCGAACGCTTACAACGCTTACCGCAAGGATGCGGTCATTAAGCTGACCCGCAAAGGCGTTGATCTGCTGGAAGACACGATCCAGGATCCGGGCGTCAATGTCTAAGGCGCGGCGGCGCACGCGCGTCAGCTCGACGGTAGACCGGCTTCCCGATGAGGTGCGCG
>QXXE01000332.1 GCA_009911355.1 Clostridiaceae bacterium | reverse complement strand
CAGGAAGAACAAGAAAATATCCGAAAGGCGGTCGAGGAGAAAAGGCCGGAGGATTTCGGGCTCACCGGCAAACTGTGGACGTTGGGACGGACAAGGCAGTACATCCAGAAACAGTTCCACAAAGGCATAAATGAGCGGACACTGTCGGACTACATGAAGCGCTGGGGCATGAGCTGCCAGCGTCCGGCGAAGCGTGCCCGAAAACAGAATCCTACGGGTATCTAAAGGTGGAAAAGTGAGGAATATCCCGCTATTGCAAGGCGTGCGAAAGCAGAGGATGCGGACGTCTATTGGGCAGATGAGACCGGCGTAAGCAACTGTGAAATCGTAGAGCGCGGCTTTTCGCCGAAGGGCCGTCCTCCGGTGCTGCCGGTGGAAACCAAACGACAGCGGGTCAATATGATCTCGGCAATCAGCAGCCAGGGCAAGGTTCGTTTTATGCTCTATCCGGACACCATGGACCAGCAGCGGCTGATCCGCTTCATGGAGCGTCTGGTCCGCACTTCGGAGCGGAAAGTGTTCCTGATTTTGGACAATCTGAAGGTCCATCATGGCAAGCTTGCTGCGGCTTGGCTGGAAAAGCACAAGGATAAAATTGAGGTGTTCTTCCTGCCGCCTTATGCTCCGGAATACAATCCCGATGAGTACTTGAATCATGCTCTGAAGATTTCTGTCCATTCAGGCTGTCTACCCTATACTGCGGCTGATATCTCTCATAAAATTCAGTCATTCATGCGAAAATTGCAGCATCATCCGCCTCTCGTGTCCTGCTTTTTCCTCCACTCGGCGCTTTCCTATCTT
>QXXE01000331.1 GCA_009911355.1 Clostridiaceae bacterium | reverse complement strand
CTCGATGAGTCTTTTTTGGATAAAATTGTCTGTTCTGCTTTCTGTTCATGATTTGTTTACTCATTCAAATACCCTGCTCCGGGGAGAATCAGGAGGGCCTGGGATTCACCATTCCTGTCAATACAGCCCAGGAAATTGCCGTCTCGCTGATCAACGAGGGCAGCTATACCGCTCCCAGCACTACTAATGGTGGAAACGGCGCTGTTCTGGAAATTTCAGTCGTAGAGATCAACCCGGCTGTCGCACACATGAACAACCGTGAGTCTGGCGTGTATGTGCAGTCCGTCCAGAAAGACGGTGCTTCTGATGGAAAGCTGGAGGTCAATGACCGCCTTATCAGCATCAATGGCTATATGGTCCACACCACGGCGGAGCTTTCCGCACAACTCGCGGAATATGAACCAGGTGACAGCGTTGGCTTGACTGTGGATCGGGATGGGCGGCTGGTGGAAATAGAGATCATTTTGGCAAAAAGTCAGAGAGAAGAATCATAAGGCAGGATGGCTCAACGCTAAAATCAAAGTTTCCATAATGGCTGCAAGACAGTTCCAATGAAAACCCCTGTAGACAACCAGTACATCCTGCCGATAAAGGTCGATCTGCCTTGTGTAGACCGGCCTTTTTACTCTCTTTGATGTTGTACCATTTTAGTTGACACCTCATACGCAAGGATTTGATGTATAATCAAAGAGAATTAAGGAGGCAACTGCAATGGCAAAAAAACAACGAAAGAAGGAACTTGGCGGCGCAAAAGCGGCTTCTGAACTGGGCATCCCAGAAAACACCATGTATGCATGGACGAAAGCGG
>QXXE01000330.1 GCA_009911355.1 Clostridiaceae bacterium | reverse complement strand
GGGCAGGAGAGGCGCAGGGAGGAGCTGCAGAAAATCACTGAATTCTGCACATTTCTGAGATTTGAGAATTTTGGGAGAGGTGCAGCGAGCGCTAGGCGCCTTCCTTCAGCCCCGATTAGCTCTGCGGGCTGTTTTCTTATAGCTCTGCTTTCCCCTTTGCTCGAGGTAGGGCTTTCAGAGGAGGAAAATGAGAGAAGTGTGGAAAAACGTGAGCGTGGAGGAGCTGCAGGGAGGGTGAGCGAGATGTGGGGCGAAAGCGGGGCTTTTCGCCAGCCGAAGAGAAGTGCAGGGGGAGAAAAGCGAACGCTGAGCTAAAATGTGAAGTTCTGGAGTGAAAGATGGCTCTGAGAGAAGATGGATGGAAGGAGGAGAAATGGAGAGCGAAGAGGACAGGGAGAAATGAGCAAGATGGAAAAAATGGGTGGCGGTGCGGAGTTGGAAGGAGTTTCAGAGCGAGGTGAGCAGCGGCTTCACGCCGACGTGGCCCCACGCCCACCCCATGGCAACAGCCAAAAAGCTGCGTTCTTAACCCAAAACGTGGCAGCAGGAGGAGAGGCGTTTTGGTCCCCAGCGGCGCTGTTTTGAGGGCGTTGTAGGAAGATTTGGGATTTCGGAGCCGGGAGTGGAAGAGCGGAGGCGGCGACGAGGCAGGGAGGAGAAATTTAGAGGAGAAAAAAGGACTTTTTGGTTCAAACTGCACATGGGGCCCTGGGACAGAACGCGGAAGTCAGGAGAAAATGGAAACAGGAGAAAAAGAGGCAATGATGGCAATAATGGAGGAGAGGAGGAAGTAATGGAAAAAAAAAAAA
>QXXE01000329.1 GCA_009911355.1 Clostridiaceae bacterium | reverse complement strand
GTGGCATATCTGCATCCTCCTATACCGTTTTTAATGGAGTATAACAAAAATCCCTGTAAACGTAAACTGTTATTTCTGGCCGGATGGAGTACTAGTATCAAAACAGTATCACAAAAGGCGGGGAAATGCAACCACATTCCACCGCCTTTTGCACTAAGTCTGCTCGTTAGAGAAATCCCCGATAAGCAGGACTCGTGTCTTGTCAGAACCAATTTGCTTTTTCATCTCTGAATTGGGGAGTTTTGCTGTTCTGATATGGGTTATATGTGTTCAGATTACATCCAAACTCTTTCAAAAACCTAATCTTACCATCCTCAGTCCACTTGACAAGGGTTATACCGTCAAAATTTTCTATCGAACCGTCATTCATCACATTTTTAAAGTTCCACTGAACGACGGTTTGGTTTTCATCATGGAAATACTGTATTATGTCCCATATGACAACTTTTCCGCGGGTGTTCCATTCTTTAAACCAATGCTTTATCATTGTACGGTTTTCATATTTTGGCCCCCAGCTTTCGATATAAACAGCGTCCTCCGCAAAGATATCATCAATACCCATATCTTCCTGTTGAAGCCACATATCAAACCATAGGCGAATGATTTTTTCCCTCTTTTGCAAATCAATTATCCCCTTCAATCCCCGATTTGTTGCTTTCATTATAACACTAAAACCATCTGTTGTCAAGTATAAATCAAGAGGGCACTCTTTGGAGTACCCTCCCATTGACCGTTATTACTTTCGAGAAAAAAACTAGGAAAAGCGGAGCAACTATGGTATAATAGGTTGTATGGAATATATAGACTTG
>QXXE01000328.1 GCA_009911355.1 Clostridiaceae bacterium | reverse complement strand
GTAAGTCCCCAGGTTCACATTGATTACCTAAAAGACTTGTTTAACGCCTCTTTCTCCTTCTATGGCCCTATGCCGTATATTTTGGAGAAGTGCCTGCACTCCGTTTACAAGAATAAAGGATGGGATTTAACGCTCGGATACCATCCTCTGCTTGCAAACACAAATAGCCCTACTGACTTTTTCAGTATCGAGCATACAAAATCTCAGTATTCCAACCTGTCTCACAAGTTCCTGTTCCCCACAATGCAAGAACTTAAAGATGAAATTGCACGATACATTGAGGAAGAACTAAAGTATGACGGTGAGGTTGCAGGAAATGTAAAAACAGCTATGAAGGTGCGGTTGGAGAACCTGTGCGTCGGGGCAAAGGGATATACATTCAACACAAATGAGTTTTTCGATTTCGCTAAGATGTTTGATAAGAATGTTGTGTTTGAGTTAGAGGGGCTTGCAGACGACTCCGATAAAGCCTTTAGTGTCGGTTTGTTGGTCATCTTCATAAACGAGTATCGGCAAGTTCTGAAGGAAATCAGCGGAAATCAAAAAACCGAATTGCAACATCTTCTCGTCATTGAAGAAGCTCACCGTTTGCTTAAAAATGTCGAAACCGAACGGTCAACCGAAACTGAGGGAAATCCTAAAGGAAAAGCAGTTGAGCACTTCACAAATATGATTGCCGAAATGCGATCTTATGGTCAAGGTGTTATTGTTGCTGAACAGATACCGACTAAGCTTGCTCCCGATGTTATAAAGAACTCGTCAACAAAGATCGTGCAACGCATTGTTTCTGCTGACGACCAACAGACTATT
>QXXE01000034.1 GCA_009911355.1 Clostridiaceae bacterium | reverse complement strand
TTTTTTCGTCCTCTTCTCCCATATTTCTTGTAGGGTAAATCTTTACCGGGAATTCAGGTAGAATATTGGGATAGGCTGGCTTCGTGATTGCCTGTGACATAGTAGGCCGGAGCAATCCGAACCACTTCTTTGGCAAAGTCAAGGGCGGTGGTAATATTGGTATGCTGCGCATCCACCAAATCGCCGGTTATCACAATGATGTCCGGCTCAGTTTTGGACAGCAATTCCAACAGCCGTCCATTATTTTCTTCAAATTCAGCATTATGAAGATCGGACACCTGAGCAATCCGAAATCCAGAAAATGAAGCCGGGATTCGACTGCTGGAAATTGTAGTGGTGCTCACCATCAATGCTGTATTGCCCCATATTGTCCATGTGGTCAAAACAAACAGCACCGCAATCAGGATATAGAAAAGCAAGCGCCGATTGAAACGGATTTTTTTCATGATTTCATTATCCTCCATGTATCATTTCCTTGCTTTAACTGATCGGAGAGAGATACCCCAACTGTATCGCTTTTGTCACAGCCTCTACCGAAGAAGCAACTTGCAGCTTTTCAAAAATATGTTGCAGATGATTTGAAACCGTTCTCTCACTTAGATGAAGCTGCATAGCAATCTCTTTTCTTCTGTGGCCGCCTGCAATCATCCGCAGCACTTGTTTCTCGCTGACTGTTAGATCCTCAAGCATCACATTTTCAGATAGGAAATGTGTCATTCCAGATTGAATGCTGCAAAGAATTTGAAAGAGTTCCTCTGGTTCCACTTCTTTATTAACAAAGCCTTTGGCTCCAATTTTTTGGGCTTCCCTGCGATAAGCCGGCAGATCATACCCAGAAAGAATGACTATCTTTTGCTCCGGAAATCGCCCTAATAGCCGCTTCGTAAGAAATAATCCATCTTCTTGCACTGAATGTCCCAGGTTAATATCTACCAGCAAAATATCCGGCTGGCTTTTCTCTACAATTTCAGCGATATGATCCACATCATTTGTGCTGGAAAACTCCTCAATATCAGGGAAATCAGATAATACAATCGCCAGACTTTTTGAAAAAAGCTTATGGTCATCAATTAACAAGACTTTCATAAGAACTCTCCCCTCGCATGGGCATGGTAATCAGGATTTTTGTTCCAACGCCAGTGACTGTCTCAATGCTCATACTGCCCTCCAGAAAAGAGACTTGCTCCTGAATAGAGGCGAGACCCCGATGCTTGGCTTGCTTGCAGGCGGACATATCAAATCCTATGCCGTTATCTGATACTTTTAATGTAATCACGTCATGTTCCAACGTAAGCAACACCCATATTTTTGTAGCGTTGGAATGTTTCAATGCGTTGACTGTCAGTTCATGTATGATACGGTAAATCAGCGTATTATATGGATCCACCAGAAACACACTCTTGTCACAGTCCAAGATTGCTGAAACTGTGGAATGCTGCGTCAGTGTATCCAGCAAACTTTGCAATGCGTCAATGAAAGGCAAGCTGCCTATCATCATTGGATGATACTCCTCCATTTGTGAGCGAATAGACGCATTCAGTTGATTGAGCGTATCGTACAATAGTTCTTTCATATCAGGCTGATCCGATTTTCGCAGTAAGTTTTTAATGGAAAGCAGGTCTTGCAAAATATCATCGTGCAGATAATTGGCAAACTCCTTTTTGAGCAATTCTTCCCGTTTCAGCCGTTCCAAGGCATATATGTAAGAGGGTACATAACAGCCGTCCGATTGCTGGCTGACCTGTAAGTACAGGAACAAGTCAAGCAGCAGAGCCAGCAGAAAGCAGCCATGTATAAGGACAAATAATGCCATCAGCTGGACTTCAAACAGCCCTACAACAAAAACCAGAAGGGATAAACCTGATAGGAAGAGGATCGCTGCATACTTCTTTTTCAGTATAAAGAATCGCTCCTGCGCTGGATGGTATTGAAACACAATGTTGTGTACGCTGAAAAAGGTCAGCATGACAGGGAAACAACTCCCCATATTTGCCACATACATCGATTTATGGAGAAACACAGCAATATAAGCCGCAAAGGGAATTACGACAAAGATCAAGGATAAGAAAAATGCCTTTCTCTGGCTCCGCAAAAAGTAAGCAACCCTCCTATGGTGGACTACACAAATCAAGACCATGGCTGCCAGGGACAGGAGGTATTGGATTTGGTAAGTGATTGCAAAGGCTCTGTCAGAAATGAGGAAACTAATTACCGACAAAATACAGGCACTGTTGCAGACGATTTGAATCTGCTTTTGCCCCTTATATGCCGATGATTGAAAAACAAATGATTGCAGGAAACAAAACGACTGACAAAGGCATACGGGCAGCAGCACAGTGCAGCCCTGTATATGAAATAGTGACAGCAGAAATTGCCAGCCTAACAGGGACAGCAGAGAAGAAAAACGAGCCAGGACATGGTTTGCTCTGATGTTCCGGTATGCGATGTAAGCAGCGTCCCAAAAGGCAAGTGAGCACACTACAAATTGGACGATTTCGTCAGCTGTAATTATATTTTTAACGATATACATCCCACACAGAAATATCATGACGGCAAACTGTTGCACAATGAACAACAGCTTTCGTTTGCAATATGGAGCATACATCCGCCCACCCCCGTTCTTGCTCTATTTTACATCTGCCCGCTTGATCGCGCAAGGTTAAACGGCCAGTGCCTGTAAGGGACACTGGCCGTTACACTCATTGGAGTGCTGCTTTATAGCAAGAGCACTTTGTCACCTGATAATAAATGAAATAAATCACTGTAAACATCACGACTGCCAGTAGAATTGGAACGACTGTTGCGCTGCTCCTTCCAAGCAAGTCATCCATCAGGGCCGATTTATAGCAAAGAATCGCAAAAGTGCTGTGCAAAAGGCCCATCACATAGGGGATGAGGTAGTATATTTGTATTTGCCGGCGCACACAACGCTTTATCATTCTGTGACTATATCCCATGCGTCCCATGATCTCATAATCCGGTTTATCATAGCTGACAGTTGAAATGTTCTGAAAATAGAGGATGCTCCCCGTTGCGATCAAAAATATGATCGTGGCAAAGCCAATCAGCAAAAATGTGGAGCTGCTGGCACTAACAAAATCTGTTTCGCGCTGCCATGCACTGACCAGATAGATATTATCAGGCATGACCTCTTTCAATATCCCATAGATTGCCGGATTAGACCGCATTTCTGCACCGTTAATACTGATGACCTTAATTTTTTCAGCAGCGCTTTTTAACAGACGATGATACAATGCGTCCGGCACAACCAAAGTACCAACGCTGTTCGCAAATCCAATGGGATTTGTCAGGCTTGTTTGGACCACGGTTACATCTGCCGTTTCTGAATTGCCGATTGCTAAATGATAGACTGCGGAGAGGTCCTGCTGTTCATAATCAGGATGATATTTTATCAGGATACATTCACCGTCAGACAGTTCTGGAAGCACAGTGTCTTTTCCCTGCTGTGCCAATAGAGATCGGTAGTCTTGCAGACTGATACACTCAAATCCGGGGATTCTGCCTTTATCTTCGCTCACATTGTACTCTAATGGCAGGTTTTCCGAGCTGGCTGTTGTTTTCACAATGGTCGTCTCATAATACTGATAGGTATTTTCTCCCAAAGCAGCAGACAAAGCCCTCAATGATAAATTGCGCTGTTCTTCATTTTCTACCCGATATTCTGCCGCAGACGGAATGATCCTTTGAAAAGTTTGATATGGATACCAGATTGAAAGCACAGTTGCTCCAAAAACAGCAATCGTCCCAGCGGAAAGCAGAATCAATAGAATCAATGACTTGGCGCTGGACCGAATGTGCTTCATAAATTTAGGGACAACGATAATGGTATTTTCCTGGTACAGCATTTGCTTTTGCCGCCTGACCCTTTGACAGACGAAAGGCAAAAAAGAGTAGATGAACAGAACCGTTCCCACAACTACACTTGCCATCGTCAACAATGCAATAGGTGAAAACCCGATTGTATTCCATACAGAGGCTTTGCCACGGCGAATATCCATAGCCAGCCCATAACCAAAGATCAAGAGGATTGCCCCTAAAATTGCCGCTGACGCATGAGGATGGATGGGTTTTTCACGCTTTTTTTCCAGCCTCACCAGATCCAGCAACGTGCATTTCCATAGGATTCTCGCGTTGGACAATGCTAACGCCAATAGAACGACAGCAATAAACGATAGATTTGATTTTACCGCAGCAGGATTGATCAGAGGGATTCCGCTATAATCAATGGACAAATTCAACAGTGTCGTAATCCCTGCTGTAATGCCTTTGTTCAGGAGGCCCCCCGCGACAATACCAATGATAAGTCCGCCAGCGCAAACCACGATATTCTCAATGGTCAAAAGTTCCAGCATTGAGGACTTCCGGTAACCCAGCAGAGCATAAATTCCCAATTCCCTCATACGGCGGCGCATGAAAAAATTATTGGAATAGAACATATAGAACACCACAAAGGCCATCAAAAACACGGCAACGGTTTGGCACATAGTTTCCACTCGGCCATCTGCCGATATTTTTTCCATGATAATCTCATTCATGGAGAAGGATGTGAAGCAGAAAAAGATTGTCAGGACGAGAGACACCGAGCAGAGATACAGGGAATAGAAGGAGAAGTTTCGTTTCAGATTCTTCAAAGCAATCACAGATAGTTTCATACCATTGCCCCCTATCGGTTTCCATCTTGACGGGCGGCCTCGTTCATAATTTCGTTATAGAAAACGCGGCGGTCGCTGCACGAGCGATATAATTCCGAAATGATGTGACCATCCTTAAAGTACAAGATGTGATCTGTGTAGCTTGCCGCATAGGGGTCATGGGTAACCATCAGGATCGTGGTGCCAATGGTTTGATTCACTTCTGAAAGTGCGGCCAGCAGTTCGGTGGCGGAGCTGGAATCCAAAGCTCCTGTCGGTTCATCGGCAAAAATCAGCGGAGGCCGCTTGACGATTGCACGGGCGGCGGCAACACGCTGCCGTTGTCCCCCGGATAATTCGCTGGGGTATTTTTGGAGTTGGGATGCAATACCGAACAACTCTGCCAATTCTTTTACTTTCGCGGTGATTTCTCTTGCTGGCCTATGCAGTAATGTCAACGGAACGGCGATATTTTCCTGGACTGTCAAGCTGTCCAAAAGGAAGTATTCTTGGAAAATAAAGCCAAGGTTGTTTTTGCGGAAGTCCGCCGCCTGCGTTTGGTTCAACTTCTGGATATTTGTCCGGCCCATCGTGATTTTCCCACTGGTGGGGGTGTCGATTGTGGAGAGAACATTCAGCAGGGTCGTTTTCCCGGAACCGGAGGCTCCCATAATGCCTAAGAACTCTCCCTCGTTTACCTCAAAGGAGACGCCATCCAACCCGGGTTTCGGTTGGTTCGCATAAATTTTTGTTACATCTGTAACTTGCAGTAATACGCCCATTCTTCTGGCTCCTTTCGTAGTATGGAACCAGTATAAAATTTTTTCTGTTATAAGGCATGAGTAATTCACGCAAAAACTTATGCGCAAATTACTCATGCTATTGGAATAGTAAGCTGTTACAATGCTATTCAATGGTGTAACACCTATACCTCCCGATTTTAATGTTTCAATAGTCATCAACGGGCCGGACGCATAGACGCAGAGCCGATGAACTTGTGAGTAAATCACCAGATCATCGGCTCTGCATTTCACATTACATACTGTTTTGGAGCACAAGTATTTCTATTTGCCCGTCAGTTCATTTAACATGGCGCGTATAGCGGTCAAGACCAGCCGCCGCCCCTGTTCCGGGCAAGCCCGGTAAAGCCCTGCGATCTCCTGGATTTCGCGCTCAGACTGTTCATCTGCCGGATTGAAGATTGCGTCAAAGGAAGTGCCAAGGGCTGTTATGATCGTATAAAGCACCTCGAATGACGGATTTGCTTCTCCCTTTTCAATTCCGGCGATGTGGCGGGTGGAGAGCTTTGTCAGCTCCGCTAACCGTTCCTGCGTGTAGCCCCGCTCTTTTCGGACCGCCCTTAACCGCGCTCCACCTTCTACTAAGACTTCATTCGGCATAATTCTTCACCTCAACTGTATTGTATAGTTCAGAAAGCACGATTTGAATACCTATGCAATTCTGACTACCATGCAATATAATTCCGATTTTCGCTGAATCTTTCAAGAAAAACCGATTCTGCGAGGCTGTTAAAAAACGGCAGCTTTGCGGAACGCTTTCGTGCGCTCAAACACCATAGCCGCCGTTTAAGGAGATGGCTATGGTGTTTTTGTTTTATATGACGGGGCTGTTCCGATTGCTCCTGATAGGTGATCCGTTAAAAAAATCCTTGCGGCGGCTACGCCCCATTTTACTTATCAATCGGAACCACAGCGGCATATAAACAAGAATTATCATTCTGAAACACGGCAGAGGGCCGGGTACTCAATGGAAGTACCCGGCCCTCTGCTTTGTCGAATCTTCGGGAAAAAAGTCAGCTCCTGCGGGTGCCGCGGCCCGCCGCCTCCGTTTCGATGTGCCACCCCATCAACGCCATCAACGAATGAAACGGAGGAAACAAAATGTTTGACCCCAAAAGCGATTATGCGCTGAACAAGAAAGACCTGGATGCCATTGTTTACATAGACGCCGCTGGAACGCTGACACGGCTTACTCTGGCGGATTTCTCCAGCCTGGAGGAATTTCAACGGTGGAAAGCATGGTCTGACGAGAGTTACCACCAGATTGAGAACGCGGGCATCGCGCTCTCCAAGCGTACCTTGTCCCTACACGGCCTGTCTGAAAAGGCTACCGCCGTCCAATCGCCGGAGGATACGCTGATGGAGGCCCTGGAACAGCAGGAGCGCGAAGAAATGCGCCGTCTGCTCATGGAGGGACTTGATAACTGCTTGACCCGGTCCCAGCGCCGCCGCCTTTGGCTGTACTGCGTGGATAGACTGACGGTGCGGCAAATTGCCGAGGCCGAGAATGTGAAACACCAGAGTGTTGTTGAGTGCTTGGCTGCGGCAAAAAAGAAGCTCCAAAATTTTTTGAAAAGTAGTGATTGATGTCCCTGCCAAAACCCCATTTTGAGGACGGTAGGTGAAGGACGCATTTTCCCTCACCTTCACTCGTACATCGAAAATTGAATACACGGTATTGCAAGCACAAAACCCGCGTACCAGCGGCACAGGACGCGCCGCCAAGACCGCCAGCTTTCGGAGGTGATGGACAAGCTGGCCGAGCGATCAACGTAAGTCCTGGACCCGGTTTGGCACACCGGGCGCGATGACTGCGCGGGGGATAATGACACTTGCTCACGCCCGTCCACAGACTTGAGACGGAACCCTGCGGCACACGTTCGGAACGATGCTGCGGAGTTATGACAGCCCCGCCAGGGGCGGCTTGCAATATCCCCTTTCGCCGGGGGTGCGTGGCAAATACGGTGAAACTGCATCGAAACGGAAATAAACCAGCAGCCGCGCCGGAACTGCGCCGCGATAGTCATGCGGCACCGCCAATGTCCGGCGCGGCTGTTTTCTTAACGGAAGTTATCTGCATTTTGCAGTTTAAGCATCGGTCTGTTATCGGACGGAGGTGCGTCAATATGAAAGACCAGACCAATCCCAGCATCAACACTTCGTACAAAGAAATCAAGATCGGCAAGACGCTGTACCGCGTGACCAGCGTTTTCACCGGCGAGAAAGACCTGGGCGAGACCCTGGAGCAGTTGGCGGTCCGCCGCGCTATGGCAGAGCTGACGCCCTGCCACGCTACCACCTAAACCATACCCAACATTTCCTCGCGGCTGGCCGCATCCTTGCACGTCATGCGCTCCCTATTCTATAATAGGTGCTGCCGGAGCAATCCGGCAGGAGCCATTCGCCGCACAGGGTATGAATCTGGCTGATCGGGAGGTAAAACAATGATCGAGAAAGCATACAATGTCGGCATCTATTGCAGACTGAGTAATGACGATGAACGGGACGGGGAATCCGTCAGCATCGAAAATCAAAAGCTGCTGCTTCAGCGGTATGTGCGGGAGCGGGGCTGGAATGAAGTGGACACCTATGTGGATGACGGCTACTCTGGAACAAACTTCCAGCGCCCCGGCGTTCAGCGCCTGATTGCTGACGCAAAGGCCGGACTATCAATGTCATTCTCGTCAAGGACCTGTCCCGGTTCGGCAGAAACTACATCGAGTTCGGCCAGTACACCGATTACCTGTTCCCGTCCATCGGGTGCCGGTTTATCGCTCTGAACAACGGCATCGACACCATGAGTAATGACGGCAGTACCGATGTCATGTGCTTTTTGAACCTATTTAACGAGTTTTACAGCCGGGACACAAGTAAAAAGGTGAAAGCGGTCAAAAAAGCCTGCGCCGAGAACGGGAAGTACATGGGTACATATCCGCCCATCGGCTACAAGCGTGACCCGCTGGACAAGCACCATTTCATCATCGACGAGGAAACCGCGCCGTTGGTCCGCCGTATTTTTGCTATGCGGGCCTCCGGCATGGCGTTCCGAAAGATCGCCACCACCTTGAACGCCGAGGGTGTCCAGCCGCCCGGTGAGCTGTACTATCAGCGCCAGGGCCGCACCGACCCCCGCCGTGTCAACCACCTGTGGAACGAAAGCACTGTTAAGGTGATGATCCGCAACGAAGCCTATATCGGCAACATGGTCCAGGGCAAATGCGGCACTCTCTCCTACAAATCCAAAAAGCTGGTAGCGAAACCCAAAGACCAGTGGATTCGCGTGGAGGGGACCCATGAGCCGATCATCTCCCGCGAGATATGGGATACGGTGGTCAGCATCGACCAGAAGAAGGTGCGGAAGTCTGAAACCTCGGACGGTATTAAGAGCATTTTCACTGGCTTGGTCTACTGCGCGGACTGTGGATTCAAAATGCGAAACCAGGTAGAGCGGTTTACCTATAAAGATGGAAGTCCAGGACGGTACAGCTCCTTCATGTGCGGGAGTTATTCCCGCAGCGGGAAAAGTGCCTGCACCATCCATACCATCTATGAGAATGTGCTGACGCAGATCGTGCTGGAGGACATTCGGGAAAAGGCCCGATATGCCGCCCATGACCGGGAGCGGCTGCTGACGCAGATCATCCGCATGAAGGATAAGGAGCAGCACAGCCGTGCGGCATCTTATGAGCAGGAGTTGAGAGTGACCGCCGCCCGTGTCGCGGAGCTGGAAAAGCTGATGCAGAATCTCTATGAGGATAAATGCGCTGGCGTTGTTCCGCCCACGGTGTTCCAGACGCTGATGAAGAAGTACGAGACGGAGCGGGCGCAGAAAGCCGCCGCCCTCCCGGAGTTGGAGCAGAAGGTCAGGACGCAGTTGGAGAACCGCCATGACGCTGACCAGTGGGCCGAGATCATCCGGCACTATACAGAGATCACTGAGCTGGACGAGACCATCCTGTTTGAGTTGGTGGACCGTATCGAGGTTGGCGAGGCCCAAAAGTGCGGCAATACCCGTGTCCAGGACGTAAAGGTGTTTTATCGTTACGTTGGCTGTGTGGATGATGCGTTGTCCCAGGAAAGGCGGGCGGCGGTATGAACAAGCTGTATAAGGTGGGTATCTACTGCCGTTTGAGCGTGGACGATGCCTCCAACTCCGCCAAGGCCAGAAACTACATCCCCGCTGATGAATCCGTCAGCATCGAAAATCAGCGAGAGCTTCTTTCCAAGTTCGCCATGCTCAACGGCTGGGTGGAGACCAAGACCTATTGTGATGATGGGTACAGCGGGGGCAACTTTCAGCGGCCCGGATTTCTGGAAATGCTGGAGGACGCCCGGAACGGCATTATCAATCTCATTCTCGTCAAAGACCTCTCCCGCCTGGGACGGGACTTCGTGGAGGTAGGCCGGTACACAGAACTACACTGGACAAGGGCATAAAAAGATAATAGTCTGACGGTATGCCTGGTCGTCAGATTTTCCACTCAATTTGCAGCTTCTCGCTGGTGGCGCGAATGACGGTAATCATCAAATCCACCACCTGCTGCTTATCCTCAAAGCTGACATTTTCCCAATCATCCAGGTAATTGGAAATCATGTCGATTTGCTCCGAGGACACCGCCTCGGCGGTCAGCTTGGCAATCTCGCTGGCAAGGGCCTGACGGCGGCTGTCAAGTTCCTCAATCTTGGCGTTGGCATAGGAGATCAGTACCGGGGTCGCGCCCGTCAGCGAGTCCAGCAGCTTTTCAATCTCGCTTTCCACCTGGGCCAGCTCCATCTGCTTTGCCGTCAGCTTCGGGCTGGCGGCTCTTTTCTTTTTGCGGCCCGTCAGCGTCTTGTAGTCCTCCAGCTTTTTCACCATCTGCTGGTAAACTACTTCCTCCAAGTCATGGAGTCGAACAGCGCCACAGCCAGGACAGGATTTATTTTCAGCGTGTTTCGAGCAGCGAAAATAGAGATGCCCACAAGAATGAGCTGCCATCAGAGCGTAGCCGCAGTTGCCACACTTGATTTTCCCGGCCATCCACGAATGGCGGGCTTTCCTCGCGGGCTGGTAACTTTGGCTTGCCATGATTTTCTTTCGCACCTGGAGCCACAAATCAGACGGGATGAAGCCCTCGCTGGGGGCCAGCACCAACATCTGGCCTTGCAGATACTTGTGCTTGTTGTCGGTGTTGCCTTTGCTCCGATAGTAATAGCAGCCGTTGGTTCCCGCGAAGTCGGCGGCATCGTTGTAAATCTCTGTCCCTTGACTTTTGAAAAACTCGTAAATGTCCAGGTCAGCCATAGCGTAGATTGGATTGCGGAGGATAAGGCTGATCGTTGACCTGGAAAACGGCTTTCCAAAGAATGACCTCACACCTTGGGCCGTAAGCTGGGTGGCGATATCGTGGAGCGAAATGCGAGGGTCGATGTACATATCGTACATCTTGCGAACAAACGCCGCCTCGGTTGGTTCAATTACCAGCTTCTTTGTATGGATGCCGTCAATGATGATCGGCTCCGTCCGAAATCCATACGGCGCTCTCCCGCCCATTTTGAAACCGCGCTGACACCGAGCATACCATGCGTCCTGCACTCGCTTCTGGATAGTTTCTCGCTCCAACTGCGCGAACACAATGCAGATGTTCAGCATGGCCCGGCCCATCGGCGTGGACGTGTCAAACTTCTCTGTTGAGGATATGAACTCCACGTTGTATTCCTGGAACAGCGCCATCATGTTTGCGAAGTCCAAAATGGAACGGCTGATGCGGTCGAGCTTGTAAACAACTACCCTGGCAATCAGCCCGCGCTTGATGTCCTCCACCAGCATTTGAAACTGGGGCCTGTCCGTATTCTTACCGCTGTAACCCTTATCTTGATACTCCCGGCAGCTTCCACCCCTCAATTCATATTTGCAAAACTCAATCTGACTTTCGATAGAAATACTATCCTTTTTGTCAATGGACTGTCTTGCATAAATCGCGTCAATTCGGTTGTTCATTTTGCGCTCCCTTTCTGAAAAGAAACGGAGCTGCTGACAGCTTCATTATACCGTCAGCAGCCCCGCAAATCAATCTCTATCTGAAAAAATCACGAGGTGGGCTTCTCTCTCTGCTGGTACTTGCGAAACACCTCGTAAAGCCGCTGCTCCAACTCCCAGCGCTTCGCCGCCTCCTGCTCCGGGGAGAGGATGGGGGTGAGGTTTTCCAGCGGGATTTCCCGGCCCTGGAAATTGACAATCTCGATCTGCGTTTTGTAGCTGATATGCTCCATAGGCAACTCCTTGTTTTCAAATTTTCAAACGGGTCTGTGATGTAGCTGCGGACATTTGTCCGGCGTTTGTCCGAAAAGTGGGCGCTATTTTCTCCCACTCGTTTTATTTATACTTGTTATTGTTCTTATAGTTCTTATTAGAGGACAGGTTTTTTGCCTGCGTCAGCCGGGTTTCTGCCCTATTACAAGAACAGTTTTCCGGCCATGGTGAAGGACAAGTTTTTATCCATCAGGGGCGGCTAAATTTTTGTCCATCAGGCAGTTTCACATAGATATGATTGGGCTTGGAAAACTGCTGCCGTTTGCGCTCAATCAGACCCGCCGCCTCCAACTCAGCCAATACGTTCTTGGCAGTGGTCATGCTCTTGCCGAGCATTTCGGCTATCTTCTCAATCGGGAAGATGATATAAACTCTCCCCGCCTCGTCCGTCCACCCGTTGAGCTGGGACAACCGCGCCCGGTCAAGCAAAAGGGCATAGGCCAGCTTGGCGGTAAGGGTCAGGCCCATATCCAGCAGGAACCAGGGGAAGAAGAAATAGGGCGGCAATTCGGTAGTTATCGTCATGTAGTCGGTCATGGTATTAGCCTCCTTAGTGTGGGGCTGTCAGACCGCCGCTGTGGGCCGTTAGAGGCCCGTTTTCGGGGTCGGGAAGGAAATGTATCAGGCCCCCTTTGAGGGCGGTCTTGAAAGCCCTGATATTACTGCGTTTTCAGCGGGTACTTTTTCTACACATCAGCCCGGTTTTTCCTGGCCCATGTGCGTTTGCTCCGTTTCACCCGTTCTGCGGCACAGGTGGAGCAATAAAGAGTGTTGTGCCTGGGCGGGACAAACGGCCTCCCGCACTCCCGGCAGTGCCGCCGTCTGACAGAGGAAGGCGGGAACAATGCGGCGCACAGGCCGGCGTCCAGAGGAAGGACGGCGGCGCGGAACCACTTGCAAATCAGGGAGTAGGTGATGCTCTGAGGACAGATACATTCCTCGCCATCGTCCAGAAGCAGACAGTTTCCGCAATCGTAGTTGCAGCACTCCCGCACCAGCCTCCGGGCCGTCCGGTACTGTTGATAGGTCATGTGTGGGATTTCGGATGCGCCCATTTCACACGCTCCCTCTGCAAAATCCTAAAAGCGTCAGATTTGCGTTTTTAGCGTGAGTGCCAATCTGGCGTTGACGATACCTGACCCGCAGGAAAGGAACAGACGCAAAGCGGGTGTTCCTTTCCTGCGGGTGTGCAAGGGGTTTGGGGAGTGCAGCTCCCCATCGCGTCCGAAGGACGCAACGCCCCCGGCAGGGCGCACGACACCGGAACGGTGTATAAGTGCGCTGTTGGAAACAGACGGGATTTCCGGCACAAAAAATAACGGTATTCACTGTGACCTCCTTGGCATAGGAGGGACAAGCCGCCGAAACAGCTTGTCCCTCCCGGTGATAGGGCGATTGCCCTTCACCTTATAGCCATCATGCCGGGGCGATCGTCAGGGCGGTCAGCGGTAAAATTTGAAAAACTTTTTCCGAACGCCCTCAATGCTGTCATAGACTGCGGCCTTGGAGCAGCCGCACATCCGCCCAATCTCCGCATAGCTGTAATCGTACAGCGCATAGAGCAGAAACCGCTCCCGCTGGGTGGGAGTACAGAGGTCCAGCACATCCAGAATTTCCTCCAGCGTCTCCTGCTGGCAGACCAGCTCCTCCGGGGTGGCACAGTAAGGCAAAATGCCCTGGGCGGCGATTATGTACTCGTCACATTCGCGTCCGTCCCAATGCCGCCGCTGCTCCCGGTCAAGGCTCCGTTCGGTGCGCTTGGCCAGCTCCCAAAACTCGTCAAGGGTGGCGGCGTCCTCATAGGTCATTTTGCGGCTGTATCTCTTAATGGTAATTTCCATCGTGTTATCCTCCTGTTCAGATTTGGGGAAGCGCTAAATCTGAACAGGACGGGCGGACCGCGACACCGGGGCTGGATGGGACAGCCCTCCGAAAAAGCAAAAACGCCCGAACAGCACAAGGCTATTCGGGCGCTGAGGGTGCCGGTATGTGTAGACTGGAAACGACTATTTTCGCAAACCTGGGTAGGGTTCGCCACTGCGGGGGTTAGGCTTTTTTTAACAAGTGCCTATCTATTCGTAGTCGCATGGCGGCGTCCTCCCATTGCCGCCAAAACATAAAAAACTGGCGGCTTCGATTTTCTCAAAGCCGCCAGAAATGAGCATGATTAAGGACTGCTACACGACGGCTTTTTTTCTTTTGCCGTCGTGCGGCAGTTTTTCAAATTATTCCATTGATTTACTCAAAATTAGAATGACAGTCCATTTAATGGGGGCGTGAACATCCACTTCACTTTTCAATACTTATCACCCGATACACCCAGCCGTTATAAAAATTCTCCTCATGTGAAACAAGCAAAACAGTCCCAGGAAAGTTTATCAATGCTTCCTTCAAAGCCTCTTTTGCCTGAACGTCTAAATGGTTTGTGGGTTCATCCAAAATCAAGAAGTTGCAAGGGATAAGTGTCAGCAGACATATTTTCACTTTCGCCTGTTCACCGCCACTCAATGACCCAATAGGCTGCATAGCGTGTTTGCTTGAAATTCCGCATTGCGCAAGGTGTTTCCGAATTTCTTTCATTACCATATCGGGGTGAGCATCAGAGAGAATTTCTATCGGAGTTCGGTTGCTATCAGCCCATACTAAATCCTGTTCAAAGTATTCAAACGTAACTTGCGCCGAAAACTTGAACTGTCCATGCAGAGCCGGGAGCTGCCCAATCAGCGTTTTTAGCAACGTTGACTTTCCAATTCCATTGAACCCGGTAATGACAACTTTCTGTCCTCCTTTTATAGCGAAGCTAATATCGGACAACACGGGATAGTAATACCCAACTGCTAAATTGCTGACTAACAAATGCTCCGTATTTGTCAGAGACAGTGCAGGAAAATGAAATGTAGGTTTAATCTCCTTTTGGTCTAATGCCTCCAACTTGTCCATACGGTCAAGCTGTTTCTGCCGCCCCCTTGCCATCTTTGATTTCCGTCCAGCAATATTCTTCCTGATAAATTCCTCGGTTTTCTTAATCTCTCGCTGTTGTGCAGAATACTGGCGCACATAATCTTCCCGCAGGAGAGTTTTCTTTTTGAGAAATTCCGAATAGGTGCCATAATATTTGGCAATTTGATAGTTGTCTATATCACAAATCCGATTTGCAATTTTATTGAGGAAAGCGAAATCGTGTGATACAACCATGAAAGCATTTTCCAACTCCGATAAATAGTCAGCAAGCCATGCAACGTGTTCTTTGTCCAGAAAATTTGTAGGTTCATCCAGCAGAAGAACATCCGGTTTTTCCAGCAGCAGCTTCGCCAGGATCACCTTTGCTCGTTGCCCACCGCTCATTTGGTCAATCGGCCGGTCAAGGCCAACTGCGAACAAACCTAATCCACTTGCAACCTGCTCAATGCGTGTGTCAATCGAATAGAAATCCTCCATCTCCAGACATTCTTGGAGTTGAGCAGCTCGGCCTAAACATCCCATGTCTCCATTCGCAGCTCTCTCGTACAGCGATGCCATCTCAGCTTCAATGTGATACAATCTTGAAAATGCCGATTTCAGAAAGTCTCTCATTGTCAGACTGTGGTCTATTTCTGCGTATTGGTCTAAGTATCCGATAGAGGTATTTGCTTGCCAAATAATCTCCCCAGCATCGGGGAGAACCTGGTCTGTGCATATCTTTACCAAAGTGCTTTTCCCTGTTCCATTTTGTCCTACAATGCCGATATGTTCTCCCTTGTTCAGTGTTAATTCTGCATTTCTATAAAGAAGATTTTCGCCAAAAGAGTGCATTAATCCATGTATTTCCAACAAACTCATTTCTTTTAATTCCTTTCTCTTTAATGCGTAAAAAAGAAAAGGCAGAGGATAAATGCGCACAAAAGCGCGCCTACCCTCTGCCTATCATTTTCTCATACGAAATGAAAAGCAAAAGGCTATGGACAAAACATTGCCCATAGCCTTTTACGCTAAATTCATGTACGGGAAATAAGCAATAGCCATCCAAACTGACGCATCAACTTGGACGGGTACTGCTTTGTTCCCGATGAAATCCTAAAGCGTTCTATACGCTATACTCTGCACAATGTTTCATCGGTTCGGATTGTACAGAGCTAAGTCTCTTCACTCGTTTATCAGTCAAACGGAAATTCATACTGGCCCCTCCTTGGGAGTTTTTGAAACCTGAGTAAGGTTATCATATTTTGGCGCATTTGTCAACACGCAAGTCAATGTTAGACAATCTCTCCAAGTCAATGTTAGACAATCTCTCCGCAAAAATGATACTTTTCGCCTGTTTCGCAAAGTGTTGTCAGCAACTCCGCTCCATAATTTTTGTGGTCTTGTCCATATCAGTGACGTTGTGTTTCCCAGCCTGGGGTGTCGGTTTGTTTCTGTTCTGGACTGTTTGGACAGCGAGGGCGATAACACGGATATGCTCCACTTCCGCAGTCTGATGAACGATTACCATTTGCGGGACCTGAGCAGTAAAATCAAATCGGTGCTGCACAGCAAAAAGGCCAGCGGTCAGTTCATTTCCGCATACGCCCCCTACGGCTACCGCAAGAGCGCCGGGGACAAGCACAAGCTGGTCATTGATGAGTACGCTGCCGGTATCGTGCGCCGGATATATGATATGCGGCTGGCGGGTACGGCCTACGGCCAGATCGCCGCCGCCCTCAACCGGGAGGGCATTACCTCGCCGCGTGTCTACTGGAGCCAGATCAACGGCAAGGACGGCTGCAAAGCCGCCCAGCTCTGGACCTATGCAACAGTAAAAACCATTCTTCACAATGAGGTCTATAAAGGGACGCTGGTAATGAATCACACCGGCACCCGTTCCTATAAGGACCACACGCAGATCGGCAAGCCGGAAACTGAGTGGATTCGTCATGAGGCGCTGCATGAGGCCATTGTCACCGCAGAGGAGTGGGAGGCCGTTCAGAAGATCAACGAGGCGGCAAGCCTTCATTCTGTTGGCAGGCAGGAGCCTACTGCGAAATTGTTTACTGGCAAGCTGGTATGCGCCGATTGCAAAACTCCTTTATGTGCCAATGCGGAAACACAGCATCGCAAGAACGGCACGAAAAAACGCTATGTTTCCTATTTCTGTGGGACATACGGCAAGTCGGGCCGGAGCGTATGTTCATGGCACAGGATTTATGAGCAGACGCTGACGCAAATCGTGATTGCGGAAATCAGGACCCAGGCCCAGGCGGTGATACTGGATGAGGCCGCTGTGGTGGACAAGCTCAAACGCAAGATCGCGGATTATGACGAGCAGCGTCTGGCCGATGCCAAGCAGAAGATCAGCAAGCTGCGCCGCAGGGTGCAGGAGTTGGAGACCATGACCGCGAAACTTTATGAGGATAAGTATAGCGGCGCAGTCAGCGAAAGCACATTCATGGTGCTGACGCAAAAAAACGAACAGGAGCGGCTTGCCAAGGCGGAACGCCTGGACGCGCTTCTGTCCGAGGTAGATAAGGCACAGCAGAAAACCGCCGCCATTCAAAACTGGACGGCGATCATCCGAAAGTATTTGAACTTGCAGGACCTTGACCGGGCTACCATCGACGAGCTGATAGACCATATTGAAGTCGGTGAGCGCACCGTTGTAGACGGGCAGCGCAGACAGGACATCAAAGTGTTTTACCGCTTTGTAGGTCTGGTCGAGTAAAAGCAGTATGCAGTAGAATCTGAAGTCTTAACCGTTTGATATATTCATGGAATCACCATTCGTTGTTCCCCCTCCCAAACAGCGTTTGTTCTTAAAAATGTTACGCAAGGGCGCAAAATCATTCTCGCCCTGTGCGCTGTCTACGCCGTCATTGATTGCAATGAAGCGGACGCCGTTCTGTGGGAAAATCATTTCTGTGTACATTCCCACTTGTAAGTAATTTCGCCCTAACCTTGACATATCCTTTACGATAACCGTTCCCACAAGCCCCGCTTCAATGTCGGCAAGCATGGACTGGAAGCCGGGTCTTTGGAAATTTGCCCCGGAGAATCCGTCGTCCGTGTACCATTTGAGGTTGGTAAAGCCGTTCTGTTTTGCGTAGGCTTCAAGGATTCGCTTCTGAGAGTTAATATGTAGAGGGTGGTTTCTGCCACCAAATATATGACTGCGGCTCATTTGTGGTGAATAGGACTTGCGGTCGTAGGAAAGGAGATAAAGACCCGTATCGCATTATCAGTAGCCGCTACCGAAAACATTTGAAATGACGGAGGAACGCTATGAATGAATTGAAACCGAGGATACATGATGAGATGAACGGCCTTGATTATGTCCTTGTTGGGGACTACTACATCCCGGCTATCGAACTTCCGGAGGACGATGACCGTCCCATTGGGAAGTGGGGGCGGATGCACCGGGCGTATCTGGAGGAAACGAATCCGCTTCTGCTCAATCACCTGATTTTGACGGGCAGACTGCACACCTACCTTGCCGACCTGGACGAGCAGGCAAAGGAACGCTACCGGGTACTCATTCGGCAGATGGCCGCCGCCGAGGGCGTGACCGAGGAATTGAAGCGCCAGTCACAGTGGGAATGGGTCAGGGCCATGAACAGCATTGTAAACCGCACTGAGGAAAGTATCAAGCGTGAACTGATCTATACATGACTGGCGCCCCGGCATTTGCACCAGCGCAAAAGCGTACAGGCTTCCGCAAGGCTCCCCCTATGGGCGGAACCTTGCGGGAGTTTTTCCTTTGCATTTGTACCATCGCCGACCGCCTGTCCGCCGCCTCCATCAGAATTTTTTCGGCAGGGCTTGACAAGAACGGATGTTTGGATTATAATGAGTTCATATTTGAACTGAATATCTGGTGTCTATATAATACACATATTTCATTTGGCAGATACATAACCGACTGCGGAGAGCGTCCGCGGGCGGTTTTTTGTATCTGTTTTTCCTTTCCCATACATAACCAAAAATCCAGAAACAGAAAGGTGGCGAAAGCGACAACTGAATGACCGCCCGAACAGCTAAACCGCCATGACCTCCCTCAAGGGAGCGAGCGCCCCGCAGGGGGACGGCACAGCACCGAGCAGGGTTGCCTGCCAGGAACTGCTTCGGGGAAAACAGCTTCCCATATCGGAAATTTCTGTTTTTGAATTTCAATGATATGAGAAAGGACACCATGACGAAAAACAACGAAAACCAGAACTGCCGGTATATGACCCGGCGCATCGGCACCACCACCTACAAGGTGAAGGTGGTATTTTCCGACAACGGCGGCGAAACGATGGAGGAAAAAATTTTGCGGATGATCCGAAATGAGGGGCTGCAAAACGGTAGGGAACGTGGTACAATGGATGCACCACAAATGAGCCGTCAGTCTGAAAGGAGCGCGTCATGAGCGCAAGACAGACTGAGGAAAAGATAACGGCTTTATATGAGAGGCTCTCTCGTGACGATGAATCCGCTGGGGACAGTAATTCGATCGTGAATCAGAAAAAATACCTGGAGGGCTACGCCGCCCAGCATAGCTTCTCCAATATCGTCCATTACACTGATGACGGATGGTCGGGCGGCAACTTCGACAGACCGGCGTGGAAACGGCTGGTGGCCGACATCGAGGCCGGAAAAGTGGCTCTGGTACTCACAAAGGACATGAGCAGAATCGGCAGAGATTACCTCCAGACAGGATTTTATACGGAGGTTCTCTTTCGCAAATTCGGGGTGCGCTTCATCGCCATTGGCAACAGCATCGACAGCGATGACCCCAGTTCCAGCGAGTTTGCACCGTTCGTCAACATCATGAGCGAATGGTATCTGCGGGACCTGAGCCGCAAGCAGCGAACCGCTATCCGGGTCAAGGGCGAGTCCGGCAAGCCCACCACCAACTGTGCCATCTACGGCTACCGGAAAGACCCCAACGACAAATACCACTGGCTGATCGACGAGGAAGCGGCGGCGGTCGTGCGGCGCATCTTCCAGCTTACCATCGAGGGTCACGGGCCGTATGAAATCGCTACGATGCTCTGCGAGGCGAAAGTCGAAACGCCTGCCGCTTACTTCGCAAGGCAGGGGCGGGGTGTCTGGAAAAGCAGAGAGGACATCCCCCGGCCTTATAGCTGGAATGGTTTCGCAGTCGGGCAAATCCTCTCCAAGCCGGAGTATATGGGCCATACGGTCAACTTCCGCACCCATAAGGAGTCCTACAAGGACAAGCGGGCCGTTGTCCACGCCCCGGAGGACTGGCTGATTTTTGAAAACACCCACGAGGCAATCGTGGATAAGGAGACCTGGGAGCTTGCCCAGAAGCTGCGGAAAACGCCCCGCCGCCACGACACCATTGGCGAGGCCAATCCTCTGACCGGGCTACTCTACTGCGCCGACTGCGGTGCGAAGCTGTATAATCATCGGTCGAGAGGAAACGCTGCCAAGCCCTACCCGTCGGACTGGTTCGATTGCTCCACCTACACGCTGGCCCTGCAATCTCACGACAGTGCTTGCAGTAATCACCACATCTCCACCAAGGCTCTGCGGACGCTGATCCTGGAGACCATCCGTTCCGCCAGTGCCTACGCCATTTCCAACGAGGCTGAGTTTATCCAGAAGATCCGGGCGGCGTCCGAAGTCCGGCAGGCGCAGGCGGCGAAAGACCTGAAACGCAAGCTGAACAAGGATAAGCGGCGCTGTGAGGAACTGGACACCATCATCAAGAAGCTGTACGAATCCTACGCAGTGGGGCGCATCGGCGAGGAACGCTTTGACACTCTCCTTGCCGGGTATGAACAGGAGCAGACTGCACTCCGCCAGTCTGTCACGGAGGCGGAAGCGGCTCTGGACAGCTTCGAGCAAGACACCGCCAATGTGGAACGCTTCCTCGCTCTTGCGAAGAAATACACCGATTTCTCGGAACTGACCACTCCCATGATAAACGAGTTCATCGAAAAGATCATCGTCCATGCCCCGGAAAAGATAGACGGCGACCGGACGCAGGAAGTCGAGATTTATTTGAAGTTTATCGGGCGGTTTGACCTCCCCGCCCCGGAGTTGACGCCGGAGGAAGAAAAGCGGCAGGCATCCCTGCACCGGCATCGGGTCAAGAGCCGGGAACGCTACCAGATGATGAAGGCCGGCAAACACGCTGTCGGTCAGCCGTTCAAGCTGATCTGCAAATGCTGTGGGGAAGAATTTGAATCCATGCGGTCGAACACTCTGTTTTGCTCTCCGAACTGCCGGGCGAAATTCTACCGGCAGGAGGCGTTGGAAAGAAGAAAACGGGACTGTGTTTGCGAAAACTGCGGGAAATCATTTACCACGACCAGGAACGATGTGAAATACTGCTGCGAGGCTTGCCAGCGGAAAGCGCACAGTAAAATGCGGTATCGGCAGAAGCGGGCGGAGGAGCAGGGAGCAGAAACCGTATAAACACGGGATGGGGCGGGTCAGATATTTTTGACCCGCCCTGTCCTATGGAAGGAAGGGAAAACTCCATGTGGAACTGTGATTGGGAATATGAAAATCAGGAAACGCTGAAGCAATGGTATAAAGAAAAGCTTGCCGGGATAAGGCCGTACTCGGCTGTGCGGAAAATCATCTGCAAGGGCTGCGGACGGGATTTCTACACATTGATTGAAACCAAGAAATACTGCTATTATGGCCTGTGCGGGAATCGGGGTTATCAGAAAGATTTGAAACAGCGGCGATTGGAAAAACGGCAAAACCGGATTTGCAAGGCCTGCGGAAAAACTTTCACACCCAAGCGGTCGGATGCGGTCTATTGCTGCAATGCCTGCCGCCAGCGGGCTTACCGCCAGAGCGTTACGGATAAGCTAAGTGGTCGAATTGAACACTTGCATTAACCGCAACAAAAGAGTGAAAAGCGTTACGGCTGTTGGTGGTGGTCAAATATACCACCACCACTAACCGTAACGAATATGCGCCGGACATGGGAATTGGCCTCCTGTGTCCGGCCATTTTTTGAAAACCTGATTTGCGGCACGATGCCAAAAATCAAAAACGGCTGATCTTATTTGCGGGGGAGGAACCAAAAAGCGATGAGTAAACGAACCGAAGAACTGAAAATCCGCACTTCCCCGGAGGACAAGGAGCGGATAAAACTCAAAATGGAGGATGCCGGTATTCTGAACATGAGCGCATATATCCGCAAGATGGCGACGGAATTTGCATCCGGCTGGACTTGAAGGATGTACGCCAACTTGTTTCCATGCTCCAGCGGTGTACGAATAATCTGAACCAGTACGCTAAGCGGGCAAACGAAACCGGGAGTATCTATGCGACGGACATTGAAGATTTGCAGAACCGCCTGGACGAGATTTGGGAACTATCCAGGCAGTCCCTCGCCAGTCTTGCCGCTATCCGGTGATGGTGGTGAGAATTGAGATTGCCGCTTTTTCACTTTGCAGGGGAGCGCAGTCTCCGTCTGTTCCTGCGAAGCAGGAACAATAGCGTTTGTGAAACGAACGCGCAGCCAGCCCCGGCAACGGGGCTGAAAAAGGGGTTTGGGGTACGACCCCAACAAGCAGAAACTGCGGTTTCCGGCAACGCCGGAAACCGCAGTTTAGAGTCTTTGTGGGAACAAAGAAACACATACCCGGAAGCCCTGAAATATCAAGGTTTTTCCGGGTATGTGTTGCAAACGTGTTACAGTTCAACCCTTAAATCGTTAAAAGTTCAATGGCAGTTTTCAGTTCTTCCAGCGTCTTGTGATTGTAAACCCTATTGCCAATATCTTTGGAAACGTGGCCCATCATAAGATCAATACATTTCCGATTGGCCCCGGCACTATCAAGGCGGGTTTCAAAAGTGTGTCGGCACTCATGCGGGGTGTGCTTCATGTGTAGGGTGTCCATGAGTGCCGCCCAAAATCGCCGGTATTGCTGATCTGATATGGGCTTGCCCTTGGAGCAGATCAGCCGGGGGCCACCTTCAGCCATGCGCCGTTCCACCATGGGGCGGATTCTGCTATGTATGGGAACAATGCGATTTTTCCCGGCCTTGGTTTTGGTTCCGCCTTTCATTGTCCCGGCCTGAAGATCAACATCTGCGGGAGTGAGTGCCAGCAGTTCAGAGATACGCCACCCGGAATAGATGAAGATTAAGACAGTATCCACCCACGGTTCCGACAGATGCGCCCACAAGGTTTTAATTTCTTCCGTGGTGAAGGGTGTCCGGCCTGTTTCCTGACGGGGGGCCGATGTAAGGAGATCGGAATATTGGCGGGTGATTATATCCAGTTCCAGGGCAAACCGGTCAAGATGCCCCCATAGGCATTTAATGCCCGCTTCTGTGCCGGGGCCTTTGCCGCAAGTGTCAATACACTCCTGCATTTCATAAGCCCGAATTTGGGCATAGGGCTTATCTGCCAGCGGGACGCAATACCGATAGGCCGCAAAGAGTGTATAACGGTTTGAGGTTCCCAGCTTGCCGGACTTCTTTTCTTTCCAGAGGTCAAACAATCCGCCAAGCGTAATTTTGGCCCGATCAATGTCCCAGGGGTTGGCGTTGTATTGGGCCAGCAGTTCAAGCCCTTCTTCCCTGGAAGCCGTGTATCCAAGGATAGTGAAGCCCCCGCCTTCTTTGGACTTCCGCACGACATACGGACGGCGGCGGTTGCCTGACAGCTTGCTTATACTGCCGTAATTGTTGGGTAAACGCATGATTTTCACCTGTCCCTTTCAAAAGTGGTTGCGCTGAACCAAGGGCAGGTGCTATAATGTACCTGTCCACCCTTGATTCTTTGGTAGGTTTCTTGTGGTGGGTGCTTTCGGAATCCCTACGGTTGCCGCCGTGGGGATTCTTTTTGTTTTGCCCTCTGTGGGCCGTTCTACGGCGTTTTATCGCCGTGGTGGTCACTTGATACCCCCTTCCCTCTAACCCCACTCTATGGCCCGTCTATGGCCCTGTGGCGGGGTTTTATTTCTTTTGCTGTTCCAGAACCTTCTTATAGAACTTTCCTTCAATGGCTTCTTTGGCCCCGGCTTGCAGTTCTTCAAATTCTGCGTCCGTGAATGTGGCGGTGTGTCCGTCTTTGGAAAGAACAGTCAATATTTCATCCGCTATCTGTACCCGTTCTTCAGGCGGATCGCTTTCATTCTCCCAATGCCATTTAAGCACCTGCGAGGAAATAGTAAACCCCATTTCTTCTAAATACCTGATAACCGCTAAACCACGGTTAGCCCGTTCATTTGCGTCTGGATGTTGCTGTTCAAATTCTTCCAACCATGAATTATCAGCTAAATCCCGCAAGTGAACGCCCAAGGCTTTAGCGATTTTCAGCAAAGTTTCTTGTGGGGCTATTCTCTCTCCGCTTTCATATCGCCTGATACTCATGGTGGATAAACCAGAGTTTTTTGCAAGTTCTTCTTGTGTCAACCCTTTGAGTTTTCGATATTGCTTTATCTTTTCTCCAATCGCCTTTATATCCATGCGAAAAACCACCTCCATTTTTGAGTATAGCACAGTCGGAACGAAAATGGAACACTTTTTAGAAAAAATTTTTTATTCACTATTGACACGGAACTATAGTGGTGCTATTATGATACCAGACGGAACGAAAACGGAACATACAGAAAGGAGCCGCCCACCGTGTTCATTGTGGAATGGAACGACTTCGAGGGCAACCAGCACCAGCGGGAATTTGACACCCTGGAAGATGCCCAACTGGAAGCCGCATACCTGGAAACAAAATATGATTACGTTGCGATTATCGCAGAATTGGAGGTTTAACCATGACTGAACAGCTTTTCAGCGTTGGCATTCAGCACATCAAGACCGGCGAGAGAATCAACCTTGAGGTTTGGGCCAAAAACGTGAATGAAGCCACTATGGGCTTGGAGGGTGTGATTAGCTGGAACACTCAATACCGCTGGACAGGAAGCGGCCCCGTGTACCGAAACAATGAGATTGTCACAAGAGAAGTCCCCGCCTGATGATGGCCCCGGTGGTTCCGGGCCGAAACAGCGCCCCGGCGCTGTCGTGGGAAACCACAATGCACCTTGAAAATTAACATATCAGAACAGAAAGTGAGGTTAAACCATGCGCATTGATCCTAAAAAAATGGAACTGTACCTTGCCCGGGCGTGTATGTCTGAAACAGACTTGCGGAACGGAACGTCCCCGCAAACGCTGTTGCGGATTCGGCGGGGTATGGAAGTCAAGCCTAAAACGGTGGGCCGCATTGCCCGTGCGTTGGGCGTGGATGTAACTGACATTATCCAGGATGCCACGGCAATGGCGGATAATGCCAACTGACAGGGATTCCGAAAGCAAAATTGGCAAAAAAAAAGAGGTGATGCAATTTGACCAATGAAGCAACCGGCTTCGGCCCCATAGCGGCGGAATATGCCGCCTTGGGTTTGCCCGTGTTCCAACTGGAAATCCAGGGCAAGAAAGCCGCTGTGATGAAGTGGCAAGAAACCGCTACCACTGATCCTGCTGTGGCCCTGAAGCTGTGGGAGGGCGAAACCAACAGGCTTTTCAACATCGGCGTTAAAATGGGCGGCGGGATCGTGGCTATCGACCTGGACAAGCCCAAAGCAGACGGGGAGCCGGACGGGGAAGATTCTCTGATGGAGTACGCCGCCCAGCATGGGGGAGAAATCCCGCCCACCTGGACATTCCAGACAGGGCGGGGCGGTAAACAGCTTCTATTCCGTACCGATGCACCTATCGGGAATTTTGTTGGTATACTCCCCAACGTGGATGTAAGGGGCAACGGCGGCTATTCCATGTTCCCGCCCAGCATACACCCCAACGGGAACCCTTACATATGGCTGGAAAGCCAAAACCCTTCAGCTATGCCGGACGGCCCCGCCGATCTCCCGGCCTTCCTGTTGGAACTGCTGACAGCAAAGCCAGACACCGGCGCACCGTTTGAACTGCCTGACAAAATCCCCAGCGGTGAACGAAATTCAACCTTGTTCAAGATGGCTTCCAGCTTGCGGGCGCAAGCGTACACAGAGCCAGAAATATTGGCAACCCTGACCGCCGTAAACGCTGGACGCTGTGATCCCCCTCTCCCTGATAAGGAGTTGGAAACTATCTGTGGTTCCGTGGGCAAGTATGAACGGGGAAGCGGTTCAAAGCGTGTTCAAAAAGTTCAGGAATTGGAAGTACAATCCGCCCGTGAACTTCAGGAAGAACAGCTTCCGCCCATTAAATGGGTAGTGGTTGAAATGATCCCCCAGGGACTTGCCCTGTTAGCGTCCCCGCCCAAATACGGGAAAAGCTGGTGGGTGCTTGATCTTTGTCTATCCGTTTCCACTGGTGATCGTTTTATGAACCACGGGACAGAAAAAACGGAGTGCCTATATCTTGCCTTGGAGGACAGCAAAAACCGCCTTCAGGATCGTATTAACCGCCTGACCTACCACGCCCCAGCCCCGTATGGGTTTCGGTATGCTATACTCTCCGAAAACTTGGACAACGGACTAATTACCCAGCTTGAACAATATATCACTAAATTTCCCAAAACCGGCCTGATTGTTATTGATACGCTTCAAAAGGTCAAAGGTGAGATTAAAAACCGTGAAAGCGCCTATTCGGACGATTACCGGCAAATGGGCCAGTTGAAGCAGTTTGCGGATCAATACTCCATCTGTATTTTGGTAGTTCACCACCTGAAAAAAGGCAAGGGTGACGGGGATGTATTCGAGCGTATTTCCGGCACTAACGGAATTTTCGGTTCCGTTGATACTGCTATCGTGATGCAGAAGGCAAGCCGCACCGAAAAGGAAACAACCCTTTACATTACCGGGCGGGATGTTGTAGCGGATGATATGGTAATTGAGTTTAACCCGGATTTGTGCCGGTGGGAATGTAAAGGTTCCGTTGATGAAGTCGAAGAACGGCGGTTGGCCTTGGAGTATGAAAATGATCCTGTAGTGCAGACAGTTAAAAAACTGCTGACAGATTCGGAAACCCTGACTTGGAGCGGGACGGCTTCAGAACTATTCAAACTTTGCATTGAAGTAACAGGTAAGCCCCCGGACAAATCGCCGGATTCCCTTGGGCGAAAGATTAAGACAACCGCAAAAATGCTATACTTGCGGGATCAGATTCTATACTATCCACCCGGCAAGAATGGTGGAGCCTATGGCAGGAAGCACACTTTTCAAAAATGGCGTTAAAGTGTGTTCCCACACAACTACCGTTACTTGTGTTGTTATGTGTTACTTGTAAGAGACTTTTAACACAAGTAACAGAGTAACACATAGGTGCATATTCCCCCCGGCAAGCCTTGAAACGCTAATTTCTTCCCAGAAAGGTGGTGAAACCTGATGAAAGAAAGCAAGTGGTGTCCTATGGCGGCAAACTGCGATATGCCCCACTGTGAGCAGGAAGGTTGCGCATGGTGGATCAATGGCCGCTGTGCAATCGTGGCGATTGCCGAAAACCTGAAGAAGCTGGACAAGCCCCAGGCCCAGCAGTAAAAAGGCCCCCATGTGTCACGCCTTCCACAACCTGACACATAGGAGCCGGAAACCACCAACCCAGGGGCGGTCTGTGATGATTCTACCATGGATCGCCCCGCCAGTCAAAGGAAAAGTGATTCAGAATGTTGTATGATGCTGAACAAGTCAAGCTAATGTTTGACGAACACGCTATTTTGTTCTATGACCAAGAGGGCGTGACCTTCACCGATGCCATTCGGCTTTTCGGGAATAGCGCCTTTGAATGGGCGTTTCACTGTGGGGAACGTGACGTTGACCTTCATCTTTTTGGTGATCCTGAAATGTCCCTCTGTGAACCGTTCGTTTCCTACCGGGGATTCTGCCTTGTGGCTACATATGCAAATCTCTTGGAACTGCGCCGCATGAGTAAAGACGCCGGAATGAAAGTTGATCCCCTTCCTGATGTTTCCTTAGAGCCGAAACCCAAGAAGGCCCCCACCCCCAAAGTGATTGATATTCGCCCAATGCTCAAAGACAATGCGGCCCAACAGAAAGTGAGGTAACTACATAATGACCCCTGATTTTGCTATGAAGATGGCCCAGTTTGTGGCCGATGCCCCGGACTTTGGCATGAGCCGGGAAACGCTGAACGCACTTGAAAACTTCTCTTGCCATATCGAACACCTGAAGCACTCTATGGGCGTTCTCCATTCCTTGGTTTGGAGCGCTATGGAGGGTGACGAGAAGGCCGGGGAACAGGCGGCGCACCTGTCCGAAACGCTGTTGGAAATCGCCACCATCCGGGACAAGGAGATTAGCCAGATTATCAGCACAATCCACCCGTTGACCCTTCCGCCGTTGGAGTGATCGCCTATGGTGAAAATCCATATCAGCTATACCCCGGACGATGAAGCGACCGTGGCCCAGGCTGTGGCATACTTGAAGGGGATTTTACCCCCCGTAAAAATCAAGAAAAAACCCGGCAAGGCCCCCTATAACAGCGTGTATTTCATCCCTAAAAATCACGGCAACCCTACGAAATAGCCCGGTTTGGGCTTGACCCCCACCCCCCCTATGTGGTATAATTGACCTATCAAAGTACCCCACCCCCTGTGGTGGAAGCTGTGCGAAAACGGCGTGGGAACTGTCTGCTATGGACGGTTCCCACGCTTTTTCATATTTAGTCCACTCTGGACGTTAAACGGAGGAATAAACGATGGATGAAAACAAGACCATGCAGAATCAGAACCCGGACGGAGCCGGGGAAACCACTTTCACGCAAGAGCAAGTGAACAAGATTGTTTCTGACCGGTTGGCCCGTGAGAAGGTCAAATCGGAAGCCGCCCTTGCTGAACGGGAACAGCAGTTGGCCCAGCGTGAATTGCTGTTGACTGCCAAAGAGAAATTGACCGAAAGCGGCCTTCCTGTGGAACTGCTGAACGCTTTGAATGTGTCCAGCCCGGAAGCCATGGAAAAGGCCATTACCACCCTGAAGGGTGTGATCGACAAAATCAAAGCGGAAGCGCCCAAGCCCTTCACCATCCACGGGGCCACCCCCGCCAGCAGTTCAACCGCCACCCCCAGCGGGGTAGATTCCCAGCTTAGAAAGGCTATGGGACTTTCCTGATCCAAGAAAGGAAGTGCCAATAAATGGCTATCAATCTCGTTACTACCTTCAAGCCGCTGGTTGATGAAAAGTTCACCACGGCTTCCAAAAAGTCCCTTCTAACCAACACCGATTTTGATTGGACAGGGGCGCACACCGTCAAGGTGTATAAGATCAGCACGTCCGCCATGAACGACTACGGGCGCACCGGCCCCGCCCAGGGGAATTGGAGCCGCTACGGCGCTGTTGCGTCCCTGGATGCTGTCACCGAGGAAATGACGCTGAAGAAGGATCGTTCCTTCACCTTCGCCATTGACAAGCTGGATACGGACGAAACCGCCCAACAGCTTCAGGCGGCAAGCGCCTTGGAGCGCCAGCTTCGGGAAGTGGTGATCCCGGAAGTGGATGCCTACACCTACGGCGTAATGTGCGCCAATGCCGGAACCGCCCCCGCCGCCAAGGCCCTGACCGCTACCAACATCTATGCGGAAATCCTTGCCGGTTCTGAAACCCTGGACAATGCCGAGGTTCCCGAAACGGGCCGGGTGCTGGTTGTCACCCCCGCCACCTATGCCCTGATGAAGAAGTCCAAGGACATCATCATGGAAACTGATATTGGTTCTGATCTGCGCCTGAAGGGCGTGATCGGGATGCTGGACGGAATGAGCGTTCAGAAAATCCCCGCCAACCGTCTGCCCTCTGGTTTTGGCTTCATGATTGCCCACCCGTGCGCCACCGTGGCCCCGGTCAAGCTGGAGGATTACACGATCCACGAAAACCCGCCCGGTATTTCCGGCAGTCTGGTGGAGGGCCGTATCTGCTACGATGCCTTCACTCTGGATAACAAGGTGAAAGCGGTTTATTATCAGGCCCAGCCCAGCACCGGCGAGGAAGCCAAGGAATAACCCACCACGGGGCCGCATGGGGAAACCGCCCTGTGCGGCCCCGTGGTGGCCTATGGAGGGCATTTTATGGACAAGGTAGATAAACTAATCATCAAGGCCAAAAGAGCCGCCCAGCGCAAGGCAGAGCGGTTTTATATGGGGTTCGTCAACTATGACCCGGACACTGGGAAATGGACGGCCCAGGGCCAGCTATGCGGCGGCAAGATTAACGGTGTGCGGCAGATTTTTACAGAGCATGACACCATGGAAGCCGCCGTTGATGCGCTTCAGGCTTTGGCAGACAAATACCCCAATACGGTTGAAGATGCCGTGATTTTTATTGACGATTTGACAGAATAAGGCGGTGAGACTATGCCCCGGCGAAAAACCCTGAAGCTATCCACCCCGGCTGACATTCGCCGGAGTATCGCCCGGATCGGCAACATGATCTTGAATGGTGAGATAGACCCCAAACGGGGAAACTCTCTCATCTATGCGTGTAACAGTGTACTAAACGTTATCAAAGTGAGCGAAATGCAAACCAAGCTGGATGAATTGGAAGCCCTGGTTATGGAAATGGAGCGGTGATCTTATGGCTGACCTGTCCCCGGCTGAAATTCTGCTGGATTCCCTGGTTCCGGCGCAACGTCTGATAAAGCGCTTGCAGGACATTCTAAAGGCCCCGGTTCCTTATGTGGGTATTGACCTATCCCAGCCCACAAAAGCCAAAATAGCGGCCTTCCAGGACAATATACAGAGCCGTATTGATGAACTGACCGCCCAGCGGGAAAAAATTGTGGGGTTGGTCAAGCTGATACCGGATACCACCGCCCGGACAGTCATAGAATTGCGCTATGGCCTGACCGGATCAGGCTGTCAGAAAGTGCCGTGGCTTGATATGGAAGAATTGATGAACTATGGCCGACACTCAATCTTCAGATACCACCGAAAGGGCGTTGACCAGCTAAACCAAATTTTGGAGAATGGGAGTTGATACCATGGGAATTGAACAGGCAAGGCGAGCCGCAAGAAAGGCCCTGGAACGTACCTATGAGGGCCGGGCCACCGTGTATGAATATCAGTCAGTGAGGGACCCGGACACCTTCTTGACCGATTTCAAGGAAGTTACCGTTTTAGAGGATCAGCCTTGCAAGCTGTCCTTCAAGGCGCTGGACACCACCACGACCACCGGCAATGTGGCAGTTATGACCCAGGGCGTGAAGCTGTTTCTGTCCCCGGATGTGAGCATAAAGCCGGGATCGAAAATCACCGTCACCCAAAACGGCGTAACCACTGAATATTCTTCAAGCGGGGTTCCGGCAAAATACCCCACGCACCAAGAAATCATGCTGAAGTTGTTTGAAAGGTGGGCATAAAATGGAACATCCAGAAAACGCACGTCCGCCCCCTTGACCGTATTCGTGGTCTGTTCTTCAGTCAGGCCCATAGCCACTAAACTTTCTTTGGTCATGCTGAACCCCGGCCCATTGTAAGGAGTGGGCCGGGGTTCCATTTTGCCCGATGCTGTGTTATACTGAACATGGTTAAATTTCTTGAAGGGAACCTTGAATATGTGGGATGAAACCACCCAAAAATTCATAGATCGTTTTGGTGGAACCATGGGCTATGCTATGCCCGGTTTTGGGCTGGTGTACCACTACCGGGGCCGGGATTATCACTTGCACGATTTCACGCCAGAGGTTGAAGCCGTCATGGTGGACAGCCTGAAGCAAGGAAAGAATCTGATTCCCAAAACCTTCCCCGTGGTGGATTTATACCCCTACCCGGATAGGGTGTATTAGCCCCTTGAAAGTTAATTTTCAACCCCCTGTTCACTGTTGCAAATGTGTTGCAAACGCCTCCAGCGTCTACCGGCGTTGTGGGGCTATTAAATATTGAACTCGTTGAATTGCAACGGTTAGCGGCTACGGAGGGACACGCAGAAGCACCCCAATATTGAACATAATTTGTGGGAACAAAGACACTGCTTGCTACAATGGTGATACCCGATTTTACATTCATTTTACAATACCTCTCTTTTGAATTTTACACACCAGCAGTATTCTTTTCTCGTACCCCAAAAGTTGAAAGGAGAGAATTTGAACATGAAAAAATTTGCAAGTCTTATGCTGGTTGCTGTGCTAGCCCTGTCGGTTATGGCGGGATGTTCACAGAAAACGTCCGGCACCGTCACCACTGATGGCTCTACCTCTATGGAGAAGGTGATCGGTGCGTTGGGTGAGGCGTTTGAGGCGCAGAACGACCGTGTGACCTTCACCTACAACCCCACCGGCTCCGGCTCTGGCATCCAGGCGGTTTTGGAGGGGCGCTGTGACATTGGCCTCAGCAGCCGCGACCTGAAGGCGGAGGAATCCGCCCAGGGCCTGACCGGGACTGTGCTGGCCTATGACGGCATCGCGGTGATCGTCAACCCTGATAGCCCTATCTCCGACCTTGACGTGGATACCATCGCCAAAATATATACCGGCGAGATCACCAACTGGAAGGATGTCGGCGGGCAGGACGCAGAGATCGTTCTCATTGGCCGGGAAGCGGGCAGCGGAACAAGGGACGGCTTTGAATCCATCACCGGCACATCGGACAACTGTCAGTACCGCCAGGAATTGACCTCCACCGGCGATGTAATCACCGCCGTGTCCCAAAACCCGGACGCCATCGGCTATGCCTCCCTTGCCTCTGTCAAGGACACGGTGCGGGCTGTCACGGTGGGCGGTGTAGCTCCCATGGAGGATACGGTGAAGGACGGCAGCTATGTCATCCAGCGACCCTTCGTACTGGTCACAAAGACGGACACGCCTCTTTCGGAACCGGCGCAGAAGTTTTTCGACTTCGCTATCTCCCCTGACGCGGCAGAACTGATTTCCAATGCGGGCGCTGTGGCGGCAAATTGACGATGCGTAGCAGAAAACAACTGGCGGAAAACGCCGTCCACGGGATATTTCTGATGCTCGGACTGGTCACAGTGGGCTGTGTCCTGCTGATTACGGCCTATCTGGTGGCCTCCGGCATCCCTGCCATCCGGCAGATCGGGCTTGTGCCCTTTCTACTGGGTGACACCTGGGAATCTACCGCCGCACAGCCCTCATACGGCATCCTCCCGTTCATTCTCACCAGCATTTACGGCACAGCGGGCGCTATCCTGTTCGGTGTCCCGGTAGGATTTTTCGCGGCGGTTTATCTGGCGAAGCTGGCTCCAACCCAAGTAAAATCCATCGTTGAGGCCGCTGTCAGCCTCCTGGCGGGTATTCCATCTGTGGTCTACGGTCTGGTGGGGATGCTGGTGCTTGTGCCGGGTACCCGGGCGCTGTTCCATGTGCCGGACGGGGCCAGCCTGCTGGCGGCAATCATCGTCCTGTCGGTCATGATTCTGCCCTCCATCATCAAAGTATCCATTACCGCGCTGGAGGCAGTACCGAAAGAGTACGAGGACGCATCCCTGGCCCTCGGCGCGACCTCGATAGAAACCTATTTTCGGGTATCCGTCCCTGCGGCGCGAAGCGGCATCGCGGCGGCGGTGGTGCTGGGAGTAGGCCGGGCCATCGGGGAGGCTATGGCGGTGATGATGGTATCCGGCAACGCAGCAAATATGCCCTCACTGTTTGAAAGCGTCCGATTTCTTACCACGGCGGTATCCAGCGAAATGTCCTATTCCAGCGGCCTACAGAGGCAGGCGCTGTTCTCCATCGCCCTGGTGCTGTTTCTGTTCATCATGCTGATCAACGCCGTGTTGAATTTCTTCCTCAAGGGGCAAAAGGAGGGCTGATTATGCTGGACAGACCAATCTCCCCATCCCGGAGGGCCTATATCGGTGTAATGGGGCTGCTGTGCGCCCTGTCGGTGCTGCTGGTGTGCGCTCTGGCGCTGTTTCTCGTGGGCTATGTGCTGGCTGCGGGCCTCCCCAACCTGTCCTGGGAGCTGCTGACCACCAAACCCAGCTATCTGTCGGACGCCATCGGCATCCTGCCGGATATTCTGAACACCGTCTACATCATCCTCGCCGCCCTGCTGATCGTCCTGCCTTTGGGGGCAGGGGCGGCGGTCTATCTGACCGAGTACGCCGCAAATAAGCGTCTGGTGTCTGTCATCGAGTACGCGGCGGAAACCCTCTCCGGCATCCCGTCCATCATCTACGGCCTTGTGGGGATGCTGGTGTTTACCGGCGTGTTGGGAACCTCTCTGCTGGCGGGTGCGCTGACGCTGGTTATCATGAACCTGCCCACCATCATGCGAACGACCCAGGAGAGCCTGAGAACTGTGCCCCAGAGCTACCGCGAGGGGGCCTTTGGCCTGGGGGCCGGAAAGTGGCGGGTCATCCGCACGGTGGTGCTGCCCGGATGTGCGGGCGGCATCATCACCGGCTGCATCCTGTCGGTGGGGCGTATTTTGGGTGAATCGGCGGCGCTGCTGTTTACGGCGGGCTTTGCCCATGCGCTGAACGGCTTTATTACCGGCCTGACCAGTCCGGGGGCCACCCTCACCGTGGCGCTGTACGTCTACGCAAAAGAGCAGGGAGAATTTGGCGTGGCATTTGCCATCGCCGCGATCCTGATGCTCCTGACGCTGGCGGTCAACCTGACTGCCGCCCTGGTGGGCCGCTGCTTCAAGAAAAGGAGGGCGCTATGAACAACGCAATTACCGCAAAAAATCTATGCCTGTGGTACGGCAGCGCCCAGGCATTGAAAAATATCAATATCCAGATTCCAGAGAACAACATCACCGCTCTGATCGGCCCTTCCGGCTGCGGAAAGTCCACTTTTCTGAAAACGCTGAACCGCATGAATGACCTGATCCCCGGCGTGAAGATCACCGGAGAGGTGCGGTATCTGGATACGGACATTTTCGCTCCCGGCCTGGATGTGAACGCTCTGCGTAAGGAAATCGGCATGGTGTTCCAGAAGCCCAACCCCTTCCCCATGAGCATCTATGATAACATCGCCTACGGCCCCCGCACGCACGGCGTCAAAAACAAAGCCAAGCTGGATGAACTTGTGGAGCAGTCCCTCCGGGGGGCGGCCATTTGGGACGAGGTGAAAGACCGGCTGAAAAAGAACGCCCTGGGCCTGTCCGGGGGCCAGCAGCAGCGGCTTTGCATCGCCCGCGCCCTGGCCGTGGAGCCGAAGGTGCTGCTGATGGACGAACCCACCAGCGCCCTGGACCCTATTTCCACCTCTAAAATTGAGGAGCTTGCAATGCAGCTGAAAGAGCGGTACACTATTGTTATCGTGACCCACAACATGCAGCAGGCGGTGCGTATTTCAGACCGCACGGCGTTCTTCCTCTTGGGAGAGCTGATCGAGTATGACGAAACGGAAAAGCTGTTCTCTCAACCGGAGGATCAGCGGACCGAGGACTATATCACAGGGAGGTTTGGGTAATGCGGAGCAGATTTGACAGCCAGCTCGCCCTTCTGAATACGGAGCTGATCCAGATGGGCGCGCTGTGCGAGGAGGCCATCTCCAAGGCGGCGAAGGCGTTGGAGAATGGTAACAGCACGTTGGCGGAACAGGTCAAGCCATTGGAGGGCGGGATCGACCAGATGGAGCGGGATATTGAAACGCTGTGTCTGAAACTGCTGCTCCAGCAGCAGCCGGTGGCCCGCGACCTGCGGCAAATCTCCGCCGCCATGAAGATCATCACGGATATGGAGCGCATCGGAGATCAGGCGGCGGACATTGCAGAGATCATACGGGCGTGTCTGGCCCAGGGATATGTGCCGGAGGACGTGGGCCATATCCGGGAAATGGCGGCGGAGGTCATCAAAATGGTCACGGAGAGCGTGGATGCCTACGTCCAGAAAGATACCGTCCGGGCCAGGCTGGTGATCGGCCATGACGACATTGTGGATCAATGCTTTGACCGGGTAAAACAGGTGCTGATCGGGAACATCGCGGCAAACCCCGACTGCGGCGAACACGCTCTTGATTTGCTGATGATCGACAAATATCTGGAGCGTATTGGAGATCATGCGGTCAATATCGCGGAATGGGTGATTTTTGCCGTGACCGGGGAACACAAAGGAGAAGCGCTATGATTTGGTGTGTAGAGGACGATGCCAGCATTCGGGATATTGAGCTTTACACCCTGCGCTCCACCGGCTTTGAGGCCAGGGGCTTTGAGGACGGCGGAGCGTTCCTGGCGGCGCTGGAAACAGAGCGGCCGGAGCTTGTCATTCTGGATGTCATGCTGCCGGGAATGGACGGCGTGGAGTTGCTGCGGCGGATGAAAGCGACGGTACATCTTGCGGATATTCCCGTCATCATGGCCACCGCCAAGGGCGCGGAATACGATAAAATCCAAAGCCTGGATCTGGGCGCGGACGATTACCTGGTGAAACCCTTCGGTATGATGGAAATGGTGTCGCGGGTAAAAGCCGTCCTGCGCCGCTGCCAGCCAGCATCTCCGGCAAAGCAGCTGACAGCCGGTGGTCTGACGATGGATCTGGAAGAACGGACAGTTACCGCAGACGGAGCGCGTATTTTGCTCACCTACAAAGAATTTGAACTGCTTCGCCTGTTCCTCTCCCGCCCCGGCGTTGCGTTCACCAGGGAACAGCTTTTATCCGACATTTGGGGCGTGGATTACACCGGGGAAACCCGGACGGTTGATATGCACATCAAGACGCTCCGGCAGAAGCTGGGAGACTATGGCGGGATGATCGAAACGGTGCGGCATATCGGCTACCGGCTGGAGGCAAAGGCATGACAAAGAAAATCTTCCGTTCTATCCTGCTGGCGGCGGTTTCCGTTCTCCTGGCAAGCCTGGTGATTATCATGGGCTGTCTGTATGACTATTACAGAAACGTCCAAGAGAAACAGCTGCGGGATGAACTCCGTCTGGCCTCCTATGGAGTAGAGGCGGACGGCTTGGATTACCTGGAGCAGTTGGCTTCCCCCTATCGATTCCCATCCACAGCAGATTTTCGTCTGACCTGGATCGCCGCTGACGGCGAAGTGCTGTTTGATACCCACGTCCCGGCGGCGGAGATGGAAAACCACGCGGGCCGGGCGGAGGTAAAAGAGGCCCTGGCCGAAGGTGAAAGCGGCGGGGTCCGCTACTCGGAGACACTGACTGAACGGACGCTGTATTATGCACAGCGGCTGACGGACGGAACCATCCTGCGCATTTCCATCAGCCAGTTGACGGTGTTTGCCCTGGCGATGGGGATGCTTCAGCCGATTTTGCTGACTGCAATCATAGCGGCCATTCTCTCCGCTCTGCTGGCCCATCGGATGGCGAAAAGCATCGTTGCGCCGCTGAACCGTCTGGACTTGGACAGGCCATTGGAAAACGACGCCTATGAGGAATTATCCCCCCTCCTGGGACGCATCCACCAGCAGCACAGGCAGATCGAGGCGCAGCTCCGGGAATTGAGAAGGAAAACCGAGGAATTTGAGCAGATCACAGAAAACATGGGTGAGGGGCTTGTTCTGCTGGATGGGAAAGGCGTCGTTTTGAGCATTAATCCCGCTGCGAGGATGATCTTCCGTGCAGGCGGCTCCTGCGTTGGACAGGAATTTCTTGTGATAGACCGTGACCATACAATCAATCTTGCTATTCAGACCGCACTGGAAGGGGGACATAGCGAAGTCCGCGCTGTGCGAAATGACCGGGAGTATCAATTTGACATCAGCCGGATCACAGTGGACGGACTTACAGCGGGAACGGTGCTGCTGGCCTTTGATGTGACGGAGCAGGCCACCGCAGAACGCAGCCGCCGGGAGTTTACCGCCAACGTGTCCCACGAACTGAAAACGCCCCTGCAATCCATCATGGGCAGCGCCGAGCTGTTAGAGAACGGCCTTGTCAAGCAGGAGGATGTTCCGCAGTTTGTCGGCGTTATCCGCACAGAGGCGGCACGGCTGGTAACGCTGGTGGAGGACATCATTCACTTGTCGCAGCTGGACGAGGGAACCGCGCCGGAAAAGGAACAGGTGAACCTTTTGGAACTGGCGGACAGTGCGGTATCCGCTTTGCGGGAGCGGGCGGAGGAGCGGCATATCGGCCTGTCCGTTTCAGGCGAAAATCTGATGGTAGACGGAGTGCGGAACTTCCTGTATGAAATGTTCTATAACCTGATCGACAACGCCATAAAATACAACATAGACGGCGGCAAGGTGGAAGTTACTGTTTTAACAGGTGATACTGCCGCAACTGTTTCCGTGAAAGATACCGGGATCGGCATCCCCCCGGAGTATCAGGCGCGAGTATTTGAACGGTTTTTCCGGGTGGACAAAAGCCGCTCCAAGGCTTCCGGTGGCACCGGGCTGGGGCTGTCGATTGTCAAGCATATCGCGCAGTATCATCACGCAGAAATCAAATTGCATAGCGGGAATGGACGCGGGACCATTATTGAGATTTTGTTCGCCATAGGGGAAATGTGAGATTTGTGCCTTCTGCTTAGGGTTTGGGTAACTACACAGAGGACAGCATCTACAAGGTGCTGTCCTCTGCCTTTATGTGGGGTAGTATTGAATAACGCTGGTATCATGGGAAAGGAAACATTGCGTTTTTAGGGTGAAAATATCCTTGACAAATGTCCTCTTGGTTTTCAATGCTTACGGATTCGCCTGCCCGTTCATCGTCATGGGAGAGTCTTTCGTATAGGGCGGTGAGCTTGTCTTTCTCTGCCTGCTTCTTCATGGTGTGTAACCTCCTTTCGTTGAGGGTGCGCGCTTCCCTATAACCTTATTATACTTATCTGTTCGGGTCTGTGATGCAATAGCTACTGTGCATCTGCATCAGGTGTGAGGTAGACCCCGCCGCGCCATACTGGCTTTCGCCAGCGGTCTCGGCGGAGCCGCCTCCAGAACCGGACTTACACGTCTCCGCGTATCCGGCTCCAAGCGCAATCACCATCACGGTTCTTGGGCAAGTGTAGACTGGTAACAGTACGGGCACAGCGCCAGTGACTTCCGGCGCATATGCAGCATCAGCCGTTCCGCCTCGGTTTTGCCGGTGAGCTTTTTCAGGGCGCGGACGTGGTGCATACGAATATCATCCGTTTTATTGCCGCAAAGCTCGCAGATACCGGCTTTCAGCCTGTTTGCCAGGGTATTTCTTCCATCGTAGCGGATATACCGGGGAAGGGTGTCCTGCACATTGTCATAACCTCTGTCCTGTTTACGAAATCCGTCGTGATAAAACTCACATTGCTTAGGTCCGGATTTTGTGCTATAAGGAACCCGGAACACACCGCCGCGCATATACTTTTTCTTGATTTTGCTTACGGTGGTGCGGTATTTCCCGGCATAGGTTTTCAGCATACTGTAGCGCATCATATAGTAGAATTTGCTCAGTACGCCGACGTTTTCCGCAATACGATAGAAATTGTACAAGCCGCGAATTTCCGAATTGTACTGCCTGACGATTTCAATATCCGTGCTGTTGAGCAGCTCGTTTCGGTGCATGGGCCGCCAAAAGTCTCGGCCCCGGTTTTCATCCCATTTGACCTGCATGACCCGAAGTTCGTGCAATTTGTTCTCCCACTTTTCGTGGGGGACGTAGAGAAACACCTTTCCATACCACACACGTTGCAGCGCACCTTTTTTGTTTCGCTTGACTCCCTTATCCCGAACGACCCGAATGTCGTAGCCCAGATAGCGTACCGCCTCGCTGGAATGGGTGACCTTGGTTTTTTCTTCTGAAAGTGTGAGCTTCAGCTTTTCGGACAGGAATCGCCGCAAATCCTCTTTGATGTATATTGCGTCCTGCTTCGAGCCGATCACGCCCACCACAAAGTCATCTGCATAGCGGTTGTACTGTATCCGCTTAAAATCAGCGTCCAGCACGTCGGCGTAGGGTGTGGACAGTTTCAGCTTTTGGGCCGCTTTGAACTCTTGGACAGCCTCTTTCGAGTGGTCTCCCGCGTCCAGCTTTTTCTTTGCCTTACGGTAGCGTCTGGCAATCTTCTCATATTCCTTGCTGGCGTTGCGCTTGAAGGGTTCCGTATCGAAACGGGCCTTGTATTCCTCCATAAAAGTGTCCAGCTCGGAGAGGTAGATATTTGCCAGAATGGGACTCATGCCGCTGCCCTGGGGTGTGCCGGAATAAGTCTTGTGGTACTCCCACTGCTCCATGTATCCCGCTTTCAGAAACTTCCACATGAGAGACAGGAACTTTTCGTCCTTGATGCGCCGCCGCAGGATATTGATTAGGACATGGTGGTCGAAACAATCAAAGCAAGCCTTGATGTCGCCCTCCACCATCCAGCGCACACCGGTGAAGGTGTCTTTGATTTGAGACAGCGCCGTGTGGCAACTCCGCTTTGGACGGAAGCCGTGGGACAGATTGGAAAAGGTGGGTTCGTAAATGGCCTCCAGCAGCATCCGGATGACTTCCTGCACCAGCTTATCATTGGTGGAGGGGATACCCAGTGGGCGTTTTTTCGTTGGGTTGTTTTTCTTGGTGATGTACGTCCTCCGGGCCGGGTTGGGCTGGTAGGTCTGGTCTTTCAGGGATGCGATGATTTTGTTGATACGAGCCATGCTCATGTTGTCAATGGACAATCCATCCGCGCCCGTGGTCATGCTGCCTGGTGAGGCCGCAATGTTCTTATAGGCCAGCAGATAGAAGTCCGGGTTATACAGATTGCGGTACAACCGCTCAAAGGTATACCCTTTTACACTTGCTTTCTCTGTGAGGAGCTTCAATACATCAATCGGATTTCTCATAGTGCCTCGCGCACCGTCCTCTCTTGTATCAAAATGATTGGCCGCTGTCCTTCGCCATGTGGGCGTCATTATTCGCTTCCGTTTTTACGGCGATCCCTGTCGATCCAGGGTCCTCAGACTACTATGACAGCTCCGTTGCCTTGGCGGATTTTCAGGGCCGCTTTTCTCATAGCTCCCATAGCCGCATGACTGCGGCGCTCCGCTTTAGAGCAATCTCCGTTTAGAACTGCTGAAACGAGCATGATGTGCTGTCGGTATGTGACGTTCGCCATTTTCCACTTTCCCGTGGCTGGATTCGCTCCGGGTATCCGCAAAGATAGAGCCAAACACTAACTTTGTCAGGAGCGCCGGCGAGTTTAGCTTCCATACGCCGGGGGCACTGTCTGGGCCCAATCTCTGGCTGTCAAGCAGGCAGTATAGCTTTCATCCTCATGCACATCTTTTCATCCCTCCACACCGCCGCCCGTGAAGCTCGAACGGTCCGTGTACTCCGTCATGCTATGGTCGCCCTGATGTTGTACCATTTTAGTTGACACCTCATACGCAAGGATTTAATGTATAATCAAAGAGAATTA